>NZ_FOMF01000011.1:0-137377 GCF_900112535.1 Bacillus sp. UNCCL81 | reverse complement strand
AAAAGTAAAGCTGCAATCGTTGTCGCCCATGCGATGTTAAGAATTGCATATTACCTTTTAACCCGAAAAGAAATGTATGTCGACCTAGGCGAAGATTATTTTGATAAACAAAGACAGGAATCAATTGTCCGCCATTCGGTACGAAGATTAGAAAACTTAGGCTATTCCGTATCAATAACTGAAGCCTCTTAATCTATTTGATCAGTCCATAAACACCAACAATAAGTCGCTCCTCTTTTTTTAAAAAACGAATGAGCTGCTTCTATTTAGTATTGCCTTTTTATCGAATTTACAGAAGTTTATTTTCATAGTAGTTGAACAAGAAAAAGCTTTATTTAAATTGATTTATACGAAATTTAAAGGCGATACCAAGATTAATCCCAATAATTAAACATTACATCACCAATTGTTATAGGGTTCCAATATTTGACTTGTTCTTTAATAGTACGAATATTTCTTAACTCCTCATGTTCTTCAATATTAAATTGCTTGTTCAATTCAATTACTTTCATAACTGTATACCCCGAAAACTCTTCTGCCAACTCTTCATAGTCGATAAAATACAATGGGAATGAGTTTCCAAATTTACTGTATTCATCATCAAGACAAAATGCTATAAATGGATGTGCCGCATTTACAACTGCATATATAGGTTGGGGTAGAAAGAAAAACTTTACTGCATAGAAATTATTACAATCTTCTTCTAAATATCTTAATATCTCATATTGTATATGTTTTTTTAATGCTATTTTTTTACATCTTTCATAAAAATCGAACTTATTTATTGAGGGTGGCTCAGGATCCTCTCCAGGCATGTAATATCCCCCTGTTACTCCATACGGTAAATTCATTTTAGTCATATTGAACCCCTTTATTAAATTGTATTTTAATTAAAATTAATTCTATATGATTATACCAATTAATTAGTCCTGAAATGATATACCATAGTGAAAATTTTCTTTTTCTTATTGAACTAATCTGCCATTTTGTTCAATAAAAAAGGACCGACAAAATCGTCGATCACGTTTATCAAATAATGCACTGCGTTAGTTGAACATAATTAATTCATAAACTGTTCTTGAAGAGATTGGATTGTCTTAGAATCAAGTTTGTATACTTTTCCACCTAAAGCAGTTACTAAATTTTGTTTGTAGTTCACATTGTATTCCACTTTTTTACCCGAATCATTGATAAACGAGAGAGTTAAATCAGTCGTTGGGGTTTCGTTTTGTCCAGATTGCACCTTTTTTGCGTCAAACCCTTTTTCAATTTCTTTTAATTGGTCACTGTTTTCTTTTGAGGTATAAACAATTGTGTTAACTGACGTAACGGCAACAATTGCAACAGTTTGACTAGCTTTACTTTCTGTTTTCGAGTTCATCGAACAACCAAATAAAAGTAGTGTACAACAAAACATCATTAAAATTTTCCTCATATAAATCTCCTTTTTTTAATTATTTTCTAAAGTTACATTCCACTCAAGCAATACAACTTCCTTCTACGAACCTAAAGATGAATCAATTGGAAGATATTTTCCTATTACATGAAGAAAAAGAACTACTATTTTTAGCGAAATCCTTATTTAACTAATCTGCCATTTTGTTGCATAAAAAAAACGAGCTGTTAACAACTCGTGATCTCTCCTACTGAAATAAAGAAAAAAGGTAGTTTCATTACTTCATTAAGAACTATGAAAGATGATTTATGGACATATGAAGTAGTTCATTAAACGTTCCTTCGTTATTGAAGAATCGCATTAGTTAGTTAACTCAATTATATTTTAATTAGCATTAGCAAAACGGTTTTGTATAACAAATGCGATAATAACCGATAACATTGTAATAATGAATGGAGATACAGATGAATTTTCCACAAAAACAACCTCATTTGGCAATTTTGAAATATTACTCCATTAATTAGCTATATCAGGCTGATAAAATACCGTTAAAAGCATACCTGAGAATACATTTAAAGCAACAAATAATATGATAAAACTTACTGAAAACAAAAGAATTTTTTTCATTTTTATTCTCCTTTAGTTACTCAATTTATTATATTCACTAAGAAGATTTTCCTAAGATGATACTACTAACATTAATATATTTTTCCATTTTTAACTATAAGTTTGCAAATTCCTTATTGTACTAATCTGCCATTTTGTTGAATAAAAAAACGAGCTGTGAACAACTCGTGATCTTTAACCAATGCATTGCATTATTTGAATAAGAGTTTCGTAATATCATTCTTAATAATTACTTTTAATTCATCAAATGAATATAGTTTTGAAGAATATGCCTCCAAATCCTCATATGCTTCTTCTAATGATAATGCACACACATTCTAGATAGTAGTTACTTCCAGAATTTGTTAGCATATAATACTCGCCATTGAATTCAAAGTTTTCTATATCATTAATCACTATTTTATTAAAATTTAAGGTCAGAAAAAGTTCATTTATTTCCTTAATTATCATATCCATTTCTTCCAACTCACTCCTAATATCTTATATAACTAAATCAATGAGTTAGTTCAATAACTTTACCTTGCTTTGATAATCCTTTTACTCATTATCAAATTTTTTTGTAATAGTTATAAGGAAAAGGCCAATAATGAGGATAATGATATAAGCTAATAAAGCATACTGATCTGGAACTAGTGATAAAATAAATTTGAATTTAAACTGATAGCTATTGAACCTAGGAACAATACCCCTAATTAAAACTTGTATACTTATAATAAATAAAGCAATTCCTGTTATTCTTATAATCGTATTGATTATAGTTCACTCCTAATTTAAGATAATATAAATAATCAGTTATTGTGTTATCTACTGCCATTTAGTTTCAAAAGAAAATCAAGAATCTGCTTTAACAGAGCAGATTGAAAAGAAACTTGTGAAATAAGTTAAGCATGCTTGCTTATTTTAACATTCTCAGGGCAATATATGATTGTCTTTTTATCTTTTATAAGGTATAGTAAGTTTCATCCCATATGTTTAAATGTTTAAACATATAATCTCAATTAGGATTAATCGATAAATAATATAAGTGTGAACAGTAAGGAGAAAAAATGATGAAGACAAACGAGACCGTATTAATTACAGGGGCATCTGGAGGAATTGGTAAAGAATTAGCTATTTTATTTGCAAAAGATGGATTCGATTTAGTTTTAGTAGCAAGATCGATTGATAATTTAATGAAAGTAAAAAGTGAAATTGAATCAATGTCGAAAGTAAAGATTCAACTATTTTCAAAGGATTTATCTAAGGAAGAGGAAATAGTTTCTTTACAAAAGGAACTAAATGCTAAAAATATACAAATTGATTATTTAGTGAATAATGCTGGGTTTGGATTATTTGGGGAGTTTGCAACTACAAGTTTAGACGAAGAGTTAAACATGATTGATTTAAATATACGTACAGTTACACATCTTACAAAACTGTTTTTAAAAGGGATGATTGAAAGAAATAAAGGTGGAGTAATGAATATTGCATCCACTGCAGCATTTCAACCTGGACCATTAATGGCTGTTTATTATGCTACAAAGTCTTATGTTCTTTCTTTTACTGAAGCACTTTCCAATGAACTGAAAGGAACAAATGTTAATGTAACGGCTGTTTGTCCTGGTGCAACAGAAACTAATTTTGGAAAACGTGCTAATATGCATGAATCAAATTTATTCCAAAGTGGCGTTGGGAATGTAAAAGATGTTGCTAAAGTAGCATATAAGGGATTTAGAGGTGGAAAAACAATTGTGATTCCAGGAATGACGAATAAAATACTAGCAAATTCTGTTCGATTTATGCCAAGAAAATTAGTTACGAACGTTGTAAGGTATATCCAAAGAAGAATATAATTTATCAAAACGACTCAGACATATTTTGCCGAGTCGTTTTTTTGTTGTAAATTATGTATAAATTTCTAACTAAAAATTTTAATTTTTTGGTACCTGGAAGTTTAGAAATATGTAAAATTAAACAAGCAATGTATTCAAGAATAGGTGAGGAATTAATAATAAGATTATTGCTGTCCAGCAGGGTGTGTAAATACTTGGAATAGTACGCCAAATTTGTCTACTACTTTACCGTAACATGGGCTAAATCCAGTATCTTGTAAAGGTAATTCTACTTCGCCACCTTCTGAAAGGCCTTCAAAAAATCGTTTTGAAATTTCAATTTCATTTGTGGAAATACAAATTGTTACTTGGTTTCCACTTTGGAACGGGTAACCAGGATAAGTATCTGAAAGCATTAATACGGATTTTCCGATTTGGATCGTTGCGTGCATAATTAAATTCTTAGCATCAGACGGTATTTTTCCTTCTGAATCGTCTCCAACTTCTCCATAAGTTTGACTAAATAATACCTTTGCATCAAGTGCTTTTTCATAAAAATTGATTGCTTCTTGAGCATTTCCATCCATGATTAAATAAGGGATTAATTCTAATGACATGTCCACTTCACTCCTTAATTTGAAAGAAATATGACTCAAATATTCTGAACGCCTGTCTATCCAGTACCATATTCTATTCTATCCATATCTAAATTATAAAATAAAGAACATACGTTTGCAATATGGGCTTTATAAAAGTTTTTCGACATGAAACGGGAACTTTTGTTCTTTTTTTTATTAATTTATCTGTTAAATAGAGGGGAATTGTCTCTATTGTTGAATAGTATGCATTGGGGCAAGATGTTTAATAAACTTATAGCCTAGGAGGCTGAGTGGTTTGCAGGAGCTCAAAAAATATAGAAGAAATGTCTTCATATTATTGTTTGTCATATTTATTTCATTAATAGGACATTTTGCTAAGCCATTGCCAATTGTTAGTAGAAGAATCTTAGAAGGAATTTTTTGGCTTTCCTTAATTAGTTGTTTTGGAATTATTACAAATGGCGTAATAAAGTTTAGCCAAAAAATTGGTAAGTTAGCATACTTTTTTGTTTTGGGGAGTTTAATAAGTGCAATTTTTGCATTTACAATCGAAACTTTAAATACAATAAAAGTTTTATCATTTTATATTTATTATATTTGTCTTTTTGCAAGCTTAATTACAGGTGTAATAGCAATTATAAAAGAAGAAAAAGGGTTAGCAAAATTATCGGGATTTATATTGATGTTCTTATTTGGACTAATTTTTGTGTGTACTTTTATTGTATGGAATATAAATGGTGCTCAATATTAAGCGTCAGACAGCCTGCCAAGCGCTCGTAATTAGATTAAGTTTTAAGGACTACTCTGACAATATACTGCTTTTAATTTTTTCCATCTAGTAATAGATGGTTTTTTATTTTTTATCGTTTCTACTCTTAAAAAAAGGTATTAAGTTACATTTCTAGAATAGGTGAGATATTGATCGAATTACCTATTAACAATCTTAGAGATATTGAAACTTAAACTACAGAATGATTATGGGGGACAGATATGAATAAGATGCTATGGAATTCACCTGAAAACTTGAAAACATTACTTACAGAGCTAGTTAGTTGGAAAAGTATAACGTTAACAGATGGGGAACGGCAATTTCCAATTAATTTATTTAACAAGCTATCTGGTTTGCAATATTTTAAAGACCTACCACATCAACTGAAGTTACATGATTCAGATAAAGGTCGGAAATTTTTAACTGCATTGTATAAAAGGCCAGATATAAAAGATACCATTTGTCTAATCAGTCATTTTGATACGGTAAATACAGAAGAATATGGTGAGCTTGAACATCTGTCTACAAAAATTGAGGATTTAACAAATGCTTTTCATGAACGGTTAAATGAATTTTCGAAAGAAGTTCAAAATGATTTGAATTCTGGTGAATATATATTTGGTCGTGGTTCGATGGATATGAAAATGGGACTTGCGATGCATATGAGTCTTATTGAGAAAGCTAGTATTGAGGAATGGCCAATTAATCTTTTATTATTAACTGTTCCTGACGAAGAGGTAAATTCGGCTGGAATGCGTGACGCGGTCTCAACACTTGTCAATCTACAGGAAGAATATGATTTGAATTTTAAGTTATTTTTAAATGGTGAGCCCGTATTCTCACAAGAACCAGGAGATCCAAAGTATTATATTTACTCTGGTACAATTGGTAAAATTATGCCAGCAGCATTATTTTATGGAAAAGAAACTCATGCTGGGGAACCATTAAGTGGCATAACATCTCCATATATTGCATCTTTTTTAACTAGAAAAATGGAGTGGAATGAGGAGTTTCAAGAGACTGATTTTGGTGAGAAGACTCCGTTACCAGTTACACTACAGCAGAAGGACTTGAGGTTAGAGTATTCGACTCAAACACCTTTTCGTTCATGTGCGCTATACAATGTGTTTTTAATGAAAAGAAATGCTTCTGAGGTTTTTAATTTATTCGAAAAAATAGCACACGAAGCTGCTGAAGAATGTAATTTTGAATATGAAAATATTTGTAAAAGACATAATGTAAATCCAATTGGAAAAGTAAAAGTTATCCAATATACAGACTTGCAGCAATATGCAATAAAAAAGCTCGGCGAAGAATATATGTTGAACCTAAAAAAAGAAATTCATTCGCACAGTGAGTGGGATGATCGTGAGAAGTCCTTTAGAATTGCAGACAATTTAATGATTGAATGTCAGGAGCTTGCACCTGCTATTATCATATTATTTGCGCCACCTTACTATCCAGCAATAAATTCTACTGGAGATGAGTTGGTAGAGCAGTGTATTAAATTTTCTTCTGAGCTTGCTAATAACCAGTTTAATTTACCTGTAAAACGTATTCACTATTTTAATGGAATAAGCGACTTAAGTTATGTTAATTACAGTGATTCGACTGGCGGCTGGACAGCATTCGAGTTGAACACACCTGTATGGGGAGATAGTTATACTTTACCTTTTAGTTTAATGGAAAAATTAAATGCGCCTGTATTAAATATCGGACCGTTCGGAAAAGATGCCCATAAGTTAACGGAGAGATTACATATTAGAAATGCTTTTGAAGAAGTGCCTTATATAGTAGAAGAAGTGATTCATATGATTAGTAAAATGAGATGACATAAAGTAAACCTTCTAAAAAAGAAGGTTTATTTTTATTTAATATTCTATTTCTTCAATATCCTTTGCCTGAGGAAGTGGTTGGTTATTTTTTTGGCTCTGATTTATATTATTTATTTCGTCTTCTCTTCTTTCTCTTATATTGCTGTTTTGCTTTTCGCGATTTTTCAATTTATTTGCTCCCTTCACTTCGATTACAGTTAATTTGTGCAAAATTAACTAATTTATTAGAAGTTTTAGGAGTAAAGGGAGTAAAAGGGAAATATTCAGGTATGGCAAAATCGTTTAACCTTTTATTTCTGCTTTTTGATTAAATAGATTATTAAAAATGGATTGCCACTCATTTTGACTTTTTATTTCAGTTAGACAGATTCTATGATTTTTCGTTACTTTTAATTGGTGATCTGATAATGAAATTCTTCCTTCTTTCGTTAATAAGTTGACGATTTTATATTGGGTGAAAATTGTTTCATTACTAGTTTGGAAGTATAGAAATTGTTCTTCGAATTGTTGGAGCTGTTTTGGGATAGTTGAAATGAAAAGTAAATCCTTCCAAATTCCACTGAATTTTTGAAGTATGAAATTCGAATCGTCTTGTTTAATCATTCGATAGGATCCATTTGAATCTGAGTATTCATAATGGTCACGAAGCAAGAGTGGTTCTAAAAAACCGCCACCAATTCCTACGTCTGCGAGATAGTTTTGATTGTCAATTTTGACTAATATTGATAAATGTGAAAATTCGGGATTCCAACACTGTTTTTCTTCATTCCAAAATTTAGTTGAAATAAATGATACATTGAAACCTAATTCCTGTAGAACTGAAAAAAGTAATGAATTCGTTTCAAAACAAATCCCACCACGCTTACCATTTGCTATTTTTTTCATAATTTCAGAAGGATTCATTGAGAGCGGTATTTGAGAAATAATATCGATATTTTCAAATGGTATTGAAAGTAAGTGGTGTTTATGAATTTGTTTTAATGAGGAATATGAAATTGTTTGGGGTTTATTTAAACGGATGTGTTTAAAATATGACTCAATTAGCATGAAATCCTCCATAAAATTTAATGTAAATAGTAAATATAATGAGTATACAATGAGGATTGTATAAAAAGTTAAAAATAAGAGAAATAATTTAAAATTTTCTAAAATCATAGTTGACACATAGGAATAGTCTGTTTATTATTAAGCTTATATAAAAAATCAATATGGCTGATTGGAAGACCAAAGGCCCTTAACTATTTTCATTAGTTAAGGGTCTTTTTGCACTTTAAAAAGGATAAATTGGCAGCGATGAGGAGTACTCGGCGTAGTGGCCAATTATAGGAATAAAGTATAAGTGCAACTACGTCTCTGCCTTCGCCTAAAAGGCTAGGCAATCGACGAGTTTTCTTTACATTTGTGCCTTAAAGGGGAGATTTTAATGTGTTGAAGTGTAGAGGTGGGTACAAATAAAAATCGGAAAATTGAAATTGAGAGGGGCAGATTATTGTGGGGGCAAAGAAATGGGTTATTAGTTCAGTAGTTGTTGTATTAGCAGTTTCGGGAGTATTGTATGCGACCTTGAAGGATGATAAATCTGAGGCTACTAATACTGAAGCGGCAAATAAAAAAGTGGAATTGTTAAATGTTTCTTATGATCCAACTCGTGAATTATATGAAAATTATAATAAAGCTTTTAGTAAATATTGGGAAAAAGAACATCACCAAACTGTAACAATTAAGCAGTCTCATGGTGGTTCTGGAAAGCAAGCTAGAGCAGTAATCGACGGTTTAGATGCTGATGTAGTTACACTAGCTCTTGGATATGATATTGATTCGATCAATGAAAAGGCACAACTAATATCCCCTAATTGGCAAAAAGAATTTAAATACAATTCAACTCCTTATACATCAACAATTGTTTTTTTAGTAAGGAAAGGAAATCCGAAAAATATTAAGGATTGGGATGATTTAACGAAAAAAGGAGTTCAAGTCATTACTCCAAATCCAAAAACTTCGGGTGGTGCAAGGTGGAATTATTTAGCTGCTTGGGGCTATGCAGACAAAAAATATAATGGCGATGAGAAAAAAGTAAAAGCGTTTATGAAGAAATTATATAAAAACGTTCCAGTATTAGATACTGGTGCACGTGGTTCAACAACTACATTTGTTGAAAAAGGAATTGGAGATGTGTTAATTGCATGGGAAAATGAAGCATTACTTTCAGAGAAGGAATTAGGTGAGGGGAAATATAAAATTGTATATCCTTCGATTAGTATTCTAGCTGAGCCACCTGTTGCGGTTGTTGATAAAAATGTGAAGGAAAAGAAAACCGAAGAAGTAGCAAAGGCGTACTTATCTTATCTTTATAGCAAAGAAGGTCAAAAGATCATCGCCGAAAATTATTATCGTCCAAGAGATAAAGAGATACTCGCTAAATATAGTGAACAATATCCTAGCCTGCCACTGTTAACAATTGATAAAGATTTCGGAGGATGGGGTAAAGCTCAATCGAAGCATTTTGATGATGGTGGAGTATTTGACCAAATTTATCAATAATCACGTAAGTGGAAAATAAGGAGGACATTGGACTTTATTGGGCGTTTTACTAGAGCTTAAGCCAAGTCTTCTTTATTTGATTTTTATTTTAAGGAGGATTGACAAAATTTGTTTAAGAAGCAGAAAAGAATCCTACCTGGATTTGGATTAACATTTGGATTTTCAATATTATATATAAGTTTTTTTATTTTTCTTCCGGTATCGGTGCTGTTTTTGCATTCTTTCGATATAGGTTGGTCAAAATTTATAAAAATTGTTAGTGAACATAGAGTACTAATGTCTTATAAAGTAAGTTTTGGAACTGCCTTTATTGCTGCGATTATTAACGCTGTTTTTGGTTTATTAGTAGCTTGGGTGCTTGTACGTTATCGTTTTCCTGGTAAACGAATTGTAGATGCATTCATTGATTTACCTTTTGCATTACCGACTGCAGTTGCTGGTATTACTTTAACTACATTGTATTCTCCTGATGGTTGGGTTGGTAAATTTTTCTCTTTCAAAATAGCTTATACACCACTTGGGATTATTATAGCTCTTACATTTATCGGGTTACCATTTGTAGTTAGGATGGTTCAACCTGTTCTTGAAAATTTTCAAAAAGATGTTGAGGAAGCAGCAGCAAGTCTAGGTGCAAACCGTTTTCAAATTTTTTGGAAAGTAATTTTTCCGGGGATTTTACCAGCATTATTGACTGGATTTTCTTTAGCATTCGCAAGATCCTTAGGTGAGTATGGGTCTGTCGTGTTTATTTCGGGAAATATGCCAATGAAGACTGAAATTACACCCTTGTTAATTATGACAAAATTAGAGCAATATGATTACTCGGGTGCAACCGCACTTGCTGTTGTGTTATTAGTAACTTCTTTTTTACTCTTATTGATCATTAGTATTTTTCAAAGATACGCAAATCGTGCTTTTGTTCAAGGGGGTAAGGGTTAAGAATGGAAAGAGAATTTAAGATTGTGAGAGAACTAGAAGTGAATGCTAATACTGATAAAAGAGCAAAATTGAACGGCAATACGATTCAGATCATGTTAATTAGTATTGTCATACTTTTTTTAGCGTTATTTTTATTTCTTCCATTAGTTTCAATTTTTATAAAGGCCTTACAAGATGGTTTTGGAGTTTATAAAGAAGCGATTGTAAATGATGAGACGTTAGCAGCAATTAAATTGACGTTTTTGGTAACGATTATTACGTTACCGCTTAATGCAATTTTTGGTGTTTCGATTGCCTGGGCTACAACGAAATTTAATTTTAAAGGAAAAAATATATTAGTAACTTTAATTGAACTACCTTTTGCAGTGTCGCCAGTTGTAGCAGGATTTTTATTTGTTCTATTATTTAGTCCGAATAATGGGATTTTTGGTGGTTGGTTAAAGGAACATAATTTGAAAATCATTTTTTCAACACCTGGAATTGTTTTAGCAACAATTTTTGTCACTTTGCCTTTTGTTGCGAAAGAATTAATTGCGGTTATGCAGGCAACAGGCAGTGCTGAAGAAGAGGCTGCGCTAACTTTGGGTGCGAACGGATGGCATATTTTTTGGAAGGTGACACTTCCGAAAATTAAATGGGGACTTTTGTATGGCGTTATATTATGCAATGCAAGAGCGGTTGGAGAATTTGGTGCTGTATCTGTTGTATCTGGACATATTCGCGGCGAAACAATTACAATGCCACTTCAAATTGAAAATTTATATAATGAGTACCAATTTCCACAAGCATATACAGTTGCGTCACTCATGTCCATTTTTGCGATTCTGACATTAGTTATTAAAAATATTATTGAATGGAAAGTTCTAAAGGAAGAGAAACAATAGGAGAGGATTGTATGTCAATTAAAGTTTCAAATGTAATGAAAAGTTATGAAAATGAAACTGCCTTAAAAGGAATTGATTTAAATATTAAAAAAGGGGAATTAGTTGCTTTATTAGGTCCATCTGGGTCTGGTAAAACAACATTGTTGCGAATCATTGCCGGTTTAGAGAATCCAGATTTGGGTGAAATATTTTTTGAAGATCAGGATGTAGCAAATGTGCAAGTGAAAGAAAGAAATGTAGGATTTGTATTCCAGCATTATGCTTTATTTCAGCACATGACTGTTTTTGAAAATATTGCTTTTGGTTTGAAGGTTAGACCAAGAGCTACACGTCCTTTAAAAAGAAAAATTAATGAGAAAGTGATGGAATTACTATCTTTAGTAAAATTAGAAAGCTTTGCAAATCGATTTCCTTCTCAATTATCTGGTGGCCAAAGACAACGTGTTGCATTAGCAAGAGCATTGGCTGTTGAACCAAGTGTATTATTATTAGATGAACCATTTGGGGCATTGGATGCAAAAGTGAGAAAGGATTTAAGAAGATGGTTACGTAAACTCCATGATGAAATTCATATTACGAGTATATTTGTAACGCATGATCAAGAGGAAGCACTTGAAGTTGCAGATCGAGTTGTCATTATGAATGGCGGGACGATTGAACAAATCGGAACACCTGAGGAAGTTTACCATACACCAGCAAGTCCGTTTGTTTATGATTTTCTTGGCAAAGTAAATTTATTTCATGGAAGGATAAATAAAGGAAGCTTAATAAGTGGAGGATTAGAAATTCCGTTACCAGAATTAGTTGAACATGAACATAAAGAACATAATGAGGTTACCGGTTATGTTCGTCCTCATCAAATTACAATCGAAAAGTTTGAAACAAATCAAACGTCGATCAGTGCAATCGTAACCCATATTCATGCTGTAGGACCAATCGTATATGTGGAGGTTCTACGAGAGGATACAAATGATTATGTTGAAATTGAACTCATGAACGAATTATTTTACGAGCTAAATATTCAACTTGGAGAAAGGGTATTTGTCCGTCCAAATGAATTGAAGGTATTTATTCCTCAAGATTATTCGATCTGACAAGATTAGAAAAGTATAAAAAAGGTTAAGGAGCAATGTCCTTAACCTTTTTGTTATTATTAACCTTTTGCTGCTTCTAGTTCAGCTAGTTTTTCTTTGGCAATGATGTCGATTTCGCGTTTTAGTTCTTCAACCATTGTTGCTTCTGGTACTTTACGTACGATTTCCCCGTGACGGAATAGTAATCCTTCACCACGAGCTCCAGCAATACCGATATCTGCTTCACGTGCTTCACCAGGACCGTTTACTGCACATCCAAGAACGGCAACTTTAATTGGTACTTTTAATGTTGAAATGTATTCTTCAACATCATTCGCAATACTAATTAAGTCAATTTCAATTCGACCACATGTAGGACATGAAATTAATGTCGCAGCATTTGATGATAAACCGAAAGATTTAAGTAATTCTCTTGCAACTTTTACTTCTTCAACTGGATCTGCGCTTAATGAGATACGCATTGTATTTCCGATCCCTTTACTAATGATCGCACCTAAACCAGCGGCACTCTTAACAGTACCAGCAAACAAAGTACCTGATTCAGTAATACCTAAATGTAAAGGATAATCGAATGCTTTTGAAGCTTTTTCATAAGCTTCAATTGCTAGGTTTACATCTGATGCTTTCATCGAAACGATGATGTCATGGAAATCTAAATCTTCAAGGATTTTAATATGATGTAATGCACTTTCAACCATTCCATCAGCAGTTGGGTAACCATATTTCTCTAAGATTCGTTTTTCTAATGAACCAGCATTAACACCGATACGAATCGGAATTCCTTTAGCTTTAGCAGCATTTACTACTGCTTCAACCTTTTCTTTACGACCGATATTACCTGGATTAATTCTTATTTTATCTACTCCGCCTTCAATTGCTTTTAAGGCTAATTTATAATCAAAGTGTATATCTGCAACAAGTGGTATGTTAATTTGTTTTTTAATATCAGCGATTGCATTTGCAGCTCTTTCGTCTGGTACTGCCACTCGAACAATCTGACATCCAGCTTCTTCAAGTCGTTTAATTTCTGCAACTGTTGCTTCAACATCGTGTGTTTTTGTTGTAGTCATACTTTGGATCGAAATTTCATTTGCTCCACCAACAACCACATTACCTACTTTAACTGCACGTGTTTTACTTCTATGTGTAATTTCGTTCACGAGTAACTCGCTCCTTCAAAAATAACTTTATTTCTATTTTGTATAAATCTACATTATCATATTTTCTTCATGATTACTCATTTTATCAACTGGTTCTAAAGAAATATATCACAAATTTTATTTTTGTGGAGAGTAAATTGGGAATTTATATGATTTTCCACTTTGAATTTTAGTAGGTGAAAGACCATTGTTTAATGCACTAAAATCTTTTGTAATTTGGCTAATTGGCTGGTTAAAATCGGGGTTAAGGTCTTCGATAATTCCTAAAACAGTGTCACCGTTTTTAACTTGAATTTTTTCATATTTTGGAAGTGAGATTGATTTTGTTTCAGATTTTGTTTCAGATTTTGTTGCTTTTGCCACTGTAGCAATATGTTTAGTTGGGATCGTCCCTACTTGTAAATCAAAGAATATTATATATGCAAGCAATAAAGAACCAAGTAAAAAAGCTATTTTTTTCATTAATAATCACTCCTTTTGTAGACTATATGCTTGTCCACAACGAATATTCCTATTAGGAGCTTGGACTAATAAATATTTTAGCAAAAAAAAGAAGTGTGAAACACACTTCAGTAAACATTATTTTTTAGTTGGTAAATTTTTAATTGTTAAAGTGTACATAACAACTGTTATTAAAATAAAAATTAATGTTTGGAATGGTATATTGATTTTCAATAATCCTAGCAATAAATAGATAACAGTCGGTAGTGTTAAGCTATATGAAACCATTGCAAAGCGTTGTCTAAAGGGTAAGTGCTTAGTCGACTTAAATAAAGCTGTTAAAAACGCTAATAATGTAGCAACTATAAATATGAAGATACAAGATCCTAAATAAAATAAGAAAAATAATGCGATTAAAAATACTGGAAGAGCTTCTTTTATATTTTTAATAAAATTTGAAACGTCTGCTTTGTTTATTTTTTTAGATTTTAATGAAGGGTAAGGGAAATCTTGCTCGCCTTTATCATTTTTGATAATTACTCTATTTTTTAAAACAACAACAGTAAATTGTTCATTTTTTAATTTTGAAGGAATAACTGTTTCATTTGGATAAAAAGCATATTTATAATCGCCGATATTTCGTTCGAACGGCGTATTATCGTTTATTGATATAGCTCCTTTGTTTAAAGAAATTGAGTGGATATTATCTTTAAGCAAATGAGAAACATTGTTCACCTGAAGCTTCACGTTTTTTTCAAATGAAAAGAAACCCGGAAGAGTATATAAAATTGCAAGTAGGAAAAGAAAAAAGATTGTTTTACCGATTTTTTGGAGTCTATATCTTGATATTGTTTTTGGAGAGTATAAACTAAACCAAAATTGTTTAAATATATTCATAAACTCATCCTTTCTTATTTAATGTTATTTCACTTCCCGAAATTTATTATGTAACTTTCGGGCTATTTTGTATATTATAATCTTTTTTTGGTAATTGAATATTAAACTTTAATTAAAATGATAAGAGTAAATAAGAAGAGTAAGACAATGGTTTTAAGAATTGTATTTAAGCTTGGCTTTAAACCCCTTTAAACCAATTTATTTTCACTAAAAAATAGTTATTATAAATTAATAATAAAAAAATAATAAAAAGTGTTGACGTCTAGTTTGAAACATGGTAAATTAAATATTGTCTTAAGGACAACAAGAATTATTCCGCAGTAGCTCAGTGGTAGAGCACTCGGCTGTTAACCGAGTGGTCGTAGGTTCGAACCCTACCTGCGGAGCCATTTATATATTTTGGCGGTGTAGCTCAGCTGGCTAGAGCGTACGGTTCATACCCGTGAGGTCGTGGGTTCGACTCCCTCCGCCGCTACCAATATTTTATTATGGAGTAATACCCAAGTCCGGCTGAAGGGATCGGTCTTGAAAACCGACAGGGGTGTAACAGCCCGCGGGGGTTCGAATCCCTCTTACTCCTTAATTAGTGAAAAAGTCTTCAACTATCATGTTGAAGACTTTTTTCGTTTTAGTTTTTAAATTAATAAAGGATGATTTTAATGCTTACGGTCCAGAATAATTTTTCTTCCAAAAATTAATCTTTTTTACTTTCTTTCCCTTTTCTGAGCATTACTATTGAAATCTTTCAGTATATTTGATAACTTTAAATTGAAATTCACTATTATCTTTGGGAGGAAATAAAAAATGTCAAAATTTGAATTACCACAATTACCTTATGCTTATGATGCATTAGAGCCACACTTTGATAAAGAAACAATGAATATTCACCACAATCGTCACCACAATACATATGTAACAAACTTAAACGCTGCTTTAGAAGGTAAAGAAGTAGCTGCTTCTTCAATTGAAGAATTAATTTCAAACTTAGATGCACTTCCAGAAGGTATCCGTACAGCTGTACGTAACAATGGTGGTGGACATGCTAACCATAGCTTATTCTGGACTTTATTAACTCCAGAAGGCACTGGCACTCCAGTTGGAGAAGTTGCTGAAGCAATTAACGCTAAATTCGGTAGCTTAGATGAGTTAAAATCTGCTTTCACTCAAGCTGCATTAACTCGTTTCGGTTCTGGTTGGGCATGGTTAGTAGTAAACAATGGTGAGTTAGAAGTGACTAGCACAGCTAACCAAGATTCACCATTAATGGAAGGTAAAACTCCAATCTTAGGTTTAGATGTTTGGGAGCATGCTTACTACTTAAACTACCAAAACAAACGCCCTGACTACGTTGGTGCATTCTGGAATGTAGTTAACTGGGAAAAAGTAGAAGAATTATACCAAGCTGCTAAATAATTTATAAAAAATGAACACTACTTAATTTATTTAAGTAGTGTTTTTTTTTATGTTTAAAAAAGGATAAATTTTCATTTACTCGGAAAACTAGTTCATGAGACAAAGGAGAGTTTATTATGAGTAAGTGGAAATTTTTATTAGGTGACGTAGATTTAAATAAAGATTTAATTCTTTTACTAAGTGTCGGTGGATTGTTTACTCTAGCGACCGCTTTATCTAGCACATTTGTAAATGTTTATTTGTGGAAGCAATCAAATAATTATTTACCAATTGCTTCGTACCAATTTTCGATCGCATTTTTTCAAGCCCTTACATTCGTTATAGCAGGCAGATTAGCTAAAACAATTGATCGAGTAGTCATTTTAAGGGCGGGTATTTCTTTTTTGGCAATATTCTACATAGTCGTTTTACTTTTCGAAACGAAGACATTATTAGCAACAATTTTGATTGGAGCGATTTTAGGAATTGGAAATGGATGTTACTATTTGGCGTTTAACTTATTAACGTTTGAAGTTACTGAACCTGAAACTAGACAATTTTTTAATGGTTTTTTAGGGCTAATTAATTCGTTCACGGGAATGCTTGGCCCATTTATAGCCGGAGCAATTATTTCTTCAATGATTGGAAATAAAGGTTATCATTTTGTGTTTCTTGCTGCTGTTATTTTATTTATATGTGCAGTGGTCTTAAGTTGCTTCTTAGTTAGACGGGAACTTGATAGTGAGTTCAATATTAAGCGTGTCATTCAGGAAAGAAAATTAAATGAAAATTGGCGGAAAGTAACTTATGCTAATTTCTTTCAGGGGATTCGTGAAGGGATTTTTATGTTTGTTATTTCAATTTATATTTTCTTATCAACTGGAAGTGAATTTGCTTTAGGGAAATACGGATTAATTACATCGTTAATTAGTTTTATTACCTATTATATTGTTACAAGAATAATAAAAGAAAATTTTAGAATGAAAGCTATGTTTATTGGTGGTTTTTTACTATTTTGCGCCGTTTTTGTAATCGCTTTTAAAGTTTCGTTTCCTTTATTAATTATTTACGGTGCAATAATTTCTTTAGCATATCCAATCATTTTAGTACCTTACTTATCTTTAACATATGATATAATAGGAAAATCGTATAAGGCCAGGGAATACAGAGTGGAATATATCGTCATACGTGAAGTGTATTTAAATAGCGGTAGAATGTTTTCTATTGCCGTCTTCATTGTGTGTACATCACTATTCCAACCCGAACAAGTTATTCCATTATTAATGTGTTTATTTGGTGCAGGACACTTTTTGGTCTATTTCGTAATGAGGAAATTAGAATATAAGCATGCTTAAGTATTGTCATTAAATTGTCAAAAACTAAGCAGTGATTCCTTTTCCAAATCATTAAAATATTTATATGTAGAATTAGTAATTGTAGAAAAAAGAGGAGAAAAAATGAATAAGCCTAAGAAATATAAAATTACATTACCAACACGACTGAATACACTATTTTTTCTTGTGTTTGTCTTATTTTCTTTTTTAATTCTAAGATTAGGTGTCGTACAAATTGTTAAAGGTGAAGACTATAAATTAGAATTAGAGCGTACAGAAAATATGACGGTCGATCAAGCTGTACCAAGGGGGAAAATTTTAGATCGTAACGGAAAGGTTGTCGTAGATAATACGCCTTTACGTACAATTACGTATACAAGAAAAAAAGGGACAACTTCAGGTGAGTTATTAACAATGGCTACAAAGTTAAAAAGTTACCTAAAGATGCCAACTAATAAAATAACTGAACGAGATAAAAAAGATTATTGGTTATTAACAAATCCTGAAGATGCAAAAAAATTAGTATCAAAAGAAGAAGATAAAACATTAAAAGCTCAAAATAAAGATGATGACGCTGCTTACAATAAAGCTTACTATAATTTACAGCTTGATAAAATCACAGCAGCTAATATTAATTCACTTAGTGCAAATGACTTACAGATCCTTGCAATTTACAAGCAAATGAGTGCTGGTTATGCACTAACTCCACAAACAATTAAAAGTGAGGGAGTTACTGAAAAAGAATATGCAACAGTTAGTGAACATTTGGACCAGCTTCCAGGTGTGGATGTAACGACAAATTGGGAAAGAAAATATGTTTATGGTGATACGTTCCGAACAATTTTAGGTAATATTACTTCTGAAAAAGAAGGATTACCTGCTCAAAATGTCGATTATTATTTAGCGCGTGGTTATGACCGTAATGATCGAGTTGGAAAAAGTTATATTGAAAAGCAATATGAAGATGTTTTACGTGGTACAAAAGGTAAGGCACAAAATGTTATTGATTCGAATGGAAATGTTGTTGATACGAAAGTGATTACAGAAGGGGAACCTGGAAGTGATTTAGTACTATCAATTGATATGGAACTTCAAGGTAAGGTTGATGAAATAATTAAAGATAGGCTTTTACAAGCAAAAGCAACGTCAAATGGTCGATATTTAGACAGAGCATTTGTTACGATGATTAACCCAAAAACGGGTGAAATTTTAGCTATGTCAGGAAAGCAAATTGTTAAAGACAAAAAGACAGGCAAAAATAAAGTTGTCGACTACGCAACAGGAAATCTTACTTCATCTTATGAGATGGGTTCAACAGTAAAAGGTGCAACTCTTTTAACTGGTTATCAAACAGGGGCAATTACTCCAGGTCAAAGGCAATTCGATACACCGATTAAAATTGCAAGTACACCAGTAAAAGCGTCATATAAAAACTTCGGATGGATTAATGATTTAGATGCACTAAAGTATTCATCAAACGTTTATATGTTCCGAACGGCTATGGCCATTGGACATGCACATTACGTAGAGAATAAGCCTTTAGATATCGACGTAAAAGCATTTGATACATTCAGAAATAGTTTCAGTCAATTCGGACTTGGTGTTAAAACGGGAATTGATTTACCAAATGAAGCAATTGGATTTAAAGGTGTAGACAAAAGTCCAGGTTTCCTTCTAGATATGGCGATCGGGCAGTATGATACTTATACGCCACTTCAATTAGCTCAATATGTATCTACAATCGCTAATGGCGGTTATAGAATTCAACCGCATGTTGCAAAAGAAATAAGACAGCCTTCTATAGGTGAAGATACTGGTGTTATTAGAACAGAAGTAAAACCAAAAGTATTAAATCGAATCGATATGAAACAATCATACATCGATCATGTTAAACAAGGTTTGATCAAAGTCTATAATGAGACTGGTGGTACTGCTCACAAATACTTCATAGGCGTAGACTATAAAATAGCCGGTAAAACAGGTACAGCCCAATCGGTATACGATGGTCCAGATCGTAAAAAATACAATGGGCCTGTAAAAACTTATAATGAGACATTAATGGGTTATGCTCCATATGACGATCCTGAAGTTGCCTTTGTAGTAGTAGTTCCTTGGTTACAAACTGACCAAGCGCCAGTAAATAAATACATTGGCCGAGATATTATGGATGAATATTTTAAATTGAAAAAAGAAAGACAATCAATTTATAATGACGAACCAAAAGACGTTTTAGATAATCAAGACAATCAAAATAGTCAAGATAACCAAGATACTCAAAATAAAAATCAATAAGAAGAGAAGGGATTAAACCCTTCTCTTTTTTATTTGGAAATCTCCTTTTCTACACCCCTCCTGCACATTCTGAACGTATTTACATAATCTTTACATTCGGTTAAAACAGGTTTAATAGTTTGAGAATATGATTATTCATGTAAGTACTAATGAATTTTAACGATTATAAAGTTTATCTATTGTTTAGTTAATATTTTATATATCAAAAATAGAAAGCTTCCTTTAGGATGAGAGGGGATCGAAAGTTATGACAATGACATTAAATAGAGAGAATATTATTAAAAATGATGACCTTGAAGAGACAAATACAAACGTGAAAAAATCAATTGTATATGATACTCAAGATTTAAATTTATGGTATGGACAAGATAAAGCATTAAAAAATATAAATTTAAGTATTTATGAGAATGAAGTTACTGCGATTATTGGACCTAGTGGTTGTGGTAAATCAACTTACTTAAAAACGTTAAATCGTATGGTTGAGTTAGTTCCTACAGTTCGAACAGAAGGGAAGATTCTTTACCGCGAACAAGATATTTTCGATAAAAACTATCCTGTAGAAGAATTAAGAACACGCGTAGGAATGGTATTCCAAAAACCAAATGTATTCCCTAAATCAATTTGGGAAAACGTTGCATATGGACCAAAAATACATGGTATTAAAGACAAAGCCACATTAAATCAGATTGTTGAAAAAAGTTTAAAAGGCGCAGCAATTTGGGATGAGGTTAAAGATCGTTTACATGAGAATGCTTTTGGTCTATCAGGAGGGCAACAACAACGTTTATGTATCGCACGCTGTTTAGCAATCGAGCCAGATGTCATTTTGATGGATGAGCCAACGTCAGCGCTAGATCCTATTTCAACATTAAAAGTTGAAGAGTTAATTCATGATTTAAAGAAAGATTTTAGTATTATTATTGTTACGCATAATATGCAACAAGCAGCTCGTGTTTCTGATAAAACTGCTTTCTTTTTAAGCGGTGAAGTAGTTGAGTTCTCAGATACAAATAAACTGTTCTCAACACCTAAAGATAAACGTACTGAAGACTACATTACTGGACGATTCGGATAATAGAAGGGAACAGGTAAAAAGAGATGAGAAATCAATTTGAAGCAGACTTAAAATCATTACAAGAAATGATTATCGAATTAGCTGAGAAAACAAAAAAAGCAGTCATTAAAAGTATGGAGGCATTTCGTACTGAAAATATTGAACTAGCTTTAGAAGTAATTGACGAAGATGATCGCATCAATAAATTAGAAAAAGAAGTAAATGAATTAATTTTAGTCATTATTACAAGACAACAACCAGTTGCTGTCGACTTAAGAAGAAATTTAACTGCTATCAAGATTGCTCATGATCTTGAACGAGTTGCAGATTATGCAGTAAATATTGCAAAATCGACAATTCGTATTCGTAGTCGTCAAGAAAACTTACCATTAGAGAATATAGAAAAAATGCATGAACTTGGCTTAGACATGTTAACAAAAGCTTCAGAAGCATATCGTACAGAGGATTTACAAGCAGCTAAAGAGATTGGTGAAATTGACGATATTGTTGATGAATTATATGGAACAACTGTTAGAACACTAATGTCAAGCATTGCAGATTCTCCTGAGCATGTATCTAATATCATGCAAATGGCATTTATTTGTAGATATCTTGAAAGAATTGCAGATTATGCAACAAATATTGCAGAGAATATTTATTATTTAGTTAAAGGGAAACATTATTTATTAAATCAATAAAACAGTCAAATAAGATAAAAGGGTGTTCAGACAAAATTTACCTGAATGCCCTTTTGTCATATTTATGTAATATTAAGCATACTTCTTTAACTAGTATAAGATATTGAGGTGGTAATAAATGAAGGTTGTTATTTTAGCTGGAGGATACGGTCAAAGGCTTTTACCAATTACTAACAACATTCCTAAGCCACTATTACCAATCGCAAATAGAGCGGCAATTGAGCATTTAATATTACATTTAACTAGACTTGGGTTTAATGAATTTATTATTCAGCTTCATTATATGTCCCAAGCTATAATCGAGACGATCAATGCAATGAAATTAAAAAATGTTTCAATTGATTATATTATAGAAGAAAAAAGTTTAGGGTCTGCTGGTTGTTTAAGACTATCTAAGCATTTTCTTCATGAACCTTTTCTATTAGTGAATGGTGATATTTTATTTGACGGTGATATTAGAGATGCATTAAAAACTCATTTAGAAAGTAAAAGTAAATTTTCTATGATTGTAAAACAAGTTGACAAGTGTGGTTCATACGGAAATGTAAAAGTAAAAAATGGACAAATAATCGATTTTATAGAAAAGCCGAATGAAGGTAGTGAAATTAGTAAATTAGTTAATACTGGAATTTATATTATAAATCCTGAATTATTATATCTAATTCCAGAAAATCGTTATTTTGACATTAGTAATGATCTGATTCCATTAATGTTGAAAAATAATATCTATTTAAATGCTTTTCATTTAAAAGGTTACTGGATTGATTATGGAACACCTAGAAGATTTGCGAAGCTAAACGTAGATTGGATTGAAGAGAAATTAAACTTACCTATTCCTGCTGTTCAAATATTACCGAGAATCTTTCTAGGTGAGCATGTAACGATAAATAATAATGTTAAGATTGTTTCTCCCGTTATTATTGGAAATGATGTTACGATTGAAGAGAACTGTGTAATTGGCCCATATGTGTCGATTAGTTCTAATATTCGAATCGATTCAGGCAGTGTATTACATCATCAAGCTGTCTTTCAAAAATATACTCTGAATTATGAGAATAAGTTTGTACATAATTCAATAAAAAAAATATCAAAAGAAATACATTGAATCAATAAAAACTATGGAAATTATCGCGAAAGAATGTTATTATATACAAGTCTGATTATGTCACTATGTCAGGAGGGAAAATAAAATGCGCGTAAATATTACATTAGCATGTACAGAATGCGGAGATCGTAACTACATCACTACTAAAAATAAACGTAATAACCCAGACCGTCTTGAGCTTAAAAAATATTGCCCAAGACTTAAAAAAGTTACAGTTCATCGCGAAACAAAGTAAACAGTAGGAATTTTCCTACTGTTTTTTTATATTTAAATACTTATAATTTTAATTAGAATACATATCAGTAAAACTTACTTTAGAAAACTCGATTCTGACCTAAGGAGGCCAATATTATGGAAAAAAAAGAAATTAGAAATTCTATGATGAAAAACTTGAAAAATATTTCAGTTTCGGAAAGAGACGAAAAGTCGAAACAAATTATAGATAAATTATTAAATACTGAACAAATGAAGAGTGCAGACATAATAGCAACAACGATGCCGATGGAGCATGAAATAAATACTAAGTACTTAATCACTGCTTGTTGGAAAATGAATAAATCAGTTGTTGTCCCTAAATGCAACCATGAGACTAGAAAAATGCATTTTTACAAAATCAATTCATTTGATGATTTAAAGAAAGGTTATTTTGGAATACAAGAGCCGATCGAAGAAAAATGCGAGGAAATAAGAAAAGAACGTATTGATCTAATAATTGTTCCTGGAGTAGCATATACAAAAAATGGTGAACGACTAGGATATGGTGGTGGTTATTATGATCGCTACTTAGAAGATTATAATAAACAACTCTTAGCCTTAGCTTATGACATTCAAATTATTGATGAATTACCAACAGAAAAACATGACATTAAGATGCCGTTGGTTTTAACGGAATCAAGAATAATAGAAGCGATTTAATAAGTGAATAATGCGACACGATTTGTTTGAAAATAGGTAAAGACAGAATTAGATTCTTGTTGTAAAAAATTTAAATTTGTATTGGACTAATATTGTAACAAATTTGTAAAAAGTTTCACAAACTTTGAGTGAAAATACATATATAATATAGAAGTCCCAGTTACTTACACTTTAATTACACAAATGAGGTGGATATTATGTTACACAAAGAAATAAATCGTGTCGCACTTATCGGAACAGGAGCAGTTGGAGCTAGTTATGCTTTTGGTATGTTAAATAAAGGTGTTGCCGAAGAACTAGTTATGATTGATTTAAATAAAGATAAAGCGGAAGGGGACGCAATGGATTTAAGTCATTGCCTGCCTTTTGTAGATTCTCGAACAAAAATTTGGGCTGGAGATTACAGTGATTGTAAGGATGCGAGTTTAGTCGTCATTACAGCTGGAGCAGCTCAAAAGCCTGGAGAAACTCGCTTAGATTTAGTTGCAAAAAATTGTGCTATCTTTAAAGGAATCGTTGGAGACATTATGGCTTCAGGATTTGACGGTATCTTTTTAATTGCTACAAATCCAGTAGATATTTTAACTTATGCGACTTGGAAATTTTCAGGATTGCCAAAAGAAAGAGTAATCGGATCTGGTACTAGTTTAGATACTGCACGTTTTAGATATATGCTTGGTGATTATTTTAATGTTGACGCAAGAAATATCCATGGTTATATTATCGGTGAACATGGTGATAGCGAACTACCAGTTTGGTCTAAAACAAATGTTGGTACTTCACCAGTACACCATGTATTAAAGAAAAATCCAAAATACAGCCAAAGAGAGCTTGATGAAATCTTTTTAAATACACGTGACGCAGCATATCACATTATAAAGAAAAAA
Organism: Bacillus sp. UNCCL81; assembly: GCF_900112535.1. Taxonomy (NCBI): domain Bacteria; kingdom Bacillati; phylum Bacillota; class Bacilli; order Caryophanales; family Bacillaceae; genus Bacillus; species Bacillus sp. UNCCL81. The sequence continues at coordinate 112,707 of NZ_FOMF01000011.1, read as the reverse complement.
GGTGCAACATACTATGGAATTGGAATGGGCTTAGTAAGATTAACGAAAGCGATTCTAAAAAATGAAAATAGTATTATTACGGTTTCTGCATATTTAGATGGACAATATGGAGAACACGATATATACATTGGCGTTCCAGCAGTAATTAATCGTGGTGGAATTCGAGAAGTTGTTGAACTAGATTTAAATGAATTAGAGCAACGTCAGTTTAAAAACTCTGTAGAAACATTAAGAAAAACAATGGCACCTGTTTTATAAATTAGACAACAAGACCTCTTTCTATTTGAAAGAGGTCTTATTGTATAGATTATTTGAAAAATATGCCAACTTTTTATATTGTAAAAGTAACAAAAAGAATTAAGGAGGTAATTTTGAAAAAAATAAATAGTAAGTACGCATGGGTATTAATCGTAATATTCATTATTGGACTAGCTCTATTTTTTGGAAACCAAGAATTTTTTATTAATCATCTAAGAAAGCCTAAAGAAACTTCGATAAAATTTCCTAATTACGATGATACAGCGATCGAAGCCGAGAATGGATTATTAGCTGTAACGAATCCTACATCTAATTTAGTATTAGTTAATAAAGAAAGAAAGCTACCAGATGGGTATGAACCCCCTGATTTAGTTTACCCGGTCGTTCCTTTACATGGAGTAAATAAAGATAAGACATTAATGAGGAAAGAGGCAGCTCATGCTTTAGAAAAATTATTTGAAAGAGCTGAAGCAGATGGCATAAAGCTTACTCCAGTTTCCGCATATCGCTCTTTTGATCGACAAAAAAGCTTATATAATTATTATGTACAAATTCATGGTGAAGATTGGACTCAATCTTTTAGTGCAGTTCCTGGTACAAGCGAACATCAAACTGGTTTATCAATAGATGTATCATCTCCAAACTTCGGTAACAAGCTTGAACAAGGATTTGGAGAAACGAAAGAAGGTACTTGGCTTGCAGACCATGCACATGAATTTGGATTTATCATTCGTTATCCAGAGGACAAAGTAGATATTACTGAATACAATTATGAACCATGGCATATAAGATATCTCGGGATAAAATACGCTACATATTTATATAAGAATGATTTAGCTTTAGAAGAAGTAATGAAGCCTAAAAAATAATTATAAATGCCTACAAAATATATGGTTTGTTTGGTATTTCACATTGACGAGTAATCGTTTCCAACTTATACTTATTACATGTTTAGAAAGATAAAATAATAGGAGTTAAGTATGAAATCCGTATATGATATTCAACAATTTCTAAAGAGTTATGGCACCTTTATTTATACAGGTGATCGATTAGCTGACTTGATGTTAATGCAAGATGAGCTAAAAGAATTATTTTTAGCGAATATACTTGAAAGTAAAGATTTACAAATTGCTACCATGATCTTAAAAAAAGAGATGGATGAAATAAAAAATAAAACGGTTTGAAGAAATCGTTTTTTTTAGAATTTATTGCAAACGATTTCACTGCGGAGGGAGAAGGCATTATGGCTAAAATGATTGTTGGTGTAGATTTAGGTGGTACAAGCATTAAATTGGCATTATTAACAAATAACGGGGAATTCATCGATAAATGGGAAGTACCAACAGATAAATCTGATAGTGGTAAGCATATTCCTAAAACAATTACAATTGCAATTGAAGACAAGCTTAAACAGATGGATAAAACAAAGGAAGATATCGCTGGAATTGGTATTGGAGCTCCAGGTTCGGTTCGATTAGAAGATGGACTTATATTTGCAGCCGTAAATTTAGGATGGGTTAATTTTCCTTTAAAGGACATTCTAGAAAAGGAATCAGGTATTCCAGTAATTGTCGATAATGATGCAAATATCGCAGCTGTTGGAGAAATGTGGAAAGGTGCTGGGAATGGAGCAAAAGATGTAGTAATGGTTACGCTTGGAACAGGAGTCGGTGGAGGCGTAATTGTAAACGGGGACGTTGCACATGGAATTAGTGGATCTGCGGGTGAAATTGGCCATATAACAGTACAACTTGAAAATGGAGTATTATGTAACTGTGGAAAAACGGGATGCTTAGAAACAATTTCTTCAGCTACAGGAATTGCAAGAATAGCAAACGAGAAATTACAAAATACGACAAAAGAGACAGTTTTAAAAGAAATGTCGAATGATTCACCAATTACAGCAAAGGATGTTTTTGAAGCTTATTCAAATGGTGATGAAGTTGCAGAAGAAATCGTTAATCATGTAATGAGATATCTTGCTTTAGTATTAGCTGGAGTTGGAAATACGTTAAATCCTGAAAACATCATTATTGGCGGCGGAGTATCAAATGCAGGTGAACTGTTATTAAAACCTCTAAAGAAATATTTTGACGAATTTGCTTTCACAACAGTACGAGATTCGACAAAACTTTCAATTGCCAAGTTAGGGAACGATGCAGGAGCAATTGGAGCAGCATATTTAGTAAAAAAATTTATTACTAATGAAATTTAACTTAAATTTAAGGTACTTCTAATTGAAGTACCTTATTATGTTTATAGTATTGAATTGAAAAAAAAATTAGTTATTTGACGGCGGAACTAGTTTATGATAAATTGAATGACGTTAGAAAAAAAACTAAGGTAACGTCAAATAAAATTTTAGATTCATACATTTAGTAGCTAATAATTGTATGAATTATTTTAAAAATTCTTGGTATTTAAATGCCAATAAAATAGATATGTGAAATGACAAACATTTTTTTATAATAGATAAAATAGATTAATAGTCTAAAAAAGAGGAGGAACAGAATATGTGGAAAAAGTTTATTAAAAACTTTGGATTCCCGTTACTTGCTGTATTCCTTTTATGGATTAAAGCAACTATTCTAAGCCAATTTTATTTTGATTTAGAAATTGAAAATTCAATGCAAGAATTTATCTTAATAATTGCTCCTATATCTTCATTATTAATATTTATAGGTATAGCTCTTTTTGCAAAAGGACCAAAACGAAATAGAGCGGTTATTTGGATTACTATAATCATGTCCTTTATTTTAGTAGCTGATACAGCTTATTATTCATTCTTTGACGATTTCGTAACGATTCCAGTTTTATTTATGACTCGAAACTTTGGGGATTTAGGTTCAAGTGTTAAAGCAATGATCAGCTATAAAACAATCTTAGCTTTTTCTGATATTTTTATCTTAATTGCGGTTAATTATTTCTGGGGTAAAAAATTCTTTACTACTGGTAACATTAAAGGGAAAGCTAGAACAGCTTATTTCTTAGTAGCGGTTGCTATTTTCTTAGTTAACCTTGGATTAGCAGAAACTGAACGCCCACAATTATTAACACGTTCTTTTGATAGAGAATACATTGTTAAATTCTTAGGATTATACAATTATCATTTATATGATATGGTTATTCAATCAAAAACATCTGCTCAAAAAGCGATGGCTGATGATAGTGAATTAGCAGGAATCGAAAACTTTATTCGTGCTAACGATACAGGTGTGAATGCACAATTACATGGTAAATATAAAGGTAAAAACGTAGTAGTAGTTTCATTAGAATCATTACAAAATTTCGTAATTGGACGAAAAATTAATGGACAAGAAATTACTCCTTTCTTAAATAAATTTACAAAAGAAAGTTATTATTTTGATAATTTTTACCACCAAACTGGACAAGGTAAAACATCTGATGCTGAATTCTTAATTGATAATAGTTTATTCCCACTAGATCGTGGTGCTGTTTACTTTACAAACAGTGGTAATACGTTTACTGCAACACCAGCAATCCTTAAACAGGATCAAAATTATTACACTTCAGTAATGCATTCAAATAATAAATCGTTCTGGAACCGTGACATGATGTATCCTAGTCTAGGTTACGATCGTTATTATAATGAAGTTGACTTTAAAGTATCTGCAGCTACTTCAATTGGCTGGGGACTAAAAGATAAATATTTCGTTGAACAAGCAGTAGATAAAATGGTAGCAGAGCCTAAACCGTTCTACAACCGTATGATTACACTAACTAACCATTATCCATTCGAATTAAATGATGAGGATTTAATGATTCCACGTTTAAAAACTGGAGACCAGACTGTTGATAATTATGTAACAACAGTACGCTATTTAGATGAATCAATTAAACATTTCATTGAAGAAATGAAAGCAAAAGGTTTATATAATAATACAATCATTGTAATGTATGGTGACCACTATGGTATTTCTGAAAACCATAACCGTGCAATGAGTGAAGTATTAGGACAAGATATTACACCTGCAGAACATGTTAAATTACAAAAAGTACCTTTCTTTATCCACGTACCTGGACAAACTAAGGGTGAAACAATTCATAAAGTTGCAGGTCAAATTGATGTTAAACCGACAATTTTAAACTTATTAGGTGAAGATCCAAATAAAACATCTATCAACTTTGGTAATGATATATTCTCTCCTAAACACAAAAACTTTGTAGTTTTCCGTGATGGTACAATTGTTACTGATAAATATATTTACACTGGTGAGAAGATGTATGATCCAAATACTGGTGAAGAATTAAAAGGACAAAAACCACCTAAAGAAGACTTAGCAAAAGCAAATAAATCACTTGAGTATTCAAACTCAATTATTTATAAAGATTTACTTCGTTTCTATGAAGTTAAATACAAAAAAGCTGATACGAAGTTTGAATAAACATGAAAAGCACTTCCTTAATGGGAGTGCTTTTTCTTTTTACAGAAAAAGTAATTTATCATATAAGAAAGTAATATCTTGATCTTGTTACTTTCGACTACTTGATGCTCACCTTTAAGTGTAGCGAAGATTTTGTAGCTACCTTACCACATTTGTCCTGCAAGTCTTTTATTCCCATCTATTAGCCAAGCTCTTAATCCCACAAGAGCCTGAAACCCACGAAGCTTTAATAATTTAATATGACTTGTTAAATCGTTAAATAAAGCACTTCCTAATCGAAAGTGCTTTTCTATATTTTAATTACATACAATTAACTAGAAAATAATTGATGAGGTGAAAATTTTGTATAAAAACAATCGGCCTTTATCCTTTCATCCAAGAAGATACGATTTTAATGAACTTTCAAATGATATTAGTTTACTAGTACAAGAATTTCCTTTTCTTCGTTTAAATACGATTGGACACAGCGTTTTATATCAGCCTATATATGAGATTCAAATTGGAAATGGACATAGAAAGGTACATTGGAATGGTTCGTTTCATGCAAATGAATGGATTACAACATGTGTAATCATGAAAATGCTTTTTTGGATATGTAACACTTTAACAACTGAAGAGTCTCCATTTCATAAAGAATTAGTAGCTTTATTAAATGAAAATACTTTGTCGATTGTCCCTATGGTTAATCCCGATGGGGTAAATTTAGTTATAAATGGAACTGTTGAACAAAGTGATTATATGGAATTTGTTCATAAAATTAACGAAGGAAATGATGGTTTTACTGGATGGAAAGCAAATATAAGAGGGGTTGATTTAAACAATCAATTTCCTGCACAGTGGGAGGTTGAAAAAGAAAGAAAGAAACAAAAAACATTCTCTCCTAGAGACTACCCAGGAGATGCTCCATTAACTGAACCAGAAACAATCGCAATGAGTAATTTAGCAATTGAAAGGAAGTTTGATCTTATTTTGGCTTTGCATACTCAAGGTAAAGAATTTTATTGGGGCTATGACAATCTTGAACCGCCTATCTCGGAAGTCTATGCAAATTATTTTTCTAGTATTAGTCCCTATAAAGCAGTAAAAACAATTGATAGCCATGCAGGTTTTAAGGATTGGTATATACAAGATTTTCGGAAACCAGGATTTACACTTGAATTAGGTAAAGGAATCAATCCATTGCCACTCTCTATGTTTGAATCCATTTTTTCAGAGACTTTCCCAATACTGTTAGCGTCTTTATTTAATTTAGAAAACCAATCAGTCTCAAAATAAAAAAGCTGACAATTTTGTCAGCTTTTTTATTTTAGTAACATGTTTTCTATATGTAGAAAATAGTCCGTTACACAATAAATAAATATTATAAGTGCGCTGGTGGATAACCGTTATGTAAAATTGTCATAATGGCAAACCAACCAAATAAAACTAATGTAGCGGCAGACCAAAAAACGGCTAAAAAGTTCTTCTTCTTTAATGATCCTAATAAAGCAGGAACACTTAGAATAGCTACTAGTATAAAAATAATAACTGTACCCATTGTAAACCCCCTATAAATTTCTTCAAGCAACCCCTGTTTGCTATCACATCATTATTATTGTAAAACTTTTATGAACAATTGTCTATTTGAAATTAAGTGCTAAAACAAAATTATGATATAGTATTATATAGATTAAAAAAGAAAGCAGGGTATGAATATGAATGTTTTACAATTACCACTAGGTCCATTACAAACTAATTGTTATATCTTAAGTAATGATATGAATGAAGCAGTTATTTTTGATCCGGGCGAAGAAGCACATGTAATCTTTAATGTTATTGAAGAAAATAAATTAAAGCCATTAGCAATTCTTTTAACCCACGCCCATTTTGATCATATTGGGGCTGTTGATGATGTGCGTGATGAATATAATATACCCGTTTATATTCATAAATATGAAGCGGATTGGTTAACAGATGGACAAAAAAATGGTTCTGAATTATTTATGAGAAATCAATCAATTTTTGCAAGGGAAGCAGATCACTTGATTGAAAAAGAAGGTAAAATGGAAATTGGTCCTTTCTTATTTTCAATTTTTGAAACTCCAGGCCATTCTCCAGGAAGTGTTTCATTTTATTGTAAAGAAATAAAGACAGTATTTTCTGGTGATGCATTATTTGAAGGAAGCATCGGACGAACTGATTTACCTGGTGGGGATCACGAGCAGTTGATTAGAAGTATAAAAGGTAAGTTACTTTCTTTACCTGATGATGTCGTTGTATGTAGTGGTCATGGAGAGACTACAACGATTGGTGATGAGAAAAGATATAATCCATTTTTATAATAAGGTAATATGATGAAAAACATAATAATGAATGCGATAAATAACAGCAAAAAAGGTTTTATTACATACGAACAATTTATTTTGTTAGTTCTTTATGATCATGAAAATGGTTATTATCAAATGGCAAATGAAAAAATTGGACGAAAAGGTGATTTCTATACTACAAGCTCAGTAGGTTCGGTATATGGAGAAGTAATTGCAGCATCATTTTGTCGGTTTGTTAAGAATAACCTAATCGAACCTTTTTTTATCGAAGTTGGTGGTGGAAATGGCAGATTCGCATCATCCTTTCTTTCGTACTGTGAAAAAAAAGAGCCTGAAATTTATCAAAATTTAAATTACTATCTAATTGATGCAAGCCAATATCATCGTAAATTACAAAAAGAATTATTGACGAACCATTTAAATTGTAAATACTTCTCAAATATAGTAGAAATCGAGCAAATCAATAATGGAATGGTTTTTTCAAATGAATTGTTTGATGCTTTACCTGTTCGAGTGGTTGAATATAATCAAAACGAATGGCAAGAGGTAGTAATTATAATTGATGAACTAAATAATCTGAAAGAAAATCTCGTTGAAATACAAGATCGGGAAATCAGTGATTTTCTAAGAAGATACAATTTTGTTGGAAAAAATGGTCAAAGAGTTGAAATCCCTGTTGGTATGGAAAAAGTTTATAACCTTTTACAATCGAAAATTAGTAAAGGAATTATTTTAACTGTTGATTATGGTTTTACGAGGGAAGAATGGGATGCACCCCATCGAATGAAGGGAAGTTTGCGCGGTTATTATAAGCATGAAATGAAATCAAATATACTAGAGAATTTAGGCCATATGGACATTACAACTCATATTCACTGGGATGAATTAAAAAAGTTCGGATTACTGAATCATATCGAAAATCTATACTTTTCTAACCAAAGAGATGCAATCTTAGATTTTGGTATATTAAATTGGCTTATTCCGCATGCTCAGTCAAATCCATTTTCAAGTGAATATAAACAAAATAGAGCCGTACAATCTTTAATTATGCCTGGTGGAATAAGCGATTCCTTCCAATGGCTATTACAAACAAAAGGTATGTCAACAAACGACCTTACTAAGTTGAATGAATTGATTTCATTAAATGAATACAAATAAAAAAACCAGTCAAATGACTGGTTTTTCTATTATTCACTAAAGCCTGGTACTAATAAGAAAGTACTATAATATGTAAATCCAATAAAGAACACAGTTAAGTATGCGCCAAAGATATAGATGTACATACGCTCAGAAAGCTTTAGATAGCCTAATACTACGAAAAATGCTGTTTGACATGCGAAAATAAGTGCAGCTGCTGACATATGTCCAACAAAGAACATTACCGTAAATATAGCTGTCCAGAATCCTAGAACGCGGAACATTCGATCCATCCTAAATCCCCCCATAAAAAATTTCTACCCATTCATTATTATAAAATAAGAAAGTTACAATTGTAAACAATGTATTAATACAATTCTAAATTGATTCTAGAGATAATGAAATTAACCCTATCTGATATTATTTTTCTTATTTAATGATTTTCTATACATTGATTTGAAAACATACTTTTTATTTTATTTTATATAATTGATTTTCTTGTACGTTATTTTGGTAAATTAACTTTAGTTTGTATATAAATTTTAGCTAAATTTAATATTTTTGATTAATTTCATCATTTTCATGATTTGGCAGCTGAGGAAAACAAAAATATAATTGCTCGTATAGAAAGGGGGACTAAAAATGGTATCAGTAGAAAAAATGGTCGAAGAACTTCTAAAAAAAGCTTGCCATTTTGGGGCATCGGATATTCATTTATTACCAAAAGAGGATGAGGTACAAATTTTTTTTCGTGTTGATGGTGAATTGAAACTTATTCAACGAATAAATAAAGAGAAGTCCAAGAGGATCATCATGCATTTGAAGTTTTTAGGAAGTATGGATATAGGAGAAATTAGACGGCCACAGACTGGTATTTTGGTTGTTAACATTAATGAAATTTTATTATCACTTCGCTTAGCCACTTTACCAACCATTATTGATGAGTCTATGGTTATTCGTATTCATCCCCAACAAAAAATCGCTCCAATAGAAAGTCTTTCCTTATTCCCATCTACAACTCGTAAGCTTTTGTCTTTATTACATCATTCACATGGGTTAATGATGTTTACAGGTCCAACAGGCTGCGGGAAAACAACAACGCTTTATTCCTTATTACAATCAGCTAAAAAAGACATAGCAAGAAATATCATCACGTTAGAGGATCCGATAGAAAGGAAATCAGATGAATATTTTCAAGTCCAAGTTAATGAAAAAGCAGGCTTAACCTATGCAACTGGATTAAAAGCGATTCTTCGATCTGATCCAGATATCGTAATGGTAGGAGAGATTAGGGATGAAGAGACTGCGAAAATTGCCGTTCGGGCAGCATTGACGGGTCATTTAGTATTAACGACAATTCATTCTAATAACACAAAAGGTGCATTATATCGAATGTTAGAACTTGGAATTCCAAAGGAGGAATTATTTCAGGCAATGGTTGCTATTGTTTCTCAAAGATTAGTTCCAATAAAATGCCGTTTTTGTGAAGGGGAATGTGAACCAAATTGTTTTGTAAATCGGAATCACAGAAGATTAGGGGTATATGAATTGCTTTATGGTAATGCTCTAAATTCGGTTATTAATGAATTTAGAGGGATACAAGAAGAAGTTCAATTATCAACTTTAAATAGTCAGCTCATTAAAGGATATGCATTAGGTTTTATTGATAACAAACATTTGGGCCGAAGTATAATCTATGGGTAAATTTTTTAATAAAAGAAAATTAACTTATATTGAACAGGCTAAGCTATTAAAAATTTTAGGAGAACTTTTACAAAAAGGTTATCCTCTAATTCAAGCAATTGAATTCTTAACGATTCAATTCCCAGATGACCTAAAAGAAGTGATTTATAAAGCTAAAATAGCATTGGTGGAAGGAGGATCATTCATCGATTTTGCTAATATACTTGGTCTTCATCAAGATGTACTCGTATACTTATATTATGCAGAAAAGCATGGTGATTTGTCCTTAGCGCTAGGTGAAGGCAGTTATATGCTTACAAAAAAGATTCAACATAGAGCTTACATAAGAAAAATCATGGGATATCCTATTTTTTTAATCACAATATTATTGCTAATTTTGTTTTTGTTTAGAAATATAATCATTCCTCAATATGAAATGCTTTTTTCAACATTCAATTCTAATCAGAACTCTTTTATTTTCATCTATCTACAAGTTATAAAAAGATTACCTTCAATTATGTTCTCTTCTCTTTTCTTAATTGGATTGACCGCCTACGGATACTTATTTGCAATTAATAAATTAAATTCAATCGAGCGGATGAATAAATTAATTCAAATCCCGTTAGTTAGGAACTATTTAATTACAATGAATACTTATGAATTTTCAATGCAGTTAAGTATATTATTACATGCTGGTTTTCCTATAGTTGATGCACTAAAAACAATGCAGAATAATGATAGTAGGACATTTATAAAAGAAAAAGCAGTAGTTTTCTACAATCAAATTTTAAACGGAATTTCAATGCAAGAAGGATTTAAAAATGAACGTGCATTCCATAGAGATATTATATTTGTGATTGAACATGGCATGAACAATAGTACGCTAAGTAAAGAACTTGCTGATTATGCTGATTATTTAAAGGAGAGTATTGAAACTTACTTTCACCGATCGATGAGGATCATTCAACCGATTATATTAATCCTAATTTCATCAAGCATTCTATCACTGTATATAGCCATCCTGTTTCCGATGTTTCAATTGATGAACAATATCTAGGAGGAGTTAATTTTGAATGAAAAAGGTTTTACTTTAATTGAAATGTTAATTGTTTTATTTATCATTTCACTTCTTTTATTACTAGTGATACCAAATTTAGGAAAACAGCAACAGACCATTCAAACGAAAGGATGTTCTGCACTTCAAAAAATGGTACAGTCAAGTGTTGAATCATATCGATTAGAAAATGAACAATTACCTGAGAGTTTATCAGTCTTAAAAGAACAGGGCTATATAACATCATATAAATGCAATAATAAAGTTGAATTATCGTATGACAAAGCAACTGGATCAGTATCTATACCTTAAAAAAAGGTTGGATAATTCGTATGGTTTTACATTTGTAGAGATGTTATTAGTCCTTTCAATAATGATAATGTTATTGATTTTACCGATCAATCAAGTTAGGAAGATTGAAGATGAACAAAAGGTAACATTATTTATTCAAATGCTTCAAAATGATATTTTTCTTGCGCAAAGGAACGCAATAATAAAACAAATTCCTACTAGGATCATCTTTTATCAAAATAAATATGAAATAGAAGATAATTTACTAAATCCCCCTGTAGTCGTTCGAAATTTTGACAAATCAATTAGTATAACTAACCTTACTTTAAAACCTCCGTTAAGATTTAACTCCGACGGTAATATCTCTAGCTCAGGAACGATTTCAATTAAATATAAAAAAGCTGAATATATCGTTACTTTTTACTTAGGAAGTGGTCGATTTAAATATGATCGGAAATGAAAAAGGATTTACATTTATTGAGGCAGTTATTTCTTTAAACTTACTAATTATTTTTTGTATTATGATTGTTCCTTCAATGTCATTATTTTTACAAACAAAAGATAAGATAACGATTAGCAATATGGCAGATGACTTATTAACAGATATGGTTCATCTTTATTTTATGAACAGAGAAGATTTTAAAGAGGGTTTCTATACAAAGAATGGTAGAGAATTTTTAATAAAAATAAACGCTAGAAATAATTTTAATTCGATTTGTGTTACTTGGACTGATCGAAAAAAGGAAAGTGAAATATGTGAAGAAATTACAGAATGAAAAAGGCTTTACTTTACTAGAAACACTTTTTTCACTTGTTTTATTTTTAATGATTATTTCTATCTCTACTTCAAGTATAAAAAGCTTTGTTAAACGAAATTACAGCTATGAATCCGTAAATAGGTTAGAATTAGATAATTTTATAAAAGAAGTCCAAAAAGAGGCAAACAAAAGTATAAGTTTTACAGTTCATTCCGAACTTCTACTCTTTGAAGAGTTTAATCAAGTTTCGACTAGTTATCGAAAATATGCAACGATTATTCGACGACAAAGGCTTGGATTAGGTCATGAAATTGTACTTCAGAATATAAGGGATATAAAGTTTGAACAAATAAGCGAAAGGCAAATCCTAGTAAAGATAATCGATTTAAATGGTGGAACTTATGAAAAAACGATTCGATTGTTTATTAATTAAATTTAAAATGCTTGGTGAAAATGGAGTATATTTACCTTACACGATCTTTATGATAAATATTTTACTAATTTTTTTTCTAATACAAATAGATATATTTCATTCGTTCAATACCTTTTATTCGTATACGAGATATCAAAACAAACTAGACCGTGTACATTCACAAGCAATTTACGATTTAAAGCATGGTAATTTACCACTTCAAGGAAATACAGTAAAGTATTATAATAATACAAAAATTATATTGAATACTTATTTAGTTACAAATGATGTATATCATGTAACTTTAACTAGTAGTAATTCAAAAATAAAAAAATATGTAGTTCAATTTAAATATAAAAAAAGTACAAATCACGTATCGGATTGGATCGATTAAGTTGGAGGATGAAATGGAATCAATTTATTTAGTAGGATTTATGGGGTGTGGTAAGACGACTGTGGGAAAGGAATTAGCTAAAAGAGTAAACAAAAAATTTATTGATTTAGACGAGGAAATAGTTTCTCAAACAGGCAAAAGCATACCAGAATTGTTTAATGAGTTTGGTGAAAGCGGTTTTCGCGATATAGAAACACAAGTATTAAAAAATTTACCATCAAAAAAAATGATCACTTCAACAGGTGGTGGAGTCATTCTTCGTGATGAAAACATTGGATATATGAAAGAAACTGGCAAAATAATTTATCTTGAAACTCCAATTGAAATAATATACGAAAGAATTCATTTGGATTCTAACCGACCAAATGCTGTAAATCGGACGATTGAAGAACTAACGGAGCTGTTTCAAAAGAGAGAATCACAATATAAAAAAGCAGATTATGAAATTTCTACGAATAATTTAACACCAATTGAAATTGCCATGGAAATCATTGACTGTTTAAATTATTCAAAAGGAGGAGATAGTAGAAATAAGTGATAAGAAAGTAAGGTGATTTCTATTGAAAACAAATGATTATGTAAAATATATGACAGAACAATTTATTAATTATATCGATCAACCAAAAGAGAAACGTGATTCAATAAAACAAGAAAAAGAAGAGTTGAAGGCCCCATTTTCTACTAACATGTTTGGAATGTTACCATTAAGTTTAGCTTTATTAATGAAAAAAGTTCAAAATCGAAAAGACAAAGAAAAGAAAAGTATCTAGTTAATAAGACTGATTTCAATTAAAGAAGTCAGTCTTTATTTTTTTGCAACAGGAAGAAAAGGAATGAGGAACAATCTTATTTAGATTTCCCTCAATACCTAATCTTCACTTAAATGCCATTAACTTAACTTATTCATTGTGTTAGGTGATAGATAAAAAAGCCCACCATTAATAGCATCAACATGAATAATTGGTTCGTAAAGTTCTTTAAGCGCATTGAATTCTACATGATAATTTTCAGGTTTTTCTTCATCAGCTTCATAAAATTGATTTAATAAATCTAAATCATGTTGCCATCTATTCCTTGCTTCTTCAGCCCATACCGTATCTTCTTTTTCAATTATGTTTCGAAGCAATTGTTCCATTCGATTTAAACCACTTATTGGTTTAATCAAAGGTGACATGGAATAGCAAAAATCAGGTATTTTAGAGTTGAATTGAATTTTTTCAAGTTTTGGATGAAAATCTTCAATAATTCTTCCAGAAATTAAATGGATGCCAAAAGAATATAAATAATCTTTTTTATGATCACAAGTAAATGAAACCTGATAATTAACACCTAACCAAGGGTGTAATGCAATTTGTTGGCCCATAGGTGCTTTTGTGTCTTCATAAAGTCTAATTGACTGTCCTAGTTCATTAACGATTGAGAAAATTTGGTGAAGGCGGGGCGACCCAAAATGAATTTGTTCACCTTTAAGATCTTCAGGTGCATTATCACTATCTGTAATCAGTGTTAACTTCATTGGATTTGGGATACCGCCTGTTTTTTCTAAATAATGCCAATAGAAAGGACGATTCATTAATTTTTTATCCATCTCAATTGTTAATTGTATTTCTAAATATGTTGGTGTTTTCTGTAGAATTTCACAATCATTATGTCTGAAAAAATATTCGATATAATCATGGATTTCATGTTGCTGCATAACTATCACCTGCTTGTTTATGTTGCTGTAATTGAATGATGGACGTTAAATTTTCCATTTTAATTTTCATTTCGCCTTCAGTTTTAGAATGAATAAATATTTCATTCATATGAGCTTCAAAATCTTTATAAGGAATTCTAGTCAGAATATCATCGAGTTCACCAATTACACGCTCAAATAAATTGATTTTTTCATAAAGTAATCTTAGTATGTGTTCTTCAATTGAGCCAACAGTTGCAAAGTTATAGATACTTACATCCTCTGTTTGTCCAAGTCGATGTATACGTCCTATTCTTTGTTCTAGCCTCATCGGATTCCAAGGAAGGTCATAATTAATCATATTTGAACAAAATTGTAAGTTAATACCTTCACCACCAGCTTCTGTTGCTATTAGCACCTGTACACGATTTTTAAATAATTCTTTCATCCAATCTTTCTTACCACGTTTGAAACCACCCCGAAATGGTACAGATGTAATACCGTTTTGCTTTAATAACCATTGTAAATACAACTGTGTTGCGCGATATTCAGTAAAAATAATTACTTTATCATTTATTTTTTTAATTAGTTCAACTACTTTATTCGCTTTTGAATTAGATGTAATTTGATTAATTTGATGAAAAATTTTCTCGATATAAGGATCGTTAATATCAATATTTTCTTTTTCAAATCTTTGAAGCATTTTTTTCATTGATACATAAACAGCTTCACGACTACTACAAGCTTCACGCTTAAATGTTAAAAAGGAGAATGCTGAGGTTACCCCAGTATATTGTGATTTCTGCCATTCATCGATTAAGTCATAAAGCTTTTGTTCTTCTTCATTAAAATTAATTAATACTGTTTCTACCTTTCGCTTTGTCCACTCGATGCCTGTATCTTGTCTACGATTTCGGACCATTACTTTTCCAATTAGTTCTCGTAATAAGTCTTCATGCTCTAATGAGCGGTTCTTAGCAGAAAAATATTCTTCAAAACTAGATTTATTACCTAAATGGCCAGGTTTTAATAAAGAGACTAAATGGAAAATTTCTTCTATGTTATTTTGAACTGGTGTAGCAGTAAGCAGTAAACAATATTTCTTTTTAAGATGTTGTACAAACTCATAGTTTTTTGTTTTATTATTTTTAAGTTTGTGAGCTTCATCGATAATGACGAGATCATAGTTGATACTTAATATTTTTTCTCGATGAGGATCTCTTTTTGCAGTATCGATTGATGATACAACAACATCACAACTATCCCATACATAATTCTTTTTTTGTTGTGCGATTGCTGGAATATGGAATTTTGTATTTAATTCAAAGGTCCACTGTGATACAAGTGATGCTGGAACTAGTATAAGCACCTTATTAACTAAACCACGAATCATGTATTCTTTTAAAATTAAACCTGCCTCAACTGTCTTACCTAATCCTACTTCGTCAGCTAAAATTGCTTTTCCATTCATTTTTTCAATTACAGTCGTAGCCACATCTAATTGATGAGGCAATGGAGTTAAGTTTGGCAAATGAGTAGGAGCAATCATACCTGTAAAAGATGGAATTGCTAATTTTGTAGAAGTATGATAGGCAAGCTTATAATTCTCCCAATTTGACCATGGTCCATCATTTTCAAGCTTCTCTAAGAACTCTTCCTGCCATTCTGTATGGAATTTAATCTCAATTGACATGTAATCCTCACCTATTTCATTTTTATATTGGATAATCATGAACGTTATAGTAAAATAACTGGTATAACGTTCGTTATTTTATTTTTAAAAAATTTCACTTGGATATTGATGAAACTTGTCGTTTAATGTTAGGATAATAGTGTAGAAAAAAAGTAAAAATTTATTATTCTTTTATTAAACAAAAAACTCTTATTGTTAAGAAAAAACAGTTAACTAATATAGTTTGATATTATTTTCTTGTTTTCTACTAGTTTTTCCGAAAATATACAAAATATGTAAATTATTTAATGGTTAGCTGGACGAACTATTAATTTAGTTTTCCATCATGCTAGCATGTAGATAAGGGGGAAATGGCTACATGACGACTTTATTACGCACACCATTGTTTGAAGATTACAAAGTATTAGGTGGTAAAACAATTGATTTTGGTGGCTGGGAGCTACCTGTGCAATTTTCGAGCATTAAAGAAGAACACGAAGCTGTTCGTACAGCAGCTGGTTTATTTGATGTTTCTCATATGGGAGAAATTGAAGTAACTGGTAAAGATAGTCTTAAATATTTACAAAAAATGATGACAAATGATATTTCAAAATTAAATGAAGAAGGCGCATTATATACAGCAATGTGCTATGAAAATGCTGGAACGGTAGACGACTTACTAGTTTATAAGTATAACGATGAACACTATTTATTAGTTGTAAATGCGTCTAATATTGAAAAAGATTTCGCATGGTTAATTTCACATGTAGAAGGTGATGTAAAAGTAGTTAATAAAAGTAATGAAGTTGCACAATTAGCTCTTCAAGGGCCAAAATCTGTTGCAATTTTACAACGTTTAACGAATGAGAACGTTGCTGATATTAAGTACTTTACATTCAAAGATAATGTATTAATTGGTGATCTAAACGTTTTAGTTTCACGCACAGGTTACACAGGTGAAGATGGATACGAGTTATATTTAGCTGCAGAAGATGCGTCTAAGCTTTGGACTTTACTTTTAGAAGCAGGTAAGGAAGACGGTTTAAAACCATGTGGATTAGGTGCTCGTGATACACTTCGTTTCGAAGCAGCTCTAGCATTATATGGTCAAGAACTAACTAAAGACATTACTCCATTAGAAGCTGGTATAGGCTTTGCTGTGAAATTAAATAAAGAAGAAGATTTCTTCGGTAAAGAAGTTCTGAAAAATCAAAAAGAGCAAGGTGTACCTCGTAAACTTGTTGGAATTGAAATGATTGACAAAGGTATTCCGAGAACTCACTATCCTGTATATGTAAACGGGGAAGTAATTGGTGAAGTAACAAGTGGTACTCAATCTCCAACATTAAAGAAAAATATTGGACTTGCATTAATCAAATCTGAATTTTCTGCTTTAGGTACTGAACTTGAAGTTGAAATTCGAAATAAAAAATTAAAAGCAGTAGTAGTTTCAAAACCATTTTACAAAAGAGAGAAGAAGTAACTAGGGGGAGAAAGGGGATTACCTTAATGCATCGTTATTTACCAATGACAGAGCAAGATCGTCAAGAGATGTTAAAAGTAGTAGGTGTTTCATCAGTTGATGAATTATTTAGTGATATTCCTGAAAAAGTTCGTTTTAATGGCTTATTAAACATTAAAAAGGCAAAATCTGAAACCGATTTAATTCAGGAGTTAAGCGAATTAGCAAAGAAAAACGCTAACTTAAGAGAGTATGTTTCTTTCTTAGGTGCTGGTGTTTATGATCATTATTTACCAACAGTTGTAGATCATGTTATTTCCCGTTCAGAGTTTTATACTGCTTATACACCATATCAACCTGAGATTTCTCAAGGTGAGCTTCAAGCAATCTTTGAATTCCAAACAATGATTTGTGAATTAACTGGTATGGATGTGGCAAACTCGTCAATGTATGACGGTGGTACTTCTTTAGCAGAGGCAACTACTTTAGCAGCAGGTCACAATGGTAAAAAACGTATTTTAGTTTCAAAAGGTGTTCATCCACAATCACGTGAAGTTATCTTATCTTATGCAAAAGGTCAACATTTAGAGGTAGTTGAAATTGGCATTAAAGATGGAAGAACTGATATCGAAGAATTAAAAAATGAAATGAATGACAATGTAGCATGTGTTGTTGTTCAATATCCTAACTTCTATGGACAAGTAGAAGAATTAGCTGAAATCGAACCAATTGCACATACTGGTAAAAGTTTATTCGTTGTTTCAAGTAACCCATTAGCATTAGCAGCTTTAACTCCTCCAGGTGAATTCGGAGCGGATATCGTTGCAGGTGATGCTCAAACATTTGGTATTCCAACTCAATTTGGTGGACCTCACTGTGGATACTTCGCTACAACATCTAAATTAATGCGTAAAATGCCAGGTCGTTTAGTAGGGCAAACTGTTGATGGAGAAGGTCGTCGTGGATTTGTATTAACACTTCAAGCTCGCGAGCAACATATCCGTCGTGATAAAGCGACTTCAAATATTTGTTCTAACCAAGCGCTTAATGCATTAGCAGCTTCTGTTGCAATGACAGCTCTTGGTAAAAATGGTGCTGTAGAGATGGCAATGCAGAACATTTCTCGTACTCAATATATGAAGAAAAAATTAATTGAAAACGGTATCTCGGTTGTATTTGAAGGTGCTGCATTCAACGAACTTGTAATTGATGTAAAACAAAATGTCTTTGAAATCAATAAACAATTATTTACTAAGAAAATTATCGGTGGTTATGACTTAGCAAAAGTTGAACCTACTATGGAAAATCATATGTTAATCGCAGTAACTGAATTACGTTCTAAACAACATATTGATACATTTGTAGAAGAATTAGCATTATTAGTAGACGGAAAGGGGATTCAACATGCTGAAGGATCAACCGTTAGTTTTTGAGATAAGTAAAGAAGGTCGTATTGCATATAGTCTTCCTACAATGGATGTAGAAGAAATTGATATTAATGAAGTTATCCCAAGTGCTTATATCCGTAAAGAAAAAGCGGAATTACCAGAGGTTTCTGAATTAGATTTAATGCGCCATTATACTGCGTTATCTAAACGTAATCATGGTTTAGATTCAGGGTTTTATCCACTTGGATCATGTACGATGAAATACAATCCAAAAATTAACGAAGCTGTAGCTCGTATTCCAGGTTTTGCGCATATTCATCCACTTCAAGATGAGTATACTGTTCAAGGTGCATTAGAATTAATGCATGAGCTTCAACAAGAATTAAAAGAAATTACTGGAATGGATGAAGTGACTTTACAACCAGCTGCAGGTGCACATGGTGAGTGGACTGGATTAATGATTATCCGTGCTTATCACGAAAGCCGTGGTGACTTCAACCGTACTAAAGTAATCGTACCTGACTCTGCTCATGGTACAAACCCAGCATCAGCAACTGTTGCAGGTTTCGAAACAATCACGGTTAAATCAAATGAAAAAGGCTTAGTTGACTTAGATGATTTACGTCGTGTTGTTGATGAAAATGTTGCAGCATTAATGCTTACAAACCCTAATACATTAGGTCTTTTCGAAGAAGATATTTATGAAATCTCTGAGATCATCCACGCTGCTGGTGGTAAAGTTTACTATGATGGAGCAAACTTAAATGCTGTATTAAGTAAAGCACGCCCAGGAGACATGGGATTTGACGTAGTTCACTTAAATCTTCATAAAACATTCACTGGTCCTCACGGTGGAGGTGGTCCTGGTTCTGGTCCTGTTGGAGTTAAAGCAGATTTAATTCCTTACTTACCAGCACCAATCGTTGAGAAGGTTGGAGATAAGTACGTATTAAATTCAGACCGTCCAGAAACAATTGGTCGTGTTAAACCTTTCTTCGGAAACTTTGGAATTAATGTAAGAGCATATACTTATATTCGTTCAATGGGTCCTGAAGGATTAAAACAAGTAACTGAAGATGCGGTATTAAACGCTAACTACATGATGCGTCGTTTAGAGCCTCATTTCGATCTACCATTCGATCGTCATTGTAAGCATGAGTTCGTTTTAAGTGGAAAACGTCAAAAGAAATTAGGTGTTCGTACTTTAGATATTGCTAAACGCCTATTAGACTTTGGCTACCACCCACCAACAATCTACTTCCCATTAAACGTGGAAGAGTGTATCATGATTGAACCAACTGAAACAGAATCGAAAGAAACTTTAGATGCGTTCATCGATGCAATGATTACAATTGCTAAAGAAGCTGAAGAAAATCCAGAAATCGTACAAGAGGCTCCACATACAACTGTTGTAAGTCGTCTTGACGAAACTTTAGCAGCTCGTAAACCTGTATTACGTTATATTAAAGCATAAATCAAAAAAGTTCCCTCATCGAAGGGAACTTTTTTTATGGCGTATTTCCGAATAGTTATATAGAATCTTAACAAAATGAAACCGAGTTTTTGGACCTTCTACTTTATTTATACCTGATAGAAATATAGAGAAATTGTCACCGCCATTTGCAAGATAGCTATTAGTAGTGACCGTATAACTAGTTTGTGGGTTAATCGGGGTACCATCTGTTCGCATGATCTTAATCACTTTTTGACCAGAATCTTTCGTGTTATCCCAAGTATATTTTAAACCTGATATTTGTAGTATCCGAACACTATCATGTTCCTGCCATTGCTGATTGAGAAGTTCCCGGATTTGTTCACCAGTTAGTGTCATTTTAACGAGTTTAATTTTAAATGGTTGAATCGTGAACAATTCGTCCAAAGTAACATCCCCTTTTGGAAGATCAGCACGTATCCCACTAAAGTTCATAAATGCGAAATCAGAGTTCATTGCAAGTCGTTGTGAATCTGCAATCATATTTCCTAAACTAGATTCTCCATTATGATTCTTCTTGCTTAAAATATCATTTGCAGCTTTTCCAACAACTTTATTTACGATTGGGGCAATTTTAGATTCATAAGTTTGTATCATTTTCTTTATTTCAGGATCTGGTTTAATTTCATCTTGATAGACCATCTTTATACTTGCCTTTTTGTCTACAATATCTTTCGTATTAGGATCAATTGTTAACTGAATGTCGGAGAAAGATATTCCATAAGAGTAGGATTGAACAATCAGCTTTCCGTCTACTTCTTTGTTAAGGTAAGTATGGGTATGTCCAGAGATTATTACGTCAACTTCATCATCCATTTTTTTTGCCATTCTAACGATTTCACCTGTCGCATTTTCATTTGCTTTGGACTGATTTCCACCATTATGTGCCAGCACTACGATTGTTTTTACCCCTTGTTTTTTAAGTGTTTTTACTGAATTATTGATTGCTTTTACTTCATCAATAAACTTTACGCCATCTGTTTTATTTGGTGGTGCAATCTTTGGCGTATCTTTTATAACGACGCCGATAAATCCAATCGGTACGCCATTAATATTTTTTATACTGTATGGAGGCAGAATGGTCTTACCTGTATGATTGTCGATTACGTTGGCGCATAAATACGGGAAATTTGCCCCAGTAAAATAACCATTTTTTGAGTCATTACCTCCTTGAATCAATCTCATCATTTCATCCACACCACGATCGAATTCATGGTTTCCTAGAGTCCCATAGTCAAAACCCATCTTGTTTAATACTTCAATTGTAGGTTCATCCTTAAGAAATGAAGAAATCGGAGGACTTCCACCAACCATGTCACCTGCATGAACTAAAATAGTATTTTTGTTTTCCTTTTTCTTTTGATTTAAATATGCAGAAAGATATTCTGCCCCGCCAACATTCCTGCCGTTAAATTTTCGAGTCGTATCTAATTGTCCATGAAAATCATTAATGCCAAGTAATTGTACTTGAATGAAACGGTTCTTATCTTTCTTGGTGTTAAGAGGAATGTTTCTAGCAGCCGGTTTACTTGAAGCCATAAATACTCCTGCAGATAATGTAGTCGTAAGAACAAAAGCAAGAACTGCTTTTTTCAATGCGTTCCAATTCAATATATTCGCCCTCCTAATTTGCTAGTAGGTTACTTACTAAGCATAGGGAAGGATTGTTAAAGCTTCTTTACTTCAGTGTGAATTTTCAGTTAAATTTAAAAACAGATGATCAATCCACTCCCAAGGAAAATAAAAGTATTGAGCAGTGTATTAAAAGCAAGCTATAGACAATAGCTAGCAAAATATAAAAGCAAATTTAAGAAATATATAACCGTTAAAGGTTCGTTAAAGGTCTGTTTACTACTATTATTATTGTAAGTCAGCTGCTTACATAAATTTGAATTTAGGAGGAAATAAAAATGCAAGAAAAAATTTATAAGCTGTTAAATACAACAAAAAAGAAGGCAGTTGCAGCATCGGTTTGTGGCGCGTTAGTTCTATGTATTGGATCAGGCGCTGCATATGCTGCAAATAATGATGGATCCCAAACAAAACATAATCAAGTTTCTGTTACTCAACTAAGTGAGAAAATTAGAACTAAAATGTTAGTTAAAAATGAAAATGGTGTAATTAGTCACTCAATGGATGATGGAAAGACTTGGATTCCAGGTGCTCCTGAAAAAGGAAAAGTAATTCAAGATGTTGATGGAAAAAAATCATTTATTTTTCGTGATTCAAAAGCGACACCTTCTGGAGGTGTGATGGTAAAGAAAGAAGATGGAAAGCTTAAGTTCTCAAAAGACGGTGGAAAGACATGGAGTGAAAAAACTCCAGATAATTTTAAAATAGTAGAAAAAGACGATAAATCAGTTATGATGAAAGAAAAGTTGATTGTTAAAAAAGAAAATGGTATAGCTAAATTCTCAAAAGACGGTGGCAAAACATGGATTAATGGTGAGCCAGAATTGAAAAAACCGTTTATGACGAAAAAAGAAAATGGAAAAGTGAAGTTTTCTATAGATGGAGGTAAAACTTGGACTGAGAAAGCCCCTGATGGAGTAACAATTAAAAAAAATGAAGATGGTTCGATTATTGTCAAAAAAAAAATTGATTAATGAATAGCGACATCTAACTGAGACATAAACGATTTTAGTCACAGCAGAAAATACTTAGAGCATCTCTAACGAATGAGAAGTGTACAGCTCACTTGTTGGAGATGCTTCGGATAAAATGAATCCAAAGTAAAGAGGTTTGTTTATTATGAGAATATTAATGGTTGAAGATGAAATTTATATTGCTGAAGCGATAGCACAAGTATTAAGGAAGAATCACTATAGTGTTGATTTAGCCAGTGATGGTGAGTTTGGACTAGATTGTGGACTTTCAAATATATATGACATTATTATTCTTGATATCATGCTACCAAAAATAGATGGCATCGAAGTTTTAATTGAATTACGAAATAATGGCATCAAGACTCCTGTCATTTTGTTGACAGCTAAGGGGGATATTACTGATAAAATACGAGGTTTAGACAGCGGTGCAGATGATTATTTAGCTAAACCATTCCATACGGATGAACTATTAGCTCGACTAAGAGCATTAGGGCGACGAAAAACAGAATTAATAAGAGATGGTATTCTTACATATGAAGATATTTCGCTTAATCAAAAGATGTTAGTTTTATGCTGCGGAGATTATGAAGTTAAGTTGACTTTAAAAGAATTTCAACTATTGGAAATGCTTATTAACCGAAAAGATGCAATTAGTTCAAAAGAAACAATTATCGAGAAGTTATGGGGTTACGACACAGACACAGATGACCGTCATGTTGAGGTACAAGTATCACTTTTACGAAAAAAACTAAGACAAGTTGAATCAAGTGTTTCCATTGGAACGGTTCGAGGTGCAGGTTATTTTTTGAAAACTGGTAAAGCTGGGGAAAAATATGTTTAAGAAACTTCGAAATAAATTTCTCCTTATTAATATGTCGGTTATTTCATTAGTAATGGTTGTGGCTTTTACAATCATCTATATAATGACTTACAACAATATTCAAAATGAAAATAAAAAAAAGCTAGATGCACAGACTGAAAAACTAATTACGATTCAAAGAGAGATAAAAAATAAAGAAATAGGTTCTGAGTTGAAAAATAATAATGATATAAAAGGTAAGGTCGAAACAAAGAAAGAAATAACGAATATAATTGGTAAAGGTGGAATTGTTACACAAAAAATTTCTCTTGGAGATTCAGTGTCTTTTAGTGTAGAAGTAGATTCAACTGGAAATGTTATTGAAGGTCACTCATTTATTTCAATGCCTACGGAGACATTTAAAAAAGCTACAGAAATTGCTTTGGAAAATAAAAAAAACTTTTCAACTTTCACTTTGGATGGGAAAAAGTGGCAGTATGTAATCAAACCAGCAGAAATGATTGTTAATCAAATGAATGAACAACCACAAATTATTAATAAAGTGACTTTAATAAATTTTCTAGATGTTACCGACTCTCATAAAGCATTATTTAAACTTCTAACAACATTAATAAGTGTTGGGCTAATCACGCTTTTTGTTATTTATTTTATTAGTCGTTATTTTGCAAATCGAGCAATTGAACCTATTGCTGAAGCTTGGAAAAAGCAAAATCAGTTTGTAACAGATGCGTCACATGAATTAAAGACACCTTTAGCTATTATTAATGCGAATTATGATGTGCTTATGGCACATAAGGAAGAAACAATTGAAAATCAGCAAAAATGGTTCAATCATATAAAAGTTGGCTCCGATCGTATGACAAAACTAATAAATAGCCTATTAACTTTAACTAAAATGGAAGAAGCAATTGATGAAATTAATTTAAAGCATTTTGATCTCAGTAAGGAACTACATGAAGTAATGATATCAATGGAAACGGTATTGAAGGAAAAGAAAATTATATTAAAGCATTCCATTGAAACGAATCTTATGATAGAAAGTGATCCAGACAAAATTAAGCAGTTAATGATTATATTATTTGATAATGCAGTTAAATATACGAATAAACATGGACAGATTGAAGTAACACTTACTAAATTAAAACGGCAAGTGAAGTTTGCTATTAAAAATAGTGGCAATGGTATTCCTGCCAAAGATTTGCCAAAAGTATTTGATCGATTCTACCGTTCTGATCCATCAAGAGCAAAAAAAACGGAAGGCTATGGACTTGGTTTATCAATCGCTCAGTCAATAACAAATCGTTTAGGTGGGACGATATCAGTATCAAGTATAGAAAACGAGTATACAAATTTCATTGTATTACTAGATTTATCATAAAAAGCTCCTTATTTACTAAAATAGGGAGATTTCTTATGATTATCGCTATTTTTTGTTCGTATTCTTTTTTATTAATTATTAAATATTTTTAATATTATTTTTAATTGCATTTTTATACAATAATTAAAATTGATCAACAGTAATACAAAAGTAGAACAGGATGGACAAAAGGGTAATAATGTCTTTAATATACCTTTACCCTTGCTTTCCTTATTACCTGCATTTAATTCCTTACTTTTATAAGCCTAAACTCCTTAAATAATCTACGGCCATTCTTTTCAGTGGAATGAATAAATACCCACAACTTTATCAAATTCGTTTTGTAACATACTAAAATTCCCCAAAAAACTTAATAAATGGTGTTGATTTTTTCTCACATAAGGAGGATAATTGTAACATTATTTTTAACTGAAAATTAACTAAATTAGGGGTAATAAAAATGAAAATCGTAAAATTTGGTGGGTCTTCATTAGCCACTTCGGAACAAATTGAAAAAGTATTTCAGATTGTTACATCAGATGTTGAACGTAAAATTATCGTTGTATCTGCACCAGGTAAAAGATTTCCAGATGATATCAAAGTTACCGATTTACTAATTAGTTGCGCACAACTTTCTCTACAGGGAAAGGATTATTCGAAGGAATTCAATCAAATTATTCAAAGGTATTCTGAAATTGCCAATGGATTAGGTTTATCTGAGGATATTACGAATGAAATTTCACTAGGTATCGAACTTTCTTTAAGTAGTAAAAAGGATCACCCTGCAAGATATATGGATGCTGTTATGGCATGTGGGGAAGATAATTGTGCCAGATTAGTAGCGTCATATTTTCAGTTAAAAGAACTTGAGGCAAGTTATATTAATCCAAAAGAAGCAGGTTTGTTTGTTACAAATGAACCAGGACATGCTCAAGTTTTAGCGAAAAGCTATGAGAAGTTATTTGAATTGAGAAAAAAATCTGGAATTCTTATTTTCCCAGGATTTTTTGGCTATTCAGAAGAAGGACATATCGTTACATTTTCTCGCAGTGGCTCAGATATTACTGGTTCTGTTGTTGCCAACGGAGTAAAAGCTACTTTATATGAAAACTTTACTGATGTTGATGCAGTTTTTTCTGTAAATCCTGCGATTATTCATAATCCAAAGGAAATAAAAGAATTAACTTATCGAGAAATGAGGGAGTTATCTTATGCAGGCTTTAACGTATTTCATGACGAAGCATTGATCCCTGCCTTTCAAGCTGGAATTCCAGTAAACATTAAAAATACGAATAATCCAACTGCTCCTGGTTCACGAATTGTTAAGGAACGTACGTTATCAAACGGTCCTTTAATTGGGATTGCGAGTGATAATGGATTTTGTAGTATTTATATAAGCAAGTATTTAATGAACCGAGAAATAGGATTTGGGCGTAAATTATTGCAAATACTTGAGGAGAATCAGATTTCATATGAGCATCAGCCAAGTGGAATCGACGATATCTCAATTATTATTCGCCAAAATCAATTACCAGTTGAATTAGAATGTCAAATTATTAATCGGATTCATGATGAATTAGATGCAGACCATGTGGTCGTTGAAAGAGATCTTGCCTTGATCATGTTAGTAGGTGAGGGGATGCGTCATAATGTTGGTACTACTGCAAGAGCGAGTAAAGCATTAGCAAATGCGGGAATAAATATTGAAATGATAAACCAAGGTTCTTCAGAAGTAAGTATGATGTTTGGAGTAAAATCATTCGATGAGAAAAAAGCAGTGCAAGTTATTTATGAAGAATTCTTCTCAAAAAGTGTCATCTAAGTAAATTACTAAAATATAGATGAAAAGATTGAACATCTAACGTAATTCCAGAAAATGGAATACATAAGGAGTATATGAATATGACAGAAAAAGAAATACAATTACTTCAGTGTATTGAACAAAACGGACGCTTAAGTAATGACGTAATAGCAAAAATGATTGGAGCTACAGAAGAAGAGGTAGCTGATATTTTAACAAAATTTGAAAACGATCGTATTATTCTTCAATACATTACGCTTATTGATTGGGGGAAAGTCCCAGTTCAAGAAAGTATAACGGCTATGATTGATGTAAAAGTAGCTCCAAAACGTGGGGTAGGCTTTGATGAGATTGCTGAAAAAATCTATTTATACCCAGAAGTTAAATCAGTTTATTTAATGTCAGGAACATATGACTTATCAGTTGTAGTTGAAGGAAAAACAATGACATCAATTGCTTCATTTGTATCCCAAAAACTATCGACTTTAGAATCTATTTTATCAACGACTACCCATTTTATTTTAAAACGTTATAAACATGATAGTATTGTATATGGTCAAAAACAAAGTGATAAGCGTATGGTGATCACGCCATGAGTAAATTTAACTTATCAAATACAGTAACTACATTACAACCATCAGGGATTCGAAAGTTTTTTGATTTAGCAGCTAGTATGGATAATGTCATTTCACTTGGGGTAGGTGAACCTGATTTTGTCACGCCTTGGAACGTGAGAGAAGCAAGTATCTATTCTTTAGAAACAGGACATACAGCATATACTTCAAATGCTGGACTGCTAGAATTACGTCAAGAAGTAAGTCGTTATTTTGCTAAGAAATTTGATGTGCATTATAGTCCAGAAGACGAATTAATTATAACTGTAGGGGCAAGTCAAGGGATAGATATTGCTTTAAGAACAATTTTAAATCCAGGGGACGAAGTAATCGTTATCGATCCATGCTTTGTTTCATATGCTCCTTTAGTTTCACTAGCAGGCGGTGTTCCAGTTCATTTATCAACGACAGGAGAAGAAGAGTTTAAAATCAATCTTCAAGCGTTAAAAAAGAAACTTACACCGAAAACAAAGGCGATCTTACTTTGTAACCCTAATAATCCAACTGGTACTCTACTAGAAAAAGAATTATTAGAGGATTTAGCCGTATTTGTTAAAAAACATAATTTAATTGTCATTTCTGATGAAATCTATGCTGAACTTGTTTATGATGGCGAATATACAAGCTTTGCGAATATCGATGGAATGCGAGACCATACAATTTTAATTTCTGGATTTTCTAAGACATTTGCAATGACAGGCTGGCGACTTGGAATTGTAGCAGCACCTTCGGACATTATTTCCCATATGCTTAAAGTTCATCAATATGCAATTATGTGTGCACCAACAATGTCACAGCATGCTGCAGTTGAAGCACTTCGAAATGGAGATCATGATGTAGAAGCAATGCGACGCAGTTATATGCAACGTCGTAATTTCCTTGTGCAATCTCTTCAGGAAATTGGATTATCATGTCATCTTCCAGGTGGAGCTTTTTATGTATTCCCATCAATACAGAATACTGGCTTAACATCAGAGGAGTTCGCTGAACAATTATTATTAAAAGAGAGAGTAGCGGTCGTCCCGGGAAATGTTTTTGGAGATTGTGGTGAAGGGTATATTCGATGTTCTTATGCAACTTCATTAAATCATTTAATTGAAGCTAGCAAAAGGATTAATCGATTCTTACAGACTCTTCCAACTTACGAACCAACAAATTTTATTAAAGTTGAAAGTAAATAAACGAAAAATAAAGCTCTTGTTTTCCATTTGAGGAAACAAGAGCTTTTATTTTATTGCAGTAACTAATTCCTTTGTTTGAGCTTCAAATATTCTTTCAGTAAAAATTGATGCAATTAAGTCATCATACCCTAATGTTTCACATAATATCCAGTTACTTTGCATTTCTAGAGGTAACGATTTTATTCTATCTTTTAATTCATTCATAAGAGTTCCTGAAAAAAATAAATACGGAATGATTATTACTTGATGATTTTTTTCAGTCAATAGTTGATTCCAAGCTTCGTGAATCGACGGCTTTGAAACTGCCATAAAAGCGGGGAGAACAGGATGCTGTAAATTTGCTTCAAGATGTTTAACGATTGAATTGAAATCATCTATCGTTAATGGATCACTACTTCCTCGTCCAACTAGTAGTATTTTAGTTGGCTTGATTAAATGCTTTACCTTTTCATTAATTCGCTTTTGGATTAATTCAATCATGTTTTTGTGAATACCGATAGGAGCGGCAATTTTTATTTTTATATGTGGATATTCCTTTTGAAATTTATCGATTTCAAGAGGAATATCCACTTTGGCATGATTTGCAGAAAGAAGTAAAACCGGCAATACTGTTACCGATTTTGCTCCTTTACGTAAACAATTCTCTAATCCTACTGAAATTGATGGTTCTGCGAGTTCAATAAAACTAATTTCTTGAATAGGGCAATCGATTTGTTTTTGTACTTTTTTAACAAATTGTATGGCTGAATGGACAGCCGATTTTACACGGCTTCCATGACAAACATATAAGATTGCATCCATTCTAAAGCACCTCATTCCATTTTAAGAGAGAATTTATAGACTTGAATAATTAATGTTTTTATGTTCTGTGATCGAGTTATAGTTAGTCTCAAACCATTGTAATTGATGGTGTAATTTAACTACTTCTCCTACGATGATCATGCTAGGATTAGTTATTTTTTCTTTTTCAACATCTGATATTACATTTTTTAATGTACTAATGATTGTTCGCTGTTGTTCAGTCGTACCATAATGAATTAGGGCAACGGGGGTGTCTTGATGTTTTCCATTTGAAATTAGTTGATGACGAATATACGGTAAGTTATTAACTCCCATATAAATTGCTAGTGTGTCAATGCCTTTTGCTAAAGAGGCCCATTTAACCGTATCCTCTTCT
This sequence comes from Bacillus sp. UNCCL81, assembly GCF_900112535.1. Classification (NCBI taxonomy): domain Bacteria; kingdom Bacillati; phylum Bacillota; class Bacilli; order Caryophanales; family Bacillaceae; genus Bacillus; species Bacillus sp. UNCCL81. The sequence goes on along the minus strand of NZ_FOMF01000011.1, from coordinate 82,763 downwards.
TTGCAATGACCTGTTACAAAAGCAAAGGAACTACTATAATCACGATGGGTGACAGGGATACCAGCATAAGCTGGAGCTGCTATACCTGATGTAATGCCAGGAATGATTTCAAAGGAGACACCACGCTCAACAAGATAAGTTGCTTCTTCGCCACCACGACCAAAAATGAAAGGATCTCCACCTTTTAATCGAACTACATTTTTTCCTTTTTTTGCATACTTTACTAAGAAAGCATTTATTGTTTCTTGTTTTAATGCATGGTAGTTTGGGAGTTTACCAGCGTATATTAACTCGACGGATTCTTTTGCATACTCTAATAGTTCCTTATTAACTAGTCGGTCATATATAATGACATCTGCATTTTGAATGCACTTTAGTCCTTTAACTGTAATTAGATCAACATCCCCTGGTCCAGCACCAACTAAATAAACTTTTCCAATCATTCCACACACCTCATCATCATCGTTTACTTAAAACTTCTAAATCTAAAACAAATCCACCACTTTGACTAACTTTCTTTTTTTCATACATCAGTAGTTCTTTAACGTTCGGTTTTTTAACATAAAACTTTTCAAGTTCTGTATCAACTAGTTTAAATGCTTTTTCATCATCATTTGCTAATATTACAATTGGAACGATACGGCTTTCGATTGTTGCTTCAAATCGATATAAAAACATATGTCACCGACTTTCTTTAAGATGCATTGACCGTTTCAAGAATGGAAGTTAAATAGGTTTGTAATTGTTCAATTCCAACTCTTGATACATAATCTAAAAATGTTTCTGAAGGTAGTTTATTTTCGCTAAAGTGCTGCAAGAATTTTTCTAATACTAGGTGTAGGGCAGGGGACTCAACCTTCCCTTTTAATTTTTCATTTAATTTACCACCGTTGGCTAATGTACCACCTACATATATTTCAAAAGCCTCTACTAATTCTTTTTTCTCATTACGTGCCTTAATTCCTTGAAGTCCTATATCAGCGATTGCTCTTTGACCACAAGAGTTAGGGCAGCCAACCATATGAATTCTAACAGGTACATCTAAAGTGATTTTTTCATCTAAATAAGAAGCTGTATCCTTCATACGAGCCTTCGTTTCGACTAAAGCTAAATTGCAGTATTCACTTCCAGTACAAGCAACAGAATAACCAATAAATTTTGGCGGTATTGGTGTGAATTTTTCAAGTATTGGTTCTTTCAATAATTCATCAATATTTTCAGTTGGAATATTTGGCAAAATTAAATTTTGTGAATTACAATTACGTATTTCACCATTACCGTATTTTTTAACAATTCTAGCTAACTCAAAAACTTCCTTAGAATGCAATCTACCAACAGGTATACTTAATCCAACATAATTTAATCCTTCTTGCTTTTGTGGTTGAACCCCATAAAAATAGCCTGCATTCCATGACTCTTCAAAGCCAGATCCTTTTGTTAATAGCTTACCTGTATATCCCTCTAAAACTTCTTTAAACTTTTCAACGCCCCAATCAGCGACTAAAAACTTTAAACGGGAGTGATGGCGTTTTTCACGGTAGCCATAATCTCTAAAGATTGTTGTAACGGCGATTGCAACTTCTTTCACTTGATGTGGCAACAAGAATACATCCAGTTCTTGAGCTAAGTGTGGAGCGGAAGATAGCCCACCACCAACTTTTATATGGAAACCAGACGTTTCTTTGCCGTTAATTTCTTTAATAGCCGGAATAAATGAAATACAGTTAATTTCTGCATTTGACGCATTATTTTTATTTGTACTGATCGACATTTTATATTTTCTAGGTAGATTAGAGAATTCTTCATTAAACTGAAAAAATTCATAAACTTCTTTTACAATAGGTGTAGTATCAAATAATTCATTTGGATCGATCCCTGCGAGTGGATTTCCAACGATATTACGTGTAATATCACCACACGCACCAGCACTAGATAGACCAACCTTTTCTAAACGAGTGAAAATATCTGGTATTTGATCAATTGTTAACCAATGAAATTGGATCGCTTGTCGAGTTGTAATATCATATACATCTCGACCATAATCACGAGCGATTTCTGCTAATGTTATAAGCTGTTCATGTGTTAATATGCCAGACGGAACATTAACTCGCATCATAAAATATCCGGCTTCTTTTGGTTTTTGTAAATAGCATCCAGCCCACTTGAATAAATCCCATTGATCTTTTGGAATTGATTCAAATCCATTTTCAGCATAGTAGGGGATGTCATCATAAATTTTAAGTCCATCCTTAACGAGTTTCTTTTTTTCAGTTTCATTTAACTTAAGATTGTCTTTCCAAATTTTTTCAAATGCCATCGAACATCACCTTACCTAATATAATTTTTACTCTTTAAAAATTGAAGTATTGTTTCAACACATTCTTGTACAGATTGCTTATCAGTATTTAATGTAATTTCTGGATTAATTGGTGCCTCATACGGAGAGCTGATGCCCGTAAAGTTTTGAATTTCACCATTTTTTGCTTTTTTATAAAGTCCTTTCGGATCTCTACTCTCACAAGTTTCAACGGAGCATTCTACGTAAACTTCAATAAACTCGTTTTGTTCGACTAATGACCGAACGATATTTCGATCAGCAATAAATGGGGAGATAAAAGCCGTTAAGACAATTTGCCCGTTATCTACAAAGAGTTTCGCTACTTCACCAATTCGTCTTATGTTTTCAGTTCTGTCAAAATCAGTGAATCCTAGATCTTTATTTAAGCCGTGACGAATATTATCACCATCTAATACGTATTGTTGAACATTAAGATGGTATAAAGCTTTTGCAATCTCGTTAGCAATTGTCGATTTACCTGAAGCAGATAAACCAGTAAACCATAAAATACAGCTGTGGTGATTGTTTTTTTGACGACGGTCTTCTTTTGAAATACTAGCCTGATGCCAAACGATATTTTTAGACATTTAACTTTTCTCCTATTCTACAGAAATTGATTCAGGTTCTTTTAAACCTTCTATTAATACTTCAACAACTTCTTTTCTACTAAAAGCAGAAGGAGGAACTTCGCCATTTTTTAGCATTTCACGAACCTTCGTACCTGATAATGTTACGTGATGCTCACTACCATGCGGGCATGTTTTTGTAGATGCCATATTCTCGCATTTTGAGCAATAGAAACTATTTTCAAAGAATAGGAGAGAGATTCCTAATTCATCTTGTGAAAACTTTTGAAAGATTTTTTGAGCATCATAAGTTCCGTAATAATTACCAACTCCAGCATGATCACGCCCTACTATAAAATGTGTGCAGCCGTAATTTTTTCTAACAATCGAATGGAACACAGCTTCTCTTGGTCCTGCATATCGCATAGCGGCAGGGAATACGGCTAAAAATACACGATCTGTAGGATAATAGTTTTGGAGTAATACTTTATAGCTTTTCATTCGGACTTCTGCAGGAATATCGTCCGATTTTGTCTCTCCAACTAATGGGTTTAAGAACAAACCATCCACAATTTCAAGTGCGGTTTTCTGAATATATTCATGGGCACGATGAACTGGATTACGTGTTTGAAACCCAACTATTTTCTTCCAATTTAATGATGCAAATTTTTCTCTCGTTTCTTTTGGACTTAAATAATGTTCAGTGAATTGAGTACGATTAATTTGTCTAATAACAGTTACTTCTCCACCTAAATAAACATCACCACGGGAATACATTTTTGCTACTCCAGGGTGGTTTGTGTCAGTAGTACCGTAAACAAATTGTGCCTCAAGTAATTTGTTAGGTGTATAAATATCGTCAATCTTTAACAAGCCATAAACATTATTTTCCCAAGTTAGTTTAACTAGTTCACCTAGTTTTAGATTGCTAGCTATTTGACCACTAACAGGAAGGGTAATTGGAATACTCCATACAGTCCCATCTTTTAATCTCATTGTGCTAACGACTTGCTCATAATCATCCTTGCCTAAATAACCAGTTAGCGGACTATAAGCTCCATTTCCAATTAACTCTAGATCACTTAACGCAATTAAATCTAAAGGAATTTCCTTCAAACCATCTTTAATCGTAACTTCTGGATTAAATCGATTAATTAAGACTCCGCCATGAGGGGGTAAACTCATTTCTAAACACTCCTTAAATTTTCCTATATTAATAGTTAGTGAGAATAAAATTTCATTTTTTAGCATCTAATATAGACAACTAATCATGTAATCCGCATTCAGTTTTTTGTGAACCAGACCAACGACCAGAGCGACTATCCGAAGAATTTGAAGCAGGTAATGTACATACCTCACAACCAATACTTGGGTACCCTATATCGTGTAATGGATTGTATGGGAGATTTTTGTAATATACATATCGCCAAACTTCCTTCCAAGTCCAATGGATTAAGGGACAAACTTTAATTGAGCTGAACTTATTATCTAGATTAAGAAATTCAGTTTTTTGTCTTGAAGGAGATTGTTCCCTTCTTAAGCCTGACACCCAGGCTGGAGCACCTTTTAGAGCTTCTTGAAGTGGTAAGATTTTGCGAATATTACAGCACTTATTCGGTTCACGCTTCCATAACTCATCTCCATGAATACTTGCTTGCTCTTCTAAAGTCAGACTAGGTGTTTTCTTTTCTATTTGTAAGCTTGGATATTTAGCTTGTACGCGGTCTATTAATTCATAAGTTTCCTTGAAATGTAGGCCAGTCTCTAAGAAAACAACCTTTGCATCAGGTTTTACTTTTGAAATTAAATCAATTAATAAGATTCCCTCAACCCCAAAGCTACAAGCATAAATTAGGCCATCACCATAGGTTTTGTAAGCCCACTCTAGTACTTCAAGTGCACCTTTTGTTTCATTATCAATCGAAAAGTCAGGAATATTTTTCTCGTTCCAATTTTCAAATCTCATTTTCATTTCCTCCAATTGACTAAAGAAGCCAAGTTATCCTAAAAAGAAAAGGCAGCCCAAATCTACATTTTTCATACGTAGACTTGAGCTGCCTCTAGTTTTTCTAGTCAGCAGGAACATATTTACTTTAATCGTATTTTTTCTTGCTTTTCTACTTGAATAATTCTCCCATCTTGAACGACTAATGTGATTGTTCCAAATCTTAAACCATTAAGTAACGATTCCACGACCTCAATGATGGGTTTTAAGTCGTTGGTTTGGCTCATGAGCTTCCTCCTAGAATTTAATTACAACTAAGTCTATCAGAATTATATGGATTGTCAATTTCAAAAATGATAATTTATTAAAAATTTATATATTTCTTAATTTTGTATTATGTGATAGGAGGTCTCCAATATATGTAAAATATATGGAAATTATTAGTAAAAACCATTATGATAAAATAAATCAGTGAACTAATATTATTGATACAAAAGTAAAACTCTGTTTTACAATTTAATATTTAACAAAAATTATTTTGTTCTTATAAGCTATTAATGAATATACAATTATTTAAGATAGATAATAATGGAATAACAATTAGTTACACCTAAAAGGAGGTCCTTTTGACGATACTTCATAACGAACCATTAATTTCAGCTGTTATAGCGTGGTTTATTGCGCAGTTTTTAAAGGTCATTATCCATTTATTTAAAGAAAAAGAATTTGATATATCTAAGTTTTTTGCTTCTGGAGGTATGCCAAGTTCACATTCCTCAACAGTAACTGGATTAGCATTAAGTGTTGGATTAACAGAAGGTTTTGGAAATGTTACTTTCGCAATCTCAGCAATTTTTGCTACGATTATTATGTATGATGCTTCAGGTGTAAGATTGGCGGTTAGTAAACATGCAAAGTTATTAAATGATTTTTTTCATGGAAGAATTAAAAATTATAAAGCATTAAATGAACTAGTAGGTCATACTTCATATGAAGTTGTTGTTGGAGCATTAATTGGCATCATCATTGCAATTATAGTTTCAAAATTTTAACGCTCTAATATAAATCAATTGATTTATATTATGGGCGTTTTTTTACACATTGAGAAAAGATCAATTGTCATTGAGGTAGTCATTTCAACGGGATGGCAACTACCCCTTGTGTCTTAGCCTTAAGACTTGTACTCAGAGAGTTTTCTTTCTCTATTTTCTGACTAATAATATAAATCAATAGGCGAATTTACATCAGTTTGATAAGATATTGGTAGGATATGTAAATAAGGAGTGGAAGAATGAAAAGTACAGTAAGTGAAAATAGTGCTTGGAAAAAGGTGGGTCGATCGATTTATCAATTACGATATATTGTTATTGCAATTTTAGCAATCTTTTCAATCATTCTAGGTATTTATTCGAAGCATTTACCTGGCATTTTAGATGGAGATGGTTTTAGGACACCTGGAGAGTATGAAAAAGCTAAGAATGTGCTAGAAAAAGAATTTGAACAATCGCCAGATTCACTCATCATTATACTTGAGCGGAAAAAAGGTGCCTCTAACGCCGAATTCCAATCTGATATTGAACGGATTGTGAAGGAAGTTCAAAAGGAAAAGAATATAAAACAATTCCATCACCCTCTACTGAATCCGGGGATGAAAAAGGATAATATTGCCTACTTATCTCTTTTATTCAATGAGAAGGATCACGATAAACTTGTTGATCTAAACAATAAATTTGCAAAAAAAGTAGAGTCTTTTTCAAATGATACGGTAAAGGTAGGAACAACAGGGTTTACAATCATTAGTGATGTAATGAATAAAACTAGTCAAGAAGACTTAAAGAAAGCAGAAATGATTGGTGTACCGATTGCGTTTATCGTTCTATTTTTTGCATTTGGAAGCTTAGTAGCATCTGCGATTCCAATTATAATCGGTATGATTAGTATTTTAAGTACTTTTGGAATTTTATTCTTTATAGGTAAGCATGTTGAGTTATCAATCTTTGTCTTAAATGTAGCACCGATGATTGGATTAGCGTTATCAATTGATTTTGCCTTATTATTCGTAAGCCGTTATAAGACTGAATTACAGAATCATTCATCAGTAAAAGAAGCAATTAGTATAACGTTTGCAACTGCAGGTAGAGCGATTATTTTTTCTGGTATTTGTGTATTTATTGGATTATCAGCTCTGTACTTCATAAATATTGATCTATTTAGAAGTGTCGCAATAAGTGGAGCAGTTGTGGTCTTAGTTAGTTTATTTTTATCATTAACTCTATTACCAGCAGTACTTTCAGCTCTTGGTAAAAATATTAATAAAGGTACGTTAAAATCAATAGCGAATCGAAGCCAAGACCAACAACAAGCCGTTTGGAGAAAATTTGCAAATTTCGTTATGAAAAGACCAATCATCATGGCACTAACATCATTAATCATTTTAGGTCTTTTCGTCATTCCAATTAGGGATGTGCACCTAAATATACCTACAATTGATGCATTACCAAAGGATGCAACGTCGAGAATTAATTATGAAAAATATCAAAAAGCTTTTCTTCCGGAAGCTCAAACACATGGAACAATCTCAATTGTACTAGAATCCAATACTGATTTTTTAAAACAAAATAATGTAAACGCATTAGATAAGATACAAAAAAAGCTTGAAGATGACAAAAATGTTTATGAAGTTAAAAGTGTGTTGAATGCTGTTAATTTAAATGCTCAACAATTATTACCTGCTTTAAAATCTCCAAACGCATCAAAAATTCAGCCTGCGATTGATGCCTATATTAAAAAGAATAAAACTTATATTCAAGTATTCTTGAATTCTGATCCTAAATCAGAAAAAGGGAAACAATGGGTAAGAGATTTTGAAGATAAATACAATGGGAAAATTGAAGGGCTTGATTATACTGTCGGTGGTCAAGTGAAATTTGAACAAGAATTATTTGATGAGATTACAGATAATATTGTATATGGTTTACTTGTGATTATGGTTAGTACTTTTGTCATATTAATGATTGCATTTAGGTCGATTATCATTCCAATCAAAGCGATCTTAATGAATGTATTATCTTTAAGTGCAACGTTTGGAATCATTACTTGGTTATTCCAAGGTGGTAATTTTGGCTTGCCTCAATCTGATATTATGTTGATTTTGCCAGTGTTTGTCTTTGGATTAGTGTTTGGTTTAAGTATGGACTATGAAGTATTTTTAATGTCGAGAATGCAAGAGCTATACTATGAATCGGGAGATAATACTTATTCAACAAGAGAGGGCTTAGTATCGACGAGCCGTATTATTACATCAGCGGCATCTATTATGATTGTTATTACAGGAGCATTTGCTTTTACGGATATGGTACCTGTTAAACAGATGGGAATCGGGATTGCTATAGCCATTTTCTTGGATGCTACAATCGTTCGCTTAGTTTTAGTTCCTAGCTTAATGCAGTTATTTGGAAAATGGAATTGGTGGTTTCCATTTGCAAAAAATAAAATTGAGGAACCATCTAAACGAGTTGGATAAATGAATGAAAAGAAACTGTTATTTATTTTATATTTGAATAGCAGTTTTTGTCTGTTTATGTGAATTAACTGGATCTGTGTAAAAATTCCCAATTTTTCGAAACTATAGAAAATACATGGTCAAATTTGGTAAACTAAAAAATGAAAGAGGGGGAGAAGGAAAAATGTTAAAAAGATCGATTAGGGCAATTTTGATAAGCTGTCTTGTATTAACAATCAGCTTATTAGCAGCATGTAGTAACAATAATGAAAAATCTGCAAATGGTAAAAAACATGTGAAATTACCAATAGCAACAATAAAAGTTAAGGATTACGGTGTTATTAAAGCTGAATTATATCCTAATATTGCACCGAATACAGTAGATAATTTTATAACACTTGCAAACAAAGGATTTTATAATGGATTAACATTCCATCGAGTTGTTAGAGACTTCGTAATTCAAGGTGGCGACCCTGAGGGAACTGGTGGCGGTGGTCCAGGATATGCAATTAATGGAGAATTTACATCAAACGGCTTTAAAAACAACTTAAAACATACAACAGGTGTTCTATCTATGGCACGAACTGGTGATCCAAATAGTGCAGGAAGTCAATTTTTCATAATGGCAAACGATACACCTGATCTTGATGGGCAATATGCTTCATTTGGTAAAGTGACAGAAGGAATCGATATTGTTAAGAAAATTGACGCAGTTGAAGTAGATTCAATGGAAAAACCAGTTACTCCAGTAATCATCGAGTCCATAAAGGTCGATACAAAAGGCGAGAAATACGCTAAACCAAAAACTCATAAAGAATAAAACACAAAAAACTACTTCACAAAAATGAAGTAGTTTTTTCAATTAAATGTGGATTATAAACCTTTTTTTATTTTACCAGACCAAAGTTTGTAGCCGCCTTTAAGTTGGTAAAGTTCTGTAACACCTTGTTTACGTAAAATACGTGCAGCTTGTCCTGGACGAACGCCCATTTGATCATATAAATATACTGCTTGATCTTTACGAATTTCTTTTGAACGCGTTTTTAATTGTGCGAACGGAATATTACGAGCACCTAATATATGGCCGTTCTTAAAATCTTCTTGATCACGTAAGTCAATTAGCTGAGCTTTACGGTAGCCAGCACGAAATTCTTCCTCAGTTAACGTTTTAATTAAACGTTTTTGGTAGAAATACATAACTGTTGAGTATACAATGATACCTAGTACGACAAAAATTATTGGTAAAAACTGACTCAAATTTTTCAACACCTTTCAATTACCTACTTATCTTATTATAATTCTCTAGTAGGATTGTGCAAGAAACTTTCATTAAAAAAGTAAAAATTTATCGAAAAATGAGGAGATTTTCAACATGACAAAGACAAAGTGGAATTTTATTAATAGCGGAGTAAAATCAGGTAGCTATAATATGGCTCTTGATGAATGCTTAATCAAGTGGCAAAGTGAAGAAGGTTTTCTTCCAACACTGCGTTTCTATGAATGGGAAAATCCTACTGTAACAATCGGATATTTCCAAAAAAACCAAGAAATAAGTTTAGAAGCGTTAAAAAAATACAATGGTGATTTCGTAAGACGCCAAACTGGTGGAAGAAGCGTACTTCATCATGATGAATTAACTTATAGCGTAATTGTTCCAGAAAGCTACCCTAATATGCCTGTATCTGTTACAAAAGCATATCGAGTGATTTCAATGGGAATTTTAGAAGGGTACAAGCTACTTGGTTTAGATGCATCTTTTTCTGTACCAAAAACTGCAGAAGAAAAAAATGAACTAAAAAACCCAGCAAGTGCTGTATGTTTTGATGCGCCATCATGGTATGAAGTAGTTGTTAATGATAAAAAAATTGCTGGAAGTGCTCAAACGAGACAAAAGGGCTCAATTCTTCAGCACGGTTCAATTCCTTTAAATATCGATGTTGACATGTTATATGACTTATATATCTTCTCTTCAGACGCAGTAAGAGAAAGAATGAAAAAACGATTCTTAGATCGTGCAACATGGATCAATGCAGAAAGTACTACTCCTAAAACAATGGCTGACCTTTATGAAGCATTTGAAAAAGGCTTCGAAATTGGCTTAGATATCGAGTTAGTGCCTTATGAATTAACAGAGGCTCAGGAGAAGGAAGTACAGGAATTAGCTGCTACTAAATATGGTACTGAGGAATGGAACTTACGTAAGTAGTTTTTTATTGAAAGCCAAGCCTTTTTGGCTTTCTTTTTTTTGTATTGAGTTTGTGGGGAGAGATGGTTATAAATTAGAAGTGTAAATAAAAGAGGAAATTTAGAAGTGCAATTTAAAAGAGGCGAAAGTGCAATTAAAATTCGAAAAACGCAATTAAAAAAGGCAAAAGTGCAATTAAAATACGAAAACCGCAAATAAATCAAAAATATACCAATACGACTATGGGTATCCCAGCAGGGTTTAAGTATAATATAAGTCATTATTAACGCAAAATTTTAATGAAACCGCCGATCTGCAGCGTAATTCAATAAAAAAGTTAATCTCTTACAAATAAATCCATCCTTTTTTTGCAGATCAAGCAATAAAAATACCCTCATTCCGTTCAATTTTAGGCATCAAGAAAAAATAAAGGAGCATCACAAGAGAACTTCCTACCTTTTCCACTGATTTAATTATGATTGGAGTTAATACTAAACAAAAAAGTGGAGAAGGAGTAGATTATATGAAGCCTTTTATACCAAAGCTTGTTTATTTCGAGCCCCAAGCTTTAGAGTATTCGTTAGGAAAGGAGCTAAAGGAGAAATTTGAGCAGATGGGTCTAGAAATAAGAGAAACAACATCCCATAATCAAATTCGAAATTTACCTGGTGAAAATGATGTGGAAAAATATCGAATCGCTAAGTCAACTTTAGTAGTTGGGTTGCGTAAGACATTAAAGTTTGAAACATCTAAACCTTCAGCGGAATATGCGATTCCTCTTGCTACAGGCTGTATGGGGCATTGTCATTATTGTTACTTACAAACAACACTTGGTTCCAAGCCCTATATACGGGTATATGTAAATTTAGAAGATATTTTTGAGCAAGCACAGAAATATATAAAGGAACGCGAGCCTGAGATTACACGGTTTGAGGCTGCGTGTACTTCTGATATAGTTGGAATAGATTATTTAACACATTCTCTTAAGAAAACGATTGAATTTATTGGTGAAACAGAATACGGTCGTTTACGATTTGTAACGAAATTTCCACATGTAGACCATTTACTTGATGCAAAGCATAATGGAAAAACAACATTTAGATTCAGTATTAATTCTAGGTATGTTATCAAAAACTTCGAACCTGGAACTGGTTCATTTGATGAAAGAATAGAAGCCGCAAAAAAAGTAGCATATGCAGGATATCCATTTGGTTTTATTGTTGCACCTATTTATATGCATGAAGATTGGGAAGAGGGCTATGAGGAGCTTTTTATTCGATTAAAGGATGCTTTAGGTGAATTGGCAAATGAAAATATGACGTTCGAGCTTATACAGCATCGTTTTACTAAGCCTGCCAAAAAAGTGATTTTACAGAGATATCCTAATACTAAACTTGAAATGGATGAAGAGAAAAGGAAATATAAATGGGGCAAATATGGAATTGGAAAATATGTTTATCAAAAAGAAGAGGCTGCTTCAATTGAAGAGACTATTTCGGGTTATATAAAAAAGTATTTTCCTAATGGAGAAATTCAATATTTTACATAATGAAGTGTATCTATTTTTTAGGTACACTCTTATTATTTTCATCATACTCTTATACAGAATGACGTTCTCTTATCATTTAAATGAGTTCATGTTAATTGCACTTTTGGTTTATGTGGTGTATCATTTTATTGATGCTTATTGTGACGGAATAAAGTTTGAATGAGTGTATTGGAGGAAGAACATGCCCACACCTAGTATGGAAGATTATATTGAACAAATTTACCTTTTAATTGAAGATAAAGGGTATGCTCGTGTATCTGATATTGCTGAAGCATTATCTGTACACCCATCGTCAGTAACCAAAATGGTGCAAAAACTAGATAAAGACGATTACTTAATTTATGAAAAATATAGAGGATTAATCCTAACACAAAAAGGTAAAAAAATGGGAAAAAGACTTGTCTATCGCCATGTATTACTTGAGCAATTCTTAAGAATTATTGGTGTAGATGAAAACTTAATTTATCAAGATGTTGAAGGAATGGAACATCATATGAGTTGGGAAGCGATTGATCGAATTGGAGAACTAGTTCAGTTCTTTGAAGAAGATAAAAATCGAATCGAAGCATTAAAAGATATTCAAAAGTCTAATGAAGCCCAATCGAATTCAAATAATTAAAAAGACCGTGCTTAGTAGGAAGCACGGTCTTTCTTTTTGCCCTTTTCACCCTCAATCACAGTTAAGTGACTTGCATCCTTTGATCGTTTTTTTAACAAAGGAGTGGAGGTACTTTTTCTTGAAGTGGGCTTTGATTTGTTAATCGATTTTTTAAACGAGCTAGATTTTTGAGTGTTATATTTTTTTATAGTTTGTTTTGCAGCCTTACGATAGGAGTCTTGTTGGCCTCTTTGACTGTTTGAAGATGTAAAAACTCTATAAATAAAATAAATAATTAAAAGGATTAATCCAATAAACAAAAATCGTTGTAATAATTTTGCTGGATCGTTTATCAACTGAGCAATTAAGCCAAAAAGTGCTAATGCTATAATTCCATAAAATATTGATGTGTACACTTTTTGATTCACTTTAAGCACCTCCTATGGTGAAGAGTAAATAATGTATTAGAAAAATATTGTTTCTTATAGTTTATTACATTTTATCCAATAAGTTGATATTTTTTATAAAATTCTGTCAATTAATTCTTGTTATTTTTTTCCACTTCTAAAAGTCGGTTAAATGAAGCGATTGAGACTTCAACTTGATCATCAGTTGGTTCTTTCGTTGTTAATAATTGAAGCCATAATCCAGGGTAACCTACCCATCTTAATATAGGAACATTTCGAACTTTATTTGTTAATTGGAGAACTTCGAACGAAACACCTATAACGACTGGAATTAATAAAAGTCGATCGACAATTCTTAGCCATAGTGGGCTAGTTGGAACTAAGAAGTATATGAACATACCAACTATTACAGTAAATAGGATAAAGCTACTTCCACAACGATAATGTAGTCTAGATTGTGATTGGACTCCTTCAATCGTTAAAGGAATATTATTTTCATATGCATTAATCACTTTATGCTCGGCACCGTGATACATAAACACTCTTTTTATAAATGGAGTCAATGAAACTAAGTAAATATAAATTAATAAAAAACCTAGTTTTAAGATACTTTCTATTACGACTTGTTGAAAATCGGTTTCAAATATTGGTTTCAATGTTGCTGCTAGTAGTACCGGTACAAGTGTAAAAATAACTTTTCCAACTATAAATGATAAAACGGCTAGTAATGAAAGTCCGAGATAAGTTGCAAGTGTACCTTTTTGTTTTTCACGCTCAATTGCAATTTTCTCATCATCTTTTGGATCAATTCCATATCTTTCAGTTGAGTAATTTAAATGCTTAGATCCATTAATACTTGCTTGTATAATCGCGACTACACCACGGACAAAAGGAATTTTCTTTAATTTTTGCATTGTCCGATTTATATGTATCGGTTCTTCATAATATTGAATTTCTTCATTTGTCCTGCGGATAGCAGAGACTGTATGTGTTTTGCCACCAAACATTACGCCCTCTACGATTGCTTGACCCCCATAAACTGCTTTATTTTTCTCTCTCATGTTGCACCAACCTAAACTTGTTTTTTATCTATTACTATCTATTGTAAATGTAAGCATAATAATGGTGCAAGTAAGAAGTAGGAAAATCTAAATAATAATCATAATATTTTTAATTTTCTAATAAAAATTCAGAATCACATTAAAAATTTCTTAGTTGGACATAATACTCAGAGATATTTAGCAATGTATGGAAAGGGAAATGTTAAATGCAGGAAAAAGATAAAGAACAAGAAAAAAATCAAGATCAGGTTCAAGAACAAGAAAAAGGTATACAGGATCAAGAAAATAATCAAAACCAAGATCAAAATCAGAGTAAAAGCCAAAATGAATACCTAGTCCAAGGTGGCGATGGTGATTCAAAAGGGAATAAGAACTTTAATAAGATTGTAAGTATTGGGTTTTTTGGTGGCATATTTTGGTCTTCAGTTTTGTTAGTTCTTAGTTATTTTGACTTTACTCAAATTGGTCCAAATTTTGTTTTAGAAAGAATCAAACTTGGAAAATGGGCAAATGGTTATGTTGAAAACTTAATTTCTATAGTTGGAATAGGCATTATTTCAATCATTATTGCATTTGTATTTTATTTTATCGGTAGAAAATTTAACGGAGTTCTGCCAGGTATATTTTTTGGATTGCTCCTTTGGGTTATTGTTTTTATTCTTCTAGGTAAAATAGCATTCGATTTAAAAGCAATTAAGGATTACTCATCTGATACGACAGTTACTACAATCTGTTTATTCATTTTATACGGAACTTTTATTGCATATTCTGTTTCTTTTGCATTTCAAGAGCAAAAGGCATATTTGCGTGGCTATTCAAAATAGTCTGGCCTATGATAAAATAAACCTTGGGTATTCCAAGATATGTGTATTTGGGATAAATATGCCGAAATGATGGGTGGAGACTTTTAAAATGGCTAAGTTTTTATTATTGAATGGACCTAATCTAAATATGCTCGGTCAGAGAGAAGTTTCTATCTATGGTTCAACTACATTAAAGGATATTGAGGATCATTTATCATCGCTTGCACATGAAGATGGGGATACGATTGATTGCTTTCAATCGAATCATGAAGGTGAACTAATTGATCAGCTGCATGCGGCAAATAATGTCTATGATGGGATTCTATTTAATCCTGGCGCATTTACTCATTATAGTTATGCAATTCGTGATGCAATTGCAAGTATTACCGTACCAACTATTGAAGTACACATTTCAAATATACATAAAAGAGAAGAGTTCAGACATACTTCAGTTTTAGCTGCAGTAACTGTAGGGCAAATCGTTGGTTTAGGTGTGTATGGATATGATTTAGGTTTAAGTGCGTTAAAAAAGATTAGTAGGGGAGAGAAAAACAATGGAAAAAATTAAAAAGTTACGTGAAGCTTTAATAGAAAAAGGATTAGATGCTTTATTAGTTACTAGTACATACAACAGACGTTACATGACGAACTTTACAGGTTCTGCTGGTGTTGCTTTAATTACACAGGACAAAGCTTTATTCATTACTGATTTCCGCTACATTGAACAAGCTACTAGCCAATGTGAAGGTTATGAGATTGCTAAACATGAAGGTTCAATTCCAGCTGAAGTTGCAGCTTTAACAGAGAAATTTGGCGTAGCAAAACTTGGATTTGAGCAAGATCATGTTACGTTTACAGAATTTGGTTCTTACCGCAAAGTGGTAAAAGCAGAATTAGTTCCTGTAAGCGGATTAATTGAAAAATTACGCTTAATTAAAACGGATGCAGAGATTTCAATCATTAAGGAAGCTGCTAAAATTGCAGAATCTGCTTTTGATCATATTTTAGGATTTATCCGTCCAGGTGTTACTGAATTAGAAGTATCGAATGAGTTAGAATTTTTTATGCGTAAATTAGGTGCTACTTCATCATCATTTGATACAATCGTTGCTTCTGGTACTCGTTCTGCTCTTCCTCACGGTGTAGCATCAGAAAAAGTAATTGAAACAGGTGATTTTGTAACGTTAGATTTTGGAGCATACTATAAAGGTTATGTATCAGATATGACTAGAACAGTTTCTGTAGGTGAGCCTCATTCTGATTTGAAGAAAATTTATGATATCGTTCTTGAAGCTCAATTACGTGGTGTTAACGGGATTAAAGCAGGTATTACAGGTAAAGAAGCTGATGCTTTAACACGTGATTATATTACTGAAAAAGGTTATGGAGAATATTATGGACATGGAACTGGCCATGGTATTGGTCTAGAAGTACATGAGGGACCTGGCGTATCATTCCGTTCTGATACAGTATTAGAGCCAAATATGATCGTAACTTGTGAACCAGGTATTTATATTCCAAATCTAGGTGGAGTTCGTATAGAAGACGATTTAATCGTTAAAACTGGTGGTAACGAAAACTTAATGTCTTCACCAAAAAATCTAATCATTTTATAAGTTTTCATTAGATTAGAAATTAGAACTACACAAAAAGCGTATTTTACTTTATGATATAAAGTTGTAAAAGAAATTCATGGTAAGAGAAATGGTTCTTTTTTTACACAATACATACTTATAGAACCATTTCATTTTTTAGGAGGATATTTAATGATTTCAGTAAACGATTTTCGTACAGGTTTAACAATTGAAACTGACGGTGGACTTTGGCAAGTAATGGATTTCCAACACGTTAAACCGGGTAAAGGTGCTGCATTCGTACGTTCAAAACTTCGTAACCTACGTACAGGTGCTGTACAAGAAAAAACATTCCGTGCTGGTGAGAAAGTAGCGAAAGCTCATATTCAAAACCGTAAAATGCAATATTTATATGCTAATGGTAACCAACATGTATTCATGGACAATGAGTCATATGAGCAAATTGAATTACCAGAAGCAAATATTGAGCGTGAATTAAAATTCCTTAAAGAAAATATGGAAGTTTATATCATGACGTTTGAAAGTGAAATTTTAGGTGTTGAATTACCAAACACAGTTGACCTAAAAGTAGTTGAAACTGAGCCAGGTATTAAAGGTGATACTGCTTCTAACGTTACAAAACCAGCTACAATGGAAACTGGTTTAGTAGTACAAGTACCAATCTTCATTAATGAAGGCGAAGTATTAATCATTAACACAACTGAAGCTAGCTACGTTTCACGTGCAAAATCTTAATTTAATGTAAAAATGGGGGCACTAATTTAAATAGTGTCTCTTTTTTTCTATTAACCAATTTAAATAAGTAAGGGTGATTAAATGGTTACATCAATTGTTCTTTGGACATTGATTATCATTTGTTTTGCATTGGCGTTTATTGCGCTAATCAAACCAATAATTCCAGGTGTACCAGTATTATGGGTGGGCTTTTTAATTTATTACTTTGGTATTAATAAAAGTAATTTAAATATGTCGTTTTGGATTATTATGCTAATTTTTACAGCTGTTATTTTTCTAGCGGATATTCTAGCTAATAAATACTTTCTAAAAAAATATGGCAGTACAAAAACTGGTGAAAGAGTAGGTTGTTTAGCTGTAATCGTAGGATCGTTTGTTTTTCCTCCCTTTGGCTTAATTATCGTCCCATTCATTTCTGTTTTTATTGCTGAGAAATTACAAGGGAAGAATACGAAAGAGTCAATAAAATCTGCATGGGCGACAGTTGTCTCTTTTATTAGTAGCTCATTAGCAAAAGCGGTATTGCAAGTTATTATGGTAATAATCTTTTTTGTTTATATTATATTTTAATTAGTATTAGAATCTTTTATTTAAACAACGAAGAAAGAAATTTTTAATTTAATTGACAAGTTTGTCTTTCAACAGCGTGAGAGAGAGAAGTTATACGACTTCTCTCTCAGAATGTTAAAAAATAAAATGGTCAATATGGAAAACGGACATTAAATTCAACTTATTTATAATGAAATTATCATTTTTTGGATCATTTATTAATGGTTTTAAATGTTAATATTTTGAGCTATTTCATGATTTCAAAAATCACTAGTAGTGAATTTCAGAAGTTAAAATTACTATGGACTAATTTTTAGAATAACAAATTCAAGAATAAGTTCTAATTAATGTTCGATATTTATTGACCTAAACAATAGTAGGTTACTCTAAGTAAAGGCTTTTTGATTAGAATTTATTGCAGACTTTTTTCGATGAATAAGTTGATTGGAACGGAGGGCTGCTCGACTCCTATGGGATTAGCGGGAAGGCTAAAGACCCCGCAGGCTTGCCGAGGAGGCTCAGGTCTCGCCCCATGGAAAGCGAGCATCCTGTAGTGGAAATCAGCATCACTCTACTCCTTTTGCGAAAATATGATAATTTAATTGAAGAGGTTGTTTTTCAACAACGAGAGAGAGAAGTTATATGACTTCTCTCTTTTTTTGTGCCTTCGAATTAATGTTTGTCTTCTGAAATGGACATGTTCAGCATATTAGTAATAAAAACGAATGAAAAAAGGTGTGTAGCTATGAAGGATTGGATTGATTCAATGGATCGAGCAGTTCTAAGTATGGGAATGCTCAGAGTTTTTGGTGGAAGTGTTGAATTGATTGCTGCTTTTACAATTTTGTATTTAAACGACATTAAGAAAGCATTAGCAGTAAATAGTGTTTTGGCAACTGTCGGACCGATTATCCTCATTTCAACAATGGCTATTGGAATTATAGGTGTTGCATCTAAATTAGACCCTATTCGATTAGTTTTAGTTGTTTGTGGTGTGTTTTTAATATTGTTGGCAGTTTTTAAATGATAGGATGTGACCTTTTATGGAAGAGGTTTTCAACGTATTGCCTTCATTAATTAAAGAAAAGTTACAGCGTTCATATGGAGACTTACATCAAGTTGAGGAGTTAAGGTTAAGAATTGGGCGTCCGGTTGAAGTGATTTCTAATAATCAGTCAAATTTTATTCCTTATATCCTAACAGAAGAAGAAGGCGCTCAGATTCTTGGGAAGTTAAGTCAATTTTCAATTTATACAATTGAGGAAGAATTGAAAAAAGGCTATATCACAATTAAAGGTGGGCATCGAGTCGGGTTAGCTGGTCGCGTTGTTACCGAAAACGGAATGGTTAAAATGATTCGAGATATTAGTTCATATAATTTTCGTATTGCAAAAGAAAAAGTAGGAATAGCTAGTCCATTTGTAAAGTATGTTTATGAAGGAAGATGGAAAAACACTATGCTGATTGGCCCACCTCAAGCAGGGAAAACCACATTACTGAGGGATTTTGCTAGAGTGGTGAGTCAAGGCGATGCCATAAGAGGAATAAGACCTGGGAAGGTTGGCATTGTTGACGAACGATCTGAGATAGCGGGTTCAGTTAAAGGGGTTCCTCAATATACATTTGGTGAAAGAATCGATGTATTAGATGCATGTCCTAAGGCTGAAGGAATGATGATGCTTGTAAGGTCGATGAGTCCTCATGTCATTCTTGTAGACGAAATTGGAAAAAAGGAAGATGTCGATGCAATTTTAGAAGCGATTTTTGCCGGTGTTCAATTAATAGTGACCGTCCATGGCTATTCTCTTGAGGAAATTAGAAAACGTCCTTCTCTTTTGCCTTTGTTCCAAAATGGGACATTTGAACGATTTATTGAAATTTCAAATTTTCCTTCACCAGGTACTGTAACGGATATTAAAAATAAGGATTTTACAAGTTTATTTCATCCAAGGGCGGTGCTTTAGATGAGATGGATTGGAGCACTTATTATCATTTTTTCAACAAGCTGGCTTGGATTTTATTTTGCAGGTAGATTATCAGAACGAACAAAAGAATTAAGGGGCTGGAAATTGGCGCTTCAATCTCTTGAGGCAGAGGTAATGTACAGTCAATTGCCACTGCAAGAAGCGTTTAGAAGAATTTCGAGTCAATTGAAAGGACCAATTAATAGTTGTTTAAAGGATTTTGCAATTCAACTTGAAACGAGTGCATTTTCAGCGAAAGAAGCCTGGGAAAATTCATTAATGAAATATGCAAAAACTGTCTCGATTAAAGAGTCTGACATACAAGTGTTATTACAATTTGGTGAGACAATTGGTATGCATGATAAATATTCACAACAAAAACAAATCATTTTAGCATTAAAGCATTTGGAAAGGGAAGAGCAAGAAGCAATCGATTCACAGGGTAGTTATGAACGAATGTCTAAAATGCTAGGTGTTTTGAGTGGAATCTTAATCGTTATATTACTCTTGTAGGAGGAATTTAAATTGATTACAAATTATGCGCTGATGTTTCAAATTGCTGGGATTGGAGTAATTGCTGCAATTATTCATGCGGTCTTAAAAAAAGCCGGACAGGAAGAGTTTGCTACTTGGACGATTATTACTGCATTCATTATCGTATTTCTTCAAGTTATCACTAAAGCTGGAGATCTATTTAATAAAGTTAGGGATGTATTTCTATTTCATTAGATTAGGGGTGAGAGTCTTTGGAAATCATCCAAATTGTTGGTATTGGTTTAGCTGCTACATTTGTCATTCTTCTATTAAATCAATTTAAAATGAATAATTTTACTTTAGCAATAACTGTTTTTATAAGCTGTGTTTTGTTTTTATTTTTATTAGATAAGGTGCAGTTCTTATTAGATCAAATTCAAAAACTAGCAAATCAAGCTAGTATTAAAAATGTGTATGTTGAAACTTTATTAAAAATAATTGGGATCGCATACATAGCTGAATTTGGAGTTCAAATTACGAAAGATGCAGGCCAAGGGGCAATTGCTTCCAAGATTGAATTAGGGGGCAAAGTACTCATTTTGGTTCTTGCAGTACCGATTTTAACAGCCTTAATTGAAACAATTTTAAGTTTTTTACCAAAAATTTCTTAAGTGTAAGGGGAGGAGGACATTATGTCAAAAAGGATGAAAGTTTTTCTTCTTTTCTTTACTCTCTTTTTTTTAGTACCAAGAATTGTACAAGCTGCTCCTCCACCTGCTGAAATAGTAAATGAACAAATACAAAAGTTAGGAATTGATGACGTTCAACAATATTGGGATGAAGTTGTTCATCAATATGGTGGTTTTTTACCAGAAAGTCAAAAAGGAGACTTTATCCAATTTATAAAGGGAGAAAAGAAATTTTCATTACAAGAGTGGTTTATTGCATTTGCTAAATATATATTTTTTGAGTTATTAAGTAATGGGAAAATATTAGGGATCTTAATTATGTTAGTTATTTTTAGCTCTTTACTCCAATCATTACAAAATGCATTTGAGAAGAGTACGGTCAGTAAGATCGCTGATAATGTGGTTTTTCTAGTACTTGTAGTGTTTGCATTAAATAGTTTCTATGTTGCAACGCAGGCCACCCAAGATGCAATTACAGTTATGATTGATTTTTTACGAGCACTAATTCCTATTTTACTAGCTTTGATTGCAACATCAGGTGGTGTTATTTCTGTTGGCGTTTTCCATCCAATTTTAATTTTTTTAATGCATACAAGTGGATTACTAGTGACGTATTTTGTACTACCTTTAATTCTTGTATCTACAATTTTAAG
The DNA here is from genome assembly GCF_900112535.1 of Bacillus sp. UNCCL81. Lineage (NCBI taxonomy): Bacteria > Bacillati > Bacillota > Bacilli > Caryophanales > Bacillaceae > Bacillus > Bacillus sp. UNCCL81. The sequence goes on along the minus strand of NZ_FOMF01000011.1, from coordinate 61,150 downwards.
TATTGTAAGCATTATAAATGATGAGTTAAAGGTGACGAAACTAGCTTCTTTAATAAGAAATGTTGCTGTAGGTGTCCTAGGAATCTTTTTAACTATTTTTTTAGGTGTATTAAGTGTACAAGGTTTGACGACTGCAGTTTCGGATGGGGTAGCAGTAAAAACAGCAAAATTTGTAACAAGTAATTTTGTTCCGGTTGTTGGTAAAGTTTTTGCAGACGTTACAGATACAGTTATTAGTGCGTCTTTATTATTAAAAAATACTGTTGGGATAGTAGGTTTAGTTACTTTACTAGCAATCGTTGTATTCCCAGCTATTAAAATATTAGTTTTAGCTTTAATTTATAAATTCTCAGCGGCGATTTTACAACCAGTTGGAAGTAAAAATATCATTAGCACAATTGATACGATCGGAAAAAGTGTAACTTATTTATTTGTTTGTTTATCAATTGTTTCATTAATGTTTTTCTTAAGTATGACTTTAATAATAGCGGCAGGAAACATTGTCGTCATGTTTAGGTAGGTGAAAAAATGGAATTCTTTATACACTGGGTTTCAAATATTATCGTTTATATATTAGTTGCAACCGTCATTATGATGTTAATTCCAAATACCGGCCTAGCAAAATATGTCCGATTTGTCGCCAGTCTATTATTAATTGTCATGATGCTCCAACCAATTTTTCAATTATTCAGAGTAAATATAAAAGAAGTGCTAGCTGGATACCAGTCAAAAACGTATGAAGCAAATGGCGAAATAAAAAATGAAATAAATAATAAGAAAAATGAAATACAAGAAGCAGAACGTGCATATATATTAAAACAAATGGCTGTCCAAATGAAAAAGGACGTTGAAAAAAGCTTTACAAAAGAGTTTGAACAGGTCATTACAAATGTGGATTTACAAGTAAAAGATGGAGTTAATACAGTCAAAACAGCCCAGGACCTTTCCAAAGTAATCGTTTACGTTGGCCCTAAAAAAGATGAGACAAGCAATGTAGAACCTGTTCAAGAAGTATCAATTAATACCGATCAGCCAGTTCAGACAGACGATGAAAAAATTAAACAACAAGAGTTACAAACTTTTTTAGCAAATAAATGGGAGCTTGAGGACAAGCAAATCGAAGTCAAGATGGAAGGAGGGGAGTAATGACAAATGAAGAAAAAGATTCCACCAATAAAATTAGCAGACTTTCTAAAAGGAAATGGCGATGACAAAACCTCTTCTGACAAAGAAAAAAGTCCATTTAAACTGACGAGAAAATATGTACTAGCTCTACTGGGACTCGGGATTTGTTGGATGATTGCAAGCAGTCTATTTGCTAATACAAATCAAAAAACGAATTCAATGCTTTCACCTATTTCCACACAAACGAGTGGAACACCAAAAAATAATGAAAAATCTGTTGAGACTCTTGGAAGTGATGGTGGAAAATCATCATCAAACAAAATGGAAGAATATGAAACAAAATACGAGCAGCAGCTAACAGAGACATTAAATAATATGGCTGGTGTAAGTAATGTAAAAGTAGTAGTAAATCTTGAAGGTAGTGGAAAGAACGTTTATCAAACAAATAAAACGAATCGTTCTCAAGAAACTGAGGAAACAGATAAACAAGGTGGGAAACGAAATATTGATGATCAATCACAAGAAGAGCAAGTCGTCATTATTGATAACGGTGATAAACAAGAACCTGTTATAGCCGAAACTGAAATGCCAAGAATTAGAGGTGTACTCGTTATTGCTAAAGGCGCAGAAAACCTTGAAGTAAAGCAAATGATTCGAGAAGCTGTTACACGATTACTTGATGTACCAAGCTATCGTGTCTCTGTACAACCAAAAAAATAAGAGGAAGAAGGTAAAAGTTAAATGAAAAAACAAACAATTTGGTTATTAACAATGTTAAGTTTAGTAGTTGTATTATCAGTTTATTATGTTACAACACCTGATAATTTAAAAACAACAAGTTTTATGAACATGAATAACAATACAAATACAGATTCATTAGACTCAACTCCTAAAGATACTAAGAAGACAGATTCTAATACAGATTCTAAAACAAATACTTCTAAACAAAATGGTAAAGAAACTGCTTCTCAAGAAAATTCTACTAGTGAAGTATTCTTAAAACAGCGTATGGAACAAGAAGATCAAAGAAGTCAATTAATTGATGAATATAAAGCTACTGTTGACTCAGCAACTGCTTCAGCAAAAGAGAAGAGTGATGCATTCACTAATATGAATGAACTTCAAAAATTAACTGCATTAGAATCAGATGTAGAAACTATGATTAAAGAAGCTGGCTATAAAGATGCACTAGTTCGTTCTGATAATGATGAAGTAAAAGTCGATGTAACATCTGCAAAACCAAGCAGAAAAGCAGCAAATGACATCATTCAAATGACTAGAAGCGTCTTAGGTGAAAAATTAGTAGTTGTAAAATTCCAAGTTAAATAATTTTTTGGACAAAGCCAGTAGAAGTCATTCTACTGGCTATCATTTTGTATAAAAGGCAATTGTCAGTTTGACCAATTTTCTACAATATATGAAGCATGGTAGAGGTGATTTTCAACTTGGAATGGAAATCGACTAAGTACCTTATGTATGGAAAAGTCAAAATAAAAGGCTTTCCGTTTAAATCGTCTGTTGCCAGTGGGATTAACTACTGGCTCTTCATTTTTTTAATAAGCATATAAATAATTAATATGAATTTTAGGATTATTCCTAATTCCTCTACACTTTTACGTCTTTGGTTTTCCCTGTTATAATAGTTTATATTGAATTATTTTTGGTAAGGAATAATATATAAATATTCGTTGTAAAATAGCTAAAAATAATTAGGAATTACAATAATTTGTTGAAAAGTTTAGTATTAGGTTATAAGATTAGACTATATGTCTTAAGGGGTGAACAGAATGAAAATTCATGAAATTAGAGAACTAATTAAGTTAATCGATCAATCAACAATAAATGAATTCGAATTTGAGGATAATGGTGCTATCGTTAAAATTAAAAAAGGTGGACAAACAACTGTCGTTACAACTACTCCAGTTGTACACCAAGAGGTAGCTCCTGTTGTTACATCTGCTCCAGTTGCAACTTTAGATAGACCAGTTGCTGCAGAAGTTGCTGCACCTGTAGTGGAAAAAGAAGATACAAGTAACTTACATAAGATTACATCACCGATGGTAGGTACTTTCTACGCATCTCCATCACCTGATGCAAAAGAATACGTAGCAATAGGTGATCGTATTAAAAACGATTCAATCGTTTGTATCGTTGAAGCAATGAAGCTATTTAATGAAATCGAAGCTGAAGTTGAAGGCGAAATCGTTGAAGTACTTGCTAAAAATGGTCAATTAGTAGAATACGGTCAACCATTATTCTTGGTTAAGGCCTAATACCTACAAAGTTAACAGTACTTTACTAGAGAAGGTGAAGAAATGAAAAAGGTTTTAATAGCGAATCGTGGAGAAATCGCCATTCGAATTATTCGAGCATGTAAAGAATTAAATATTGAAACAGTTGCTATTTACTCTGAAGGAGATAAAGAAGCATTACATGTTCAAATGGCTGATGAAGCTTATTGTGTCGGTCCTAAATTATCAAAAGATAGTTATTTAAATATGACTAATATCATTAGTATTGCAAAATTAACTGGCTGTGATGGAATCCATCCTGGTTATGGTTTCTTATCAGAAAATGCTAGTTTTGCAGAATTATGTACAGAGTGCAATGTGAAATTCATTGGACCAACGGCTGATTCTATTTCTAAAATGGGAACAAAAGACGTTGCTCGTGAAACAATGAAAGAAGCAGGAGTACCAGTAGTACCTGGTTCACAAGGTATTATTCAAAGTATTGAAGATGGTAAAAAGATTGCTGCAGAAATCGGCTATCCAGTTATTATCAAAGCTACAGCTGGTGGCGGAGGTAAAGGGATCCGTGTAGCAAAAGATGAAATCGAACTTGAAAAAGGTATACAAATTACTCAACAAGAAGCTCAAACAGCTTTCGGTAATCCGGGTGTATATCTTGAAAGATATATTACAGATTTTAGACATGTTGAAATTCAAGTTTTAGCAGATGAACATGGTAATACAATTCATCTTGGAGAACGTGATTGCACAATTCAACGTCGTCTTCAAAAATTAGTAGAAGAAGCGCCATCTCCTGTTTTAGACGAAGAAACTCGTCAAAAAATGGGTCAAGCAGCTGTTCGTGCGGCTGAAGCAGTAAATTACTGGGGTGCTGGTACTGTTGAGTTTATTTATGAACCACATACTAAAAACTTCTTCTTTATGGAGATGAACACACGTATTCAAGTTGAGCATCCTGTAACTGAATATATTTCTGGTATTGATCTTATTAAGCAACAATTATTAATTGCTAAAGGTCATCCATTAAAATTAACTCAATCAGAAGTATCTTTAAAAGGTTGGTCAATTGAGTGTCGTATTAATGCTGAAAATCCAGATAAGAACTTTATGCCGTCCCCTGGTAAAATCATTACGTATTTACCACCAGGTGGTCCGAATGTTCGTGTTGATTCTGCTGTATATAGCGGATACACAATTCCGCCATATTATGATTCAATGATTGCGAAAGTTATCGTGCATGGCAAGACAAGAGAAGAAGCAATTGCTATAATGATAAGAGCACTTGAAGAATTTGTGGTAGAAGGAATTTACACAACAATTCCATTCCATTTAAATTTATTGCAAAATGAAATCTTCGTAAAAGGGAAGTATAATACTAAATTCCTTGAGGAGCATGCGCTTGTTAAAGGATAAAGTGGAGGGATCTGTATGAACGAAAATCAGATTTTAGAAATGGGTACTGCGACATTAGGTCGAGTAGAAATCGCACCTGAAGTAATCGAAGTAATTGCTGGTATTGCAGCTGCTGAAGTTGAAGGTGTTTCAAGCATGCGTGGAAACCTAGCATCTGGTATTTCTGAAATTATCGGTAAGAAATATCACGGTAAAGGTGTCCGAGTTGATTTATCAGAAGATCGAATTACAATCGATGTATACATTCTAGTTAAATTTGGTAAGTCAATCCCAACTGTAGCAGGTAATGTACAAGACAATATTCGTCAAGCATTATTAACGATGACAGGTCTTGAATTATCTGAAGTAAATGTTCACGTAGTAGGAGTTCAATTCGATACGAAACCTGAGCAAGAAGCTCCAATTGAACTTTAATAGGATAAAAAGAGTCTCTATTTAATAGAGGCTCTTTTTTTTGTTTTGTTAGATAAGAAGTAGGGATCGTTTTATGTAGTTCTTTCATATCGGTGTAAACTTTTTCCGGTTCTATCGTAACTAATTAAATATTTTGAAATGTGATAAAATTTATTTATAAATGAAATAGAAATAGGTGACAATATGATTTTAAATTTGAGCACAAATCGAATGAACTTACGTGAATTTGTTGAAAGTGATTGGCAGCAAGTACATAAATATGCATCCCAATCAGTTGTATGTCAATTTCAGCCATGGGGACCGAATACAGAGAGTGAAACAAAGGAATTCATTCAAATCATACTAAGAGATATGAAACGAATAAATAGGACTAGATTTGCATTTGCAATAATAGAAAAGAAATCCGATAAATTAATAGGATCAATCGAGTTTAATATTAGGGATGAAATTAATCAAATTGGTGAAATAGGGTATATAATTCATCCAAACTATTGGGGCAAGGGATTTGCTAGTGAAGCTACTAAAGAAGTAATTTCATTTGGATTTAAAAATTTTAAACTTCATCGAATATTTGCGACATGTGATTTTAGAAATATTGCATCAGCAAAAGTTCTTGAAAAATGCGGATTAAATTTAGAAGGTAAAATGCGTGAAGATCTATTATTAAGAGACGGCTGGAGAGACACTTATTTATACAGCATACTAGAACATGAATGGCTTAGGGGTCAGGAAGGCCAGGAAAGTTAATAAAATCTGGTATTAGTTGGAAAGTTTTTTTATTTCTTAAAAATCTTTGCATTCCCTTTAATCCCTCATTTTCTTAATCTATCTTTTTTAATGTTCGTGTTTTGGTATATAAATTTTATTTTAAAGTAATAAAAAGGAAATTTTTTTTAAAAAACACAAACATTATTCTGTTATTTTATTGGATTTTAAGTTAAAATGTAGAAAACAGTTTAAAGTATTGAGTTTGCTTAGAAACGTTAATAATAATAAAAATTAGAGTTAATACAGACAGTCGTTGGAACTTATTAAAAAAAATGGTAAAATAACGTGTTACTATACAAAATTAGAATTCGTTATTACCTATGCAACGAATGATGAATTTAGCTTAAAGGAGTTTATTATTTTGATGAAACGTAGAAAAGCAAGGGAACTTGCATTACAAACATTATTCCAAATGGATTTAAGTGAAGCGAATGCTTCAGATGCATTAGAGCATGTATTAGAAGAAGCTGAAGAAAAACAGGATGCATTTTTAGAGGCAATTGTAACAAATTTTGTTAGTCATAAAGAAGTGATTGACGAACAATTAGCTTCAAATATCGAAAGCTGGACGATTGATCGTTTAGGTAACGTTGATCGCAATATACTTAGAATCGCTCTAGTAGAAATTAATTACTTAGAGGATGTTCCAAAAAGTGTAGCAATCAATGAAGCGATTGAAATTGCTAAAGTTTACGGTGATGATGATTCTAGTAAATTTATCAATGCGGTATTATCAAAATTCTAAATAGATAGATTGTTTATATGCATAGGGGGAAACTAAAATGGTAGCAACATTAATTAATGGTAAAGAAGTTTCAGTATCAATTCGTGAGGAATTAAAGAATGGTGTTTCAGAATTAAAAAATCAAGGTATTACACCAGGTTTAGCAGTTGTTTTAGTTGGAAATAATTCTGCTTCAAGAACATATGTGAATTCGAAGCATAGAGCATGTAATGAATTAGGAATGTATTCTGAAGTAATTGAATTACCTGAAACAGTTACTGAAGATGAGTTATTATCCGTTGTAAACAAATTAAACGATGATCAGTCAATTCATGGTATTTTAGTTCAGTTGCCATTACCTGCTCATATCTCAGAAAAGAAAGTAATTGAAACAATTTCTCCATTAAAAGATGTTGATGGATTTCATCCAATTAATATTGGAAGAATGATGACGAATCAAGATTCATTACTACCTTGTACTCCTTTTGGTATATTAAAATTAATAGAAAATACAAATATTCCGATTAGTGGAAAACATGTCGTTGTTATTGGACGCAGTAATATTGTAGGGAAACCAGTTGGACAACTATTCTTAAACGAAAATGCAACGGTTACTTATACACATTCACGTACAACTAATCTAAAAAATATTACAAAGCAGGCTGATATTTTAATTGTTGCTATTGGCGTAGCAAAATTAATTACAGCTGATTATGTTAAAGAGGGAGCAATTGTAATTGACGTCGGCATGAATAGAGACGAAAATGGCAAATTATGCGGAGACGTAAATTTTGAAGATGTAAAAAATGTTGCTGGTTATATTACTCCTGTACCAGGTGGAGTTGGACCAATGACAATTACAATGCTACTTCATAATACGTTAAAAGCAGCTTCTCAAATTGATAGTAAATTAAATTTGAGTACTAAACTTTAATCTTATTGCTTTGTAAGAATGAAAGAAGGGCTATGCATGACGGAAAAGCTACCAGTTACTGTTACCGCATTAACGAAATATTTAAAAGCAAAATTTCAAGCGGATCGTAATTTGCAAAATATACTTCTCCGTGGAGAAATCTCAAATTTTAAACGTCATTCATCTAGCGGACATTATTATTTTACGTTAAAAGATGATGGTGCTAGAATTGCAGCGGTCATGTTTCAATCCTATAATGCAAATATCGCATTTCAACCAACCGATGGTATGCAGGTTATTGTACAAGGTGAAATAAATGTATACCCAGGATCTGGTAGCTATCAAATCTACATAAGAGACATGCAACCTGATGGGGTCGGCGGTCTCTTTGTAGCTTATGAACAATTGAAGAAAAAACTATTAGAAGAAGGACTCTTTGATCAGAAATTTAAGAAAAAGATTCCTTCTTTTCCTAGTGTAATCGGAGTTGTTACTTCACCTACTGGTGCAGCAGTTCGCGATATCATTACAACGATTCAACGAAGATACCCGATTGGGAAAATAGTTGTAATTCCAACGCTTGTACAAGGTGAAGGGGCGAAAGCGTCGATTGTAAAATCAATTGAAACAGCGGGTAAAATGGAAGAAATAGATGTGTTAATAGTCGGACGAGGCGGAGGATCAATTGAGGAACTCTGGGCCTTTAACGAAGAAATAGTAGCGAGAGCGATCTTTCAATCAAAAATCCCAATCATTTCCGCAGTGGGTCACGAAACAGATACGACAATTGCTGATTATGTCGCTGATCTAAGGGCACCTACACCAACAGCTGCAGCAGAATTAGTTTCGTTAAGCCAAAGAGAGATACTAGAGCAATTTACAGTTCGAAAATCAAGACTTAATAAAGCAATGGATACGATTATTGAACGAAAACAAGCGCAATTAAAGGCTGTTCAAGATGCTTATGTTTTTAGATATCCAAATTCACTATTCCATCCAAAACAAGAGCAATTTGACCGGATTAATGAACGTTTACATACATCAATAAATGAAATTGTTAAGTCTAAAATAAACAAGCATAAAGAACTAAATTCGTCGCTACTTATTCATCATCCAAGTAATAGAGTTCAGCTTGAAAAGCAAAGGCACCAGCAATTACATATGTCTTTACAAAAAGAATTTAATCGCCTAATTACCCAGAAGAAATTTGAAATGGAAAGAGTAGTTCATACACTAGATGCACTTAGTCCATTAAAAGTTATGGCCAGAGGTTATTCATTAGCATATAAAAATGATAACGAATTAATGAAATCGGTTAAACAAGCAAAAAGCGGAGACCGGTTCCAATTACAAATGACCGATGGGAAATTAAATTGTGAAGTACTTGAAGTAAAAGGAGAGTGAATCAATTGTCACAAAATGAGCGCACTTTTGAAGAAGCAATAAAAGAAATTGAAATGATCGTACAAAAATTAGAGCAAGGTGACGTACCACTTGAAAAAGCGATCGAATACTTTCAAGAAGGAATAAAACTCTCTCAAATTTGTCAAGAGAAGCTTACTAAAGTTGAAAAGCAAATGACTTCTATATTAAATGAACAGGGTGAACAAACTCCTTTTACTGTTGAGGAGGAATAATATGAACACTTTCAAAGATTTTATGGAGTATTCCAGTAGAATAGTAAATGATGAAATGATTAAATCGGTTGAAAGATTAAAAGCACCAGAAAAATTAAAAGAATCTATGTCCTATTCATTGCAAGGTGGAGGGAAAAGAATTAGACCTCTTTTACTTTTCGCAACGCTAGATGCATTTGGTAATGACCCATTAATAGGGATTAAACCTGCATGTGCTTTAGAAATGATTCATACTTATTCATTAATTCATGATGATTTACCATGTATGGATGATGATGATTTTCGAAGAGGAAAACCGACAAATCATAAAGTATTTGGCGAAGATCTTGCGGTATTAGCAGGTGATGGTTTACTGACATACGCATTTAAATTAATTACGGAAATGAATGATTTTCATGTGTCTGATCAAGTGAAACTTCAATTAATTAGTGAATTAGCGATTGCTGCAGGTCCTGAAGGTATGGTTGCCGGTCAGGTAGCAGATATGGAAGGTGAAAGTAAAGAGCTTAGTGGAGAAGAATTGCAATATATCCATGAAAGAAAAACGGGTAAAATGTTAATGTATCCAGTTATTGCAGGTGCAATCATTTCAAAAGCAACAGCTGAACAATTATCTCACCTAACCCAATTTGCTTATAAACTCGGTATCGCATTTCAAATACAAGATGATATTTTAGACGTAATTGGTGATGAAGAAGTACTTGGTAAGCCAGTTGGTAGTGATATAGAAAATGATAAAACTACTTATGTTAAGTTGTATTCAGTTGAGGGAGCTAAAGAAAGGCTTCATACATTTATTACTGAAGCCAAACAACATGTTCGAGCATGTGGGATTAAAGATGACTACTTAATCTCAATTTGTGATTTTGTTGAAAATCGCAGTTTTTAAACTTTGATTATGTAATTAATTCCATGTCCATTGAATAGATTTATTCATTTATGTATAATGTAACTACTTTATAACCGTTAATGTTGTTAATAAAATATACAGAAATGTAGGCCGTTAACACATTTGTGCTAGCGGCTTTCTTTTCATTTTGCAAAAAAATATATATTATTTTGTTCTATAAAAATAAAAAACATTAAACAGATTTTAATAAAAATGGTATTATGATACATGGTGTTAAGAGTTAGTCATTTAAGAAACTAGCGTTTAACTACAAGTATGGTAAAATCATTTTATAGATAAAATTACATAATAATGAATTATTTATATAGATTTAACATCTAGGAAGGTGAGTGATCCAAGATGGATCTTACGACAATTGAAAATCCGAGCTTTTTAAAAAATAAAACGAACGGTGAATTAGAAGTATTAAGTGAAGAAATTCGTAAATTTCTTATTCAGCAGCTTTCTGAGACAGGTGGTCATATTGCGCCAAATTTAGGAGTTGTTGAATTAACGATTGCATTACATAAAGTCTTTGATTCGCCTAAAGACAAATTTTTATGGGATGTAGGACATCAATCGTATGTTCATAAAATATTAACTGGTCGTGCTAAAGAATTTACAACACTAAGACAATTTAAAGGTCTATGTGGCTTTCCTAAGCGAAATGAAAGTGAGCATGATGTATGGGAAACTGGGCACAGCTCGACTTCACTATCTGCGGCAATGGGGATGGCTATTGCTAGAGATATTAAAAAAACTGGTGAATATATTATTCCGATTATCGGAGATGGTGCATTAACTGGTGGGATGGCTCTTGAAGCAATGAATCATATTGGACATGAACAAAAAGATGTCATCGTTATTTTAAATGATAATGAAATGTCTATAGCTCCGAACGTAGGCGCATTACATAGCATTTTAGGAAGACTGAGAACAACTGGGAAATACCGTTGGGCTAAAGGTGAGCTTGAAGGTGTGATCAAAAAAATTCCTGGAATCGGGGATAAACTATCAAGTACATCAAAAAAATTAAAAGATAGCCTAAAATACTTAGTTACTCAAGGAATGTTTTTTGAGGAAATGGGATTCACTTATTTTGGACCAGTTGATGGACATAATTTTGAAGACTTATTTGAATCACTTGAATATGCTAAGAAAACTAAAGGCCCGGTATTAGTACACGTACTAACGAAAAAAGGAAAAGGATATAAGCCAGCAGAAAGTGATGATATCGGAACTTGGCATGGCACAGGTCCTTATAAGGTAGAATCTGGGAAGTTAATTAAGCCTGATAAAGCACCACCTGCATGGAGTAAACTTGTTAGTGATACTGTATTAAAATTAGCTTTAAAAGATGAGCGAATCGTAGCGATTACTCCTGCAATGCCAGTCGGTTCAAAATTGGAAAATTTCCAAGCTCAATTACCTGGCCGAATTTTTGATGTTGGTATTGCAGAGCAACATGCGGCAACAGTCGCAGCTGGTTTAGCAACGCAAGGAATGAAGCCATTTTTAGCAATTTATTCAACATTCCTTCAAAGAGCATACGACCAAGTATTACATGATATTTGTAGACAAAATTTAAATGTATTCATTGGAATCGATCGTGCAGGATTAGTAGGTGCTGACGGTGAAACTCACCAAGGTGTGTTTGATATTGCCTTTCTACGTCATATACCAAACTTAGTTTTAATGATGCCTAAAGATGAGAATGAAGGCCAACATATGGTAAATACTGCAATTCAATACGAAGATGGTCCAATTGCCCTACGTTTCCCTAGAGGGAATGGTATCGGCGTACCAATGGATGAGCAATTAAAAGAAATTCCGATTGGTTCATGGGAAGTATTAAGAGAAGGTTCTGATGCAGTTATTTTAACATTTGGTACTACAATTAAAATGGCATTAGATGCGGCGAATGAGTTGGAGAAAGAAAATATTTCTGTTAAAGTAGTAAACGCAAGATTTATTAAACCAATGGATACTGCAATGTTAAATGATATCTTTAAGGACGGAAAACCGATTTTAACGATTGAAGAAGCAGTATTACAAGGTGGTTTTGGAAGTGCTGTTTTAGAATTTGCAAGTTCAAATAATTATCAAAACGTCCGCGTAGAACGTATTGGTATACCGGATTTATTTGTTGAACACGGTGATGTGGATAAATTACTTGATGAAATTCATTTAACAAAAGATGAATCGGTTAAGAAAATCCGTGAAATGGTTTGTAATAAATAAGAGGATGACATTTAAATGGCAAAAAAGGAACGAGTAGACGTACTTTTAGTAGATCGTGGTTTAATCGAAACACGTGAAAAAGCTAAACGAGCAATTATGGCAGGACTAGTCTATACAAACGAACAAAGATTAGATAAGCCTGGAGAAAAAATAGACATCGAACTCCCTTTACAAATTAAAGGTGAAGTTATGCCTTATGTGAGTCGTGGAGGGTACAAATTAGAAAAAGCGATAAACACATTCGATCTATCAGTTAAAGATAAAATTATGATTGATATTGGATCTTCGACAGGTGGATTTACGGATTGTGCACTTCAAAACGGGGCAAAAAAATCATACGCACTTGATGTTGGATACAATCAACTTGCTTGGAAATTAAGGCAAGATGAACGTGTTATTGTAATGGAACGCACAAATTTTCGTTATGTTAAACCAGAAGATTTAATTGAAGGGTTACCTCAATTTGCTTCAATTGACGTATCCTTTATTTCGTTACGTTTGATTTTACCAGTCTTAAAAACATTATTAGTACCTTCAAGTGATGTTGTCGCGTTAATTAAACCACAATTTGAAGCTGGTAGAGAGCAAGTTGGTAAAAAGGGTATTGTACGTGATCCAAAAGTGCATGAACAAGTTATCGAAATGATGATCGATTTTGCGCTTCGTCAAGGATATGATATAAAAGCTTTAACTTTTTCTCCTATAACTGGTGGAGACGGTAATATTGAATTTTTAATTCATCTTCATTGGGAAGGTTCAAAGGAAATTGGAAATAGCGAGTTAAATCGTTTACCATTGGATATTGTAAATGAAGCACATAGTGAATTAAAGAAGGTAAAATAATAAGAAGGAGACTTTCAGGCTGCTTACAATCAGTCTGAAAATCAAATTTTTAGTACTCTTTACTAGACACTGAAAGGAAACCGAATAGGTTTCCTTTTTCTCCTTTTTCAAATTAAGTAATTAATTCGATAGGATTCGTTCAACCTAATAAAAAAGTAAAGAAAATATCATGCTGAAAAATGCATTTTATGAAAACGTTTAAAAAAATATATACAATAACGAGTAGATTAGATAAGATATTCTTTAAGTAAGATATTTGTCGGAATTTGCAAAGAGGTGTATTATGAATAAAGGTCAGCGTCATATAAAAATACGAGAAATTATCGCAAAAAATGAAGTCGAAACACAAGATGAATTAGTACAATCACTAAGAGACTTAGGGTTTAAAGTAACCCAAGCAACGATTTCACGCGATATAAAAGAACTACATCTAGTAAAAGTACCGTTATCTGATGGTCGATATAAATATAGCTTACCTGCAGATCAACGATTTAATCCGTTACAAAAATTAAAAAGACTTTTAATTGATTCATTCATTAAAATTGATAGTTCAAGTCATTTAATTGTAATGAAGACATTGCCAGGTAATGCAAATGCAGTTGGTGCATTAATTGATCATTTAGATTGGTCAGAAATTATGGGTACAATCTGTGGAGATGATACGATCTTAATCATTTGTCGTACACCTGTAGATGCTGAGGATTTAAAAGAAAAATTTATTGACATGCTTCAATAGGAGAATGGTTTTAAAAAGAGGAGAGAAACTCATTGTTATCTGAAATTATCATTAAAAATTTTGCAATCATTGAGGAAGTTTCCATTTCATTTGAAAAGGGTTTAACTGTACTAAGTGGTGAAACAGGAGCGGGTAAGTCGATCATTATTGACGCTATCGGCCTGTTACTTGGTGGTCGTGGATCTGCAGAATTCGTAAGATATGATACTGAAAAAGCAGAAATTGAAGGCTTATTTCATATCGAAAATGAGAATCATCTAATTTATTCAAGATGCAGAGAATTAGGTTTTGACATTGAAGATGAAATGATTATTTTAAAAAGAGATATTACTTCATCTGGTAAAAGTGTATGCCGTATCAATGGGAAATTAGTGACAACTTCTATACTGAAGGAAATTGGTGGTTTACTTGTTGATATTCATGGGCAACATGAGAGCCAAGATTTAATGGACCAAGAACATCATTTACCAATGTTACAACAATATGATGAAAAAGCAATTGCTCCTTTGTATACTGAATATCAAAATATATTTAATAACTATACAGACTTAAAAAAACAGTTAAAGCAATTAACTGAAAATGAACAACAAATGGCTCATAGGTTGGATTTAATTCAATTTCAGCTAACTGAAATACAAAATGCGAATTTGCAAGAAAATGAAGACGATCAGTTGATGGAAGAAAGACTCAAAATTTCTAATTTTGAACGCATTTATAAGTCATTAGTTGAAGCATATCAAAGTTTATCGCAGGATGGATCAGGTTTAGATTCGGTTAGATCATGTATGTATTCTTTAGAGTCAGTTACGAATATTGATAATGACATTAAAGAAATGCATGAAGGAATCAGTAGTAGCTATTACTTATTAGAGGATATATCGTATCGATTACGTGATTCCATTGAACAAATGGAATATGATCCAAATAGATTAAACGAAATTGAAACTCGATTAAGTGAGATCTCTATGTTAAAAAAGAAGTATGGGCACAGTGTTGCTGATATTTTAAAATACGCAGAAAATATCGAACAAGAGTTGGATACTATTCAACATAAAGATATGCATATCGAGAAGCTACAAAAAGACTTAGATAATGTGACAATCAAGCTAATTAAAGCTGGTAAGACTCTTTCAAATAAAAGAAAAGAATTAGCTATCAAATTGACTGCTGATATACATAAAGAATTAAAAGAGCTTTATATGGATAAAACAACCTTTGAAATTATGTTTGATGTTGAAGAAGGACAAGAATCAGATCCAATTATTGATGAACAACATATAAAGTTTAAAAAAGATGGATTTGATTTTGTTGAGTTTTATATTTCAACAAATCCAGGAGAGCCTTTAAAGCCTTTAGCAAAGGTTGCTTCTGGTGGAGAACTTTCAAGGATGTTCCTAGCGTTAAAGAGCATTTTCACGAAGCATCAGGGGATTACGTCAATTATATTTGATGAAGTTGATACAGGGGTTAGTGGAAGAGTAGCGCAAGCAATAGCGGAAAAAATACACAAGGTATCTATAGATTCTCAAGTTCTTTGTATAACTCACTTGCCACAAGTTGCTTCTATGGCAGATACGCATTTATTTATCGCCAAATTAATTGATGGAAATCGAACGAAAACTTCTGTTACACCATTACGAAATGATCAAAAAATTAATGAAATTGCAAGGATGATCGCTGGAGTTGAAATTACAGATGTAACGATTCAACACGCTAAAGAATTGATCGATCAGGCAGCTTCTGCAAAATACCAATCTCAATGAACATAAAGAGAATGTTTAATGATGGAAATTGTTTTCTATACATTAAATATTCTCTTTTTTTTATGGGAATTATTGATAAATTAGTAATTGGAAAATGCTAAATGAAACATACTAATACAACATTATACGTTAAAGAATCTATCATATTTTTACAATCATATTTTGCTTTTGCAAAGCTAACATTAACTACATAGCCACGAATTAAAAAAAATGAAATTTGGCGCTAAGGAGAGTGATTCGCTTGTGAAAAATATAAATGTTCATCGAATAATAAAAATTCTTCTCCTTTTATTTATAGTTGGTATTGGCGTGTTTAATATAAATCAAAATAATGTGTTTTCATCTACCATTAAAAATAAGGATCAACAAGAAATTGTTAATGTAGCACTTGGGATGAATGAATTACCAAGTAAAAAGGTAGATGTTAAAGTATTAAACAGTTTAAGGATAATACCAGGGGGACAGTCAATAGGAGTAAAACTTAACTCAGTAGGTGTCTTAGTCGTTGGACATCATTTAGTAAATACTAGTTCAGGACAAAAGTCTCCAGGTGAAATTGCCGGTATTAAAGTTGGAGACATGATCATAAAAATGAATGGTAAACAAATCGAAAAAATGTCAGATGTATTACCGTTTATTCAAAAAGCTGGAAAGTATGGAAAGCCTATAAAAATCACTGTAAAACGCGAGGGTAAATATTACACAAAAATGTTACAACCTATTCGTGACCAAGGTCATAATAGCTATCGAATTGGATTATATATAAGAGATTCAGCTTCTGGTATCGGCACGATGACATTCATAGAACCTAATTCATTAAAATATGGCGCACTTGGACATGTTATCTCTGATAGCGATACGAGAAAAGCCATTGAAGTAGAAGATGGGCATATAGTTTATTCAACAGTCACTGCAATTGAAAAAGGTGCAGATGGCTCACCAGGAGAAAAAATAGCGCATTTTGCTTTAGATCGAGGAAGGATTGGTAATATCACTTCAAATAGTCCATTTGGCATATTCGGTAAAGTTAACAATAAAATAGACAACGGGATCATGTCTCAACCTTTACCCATTGCATTATCAAATGAAGTGAAAAAAGGTCCTGCCAAAATACTTACCGTAATACATGATAATAAAGTAGAAGCATTTGACATTGAAATAGTAAGCAGTATTCAACAAAAATTCCCATCTACTAAAGGAATCATTTTAAAAGTTACTGATAAACGTTTACTTAAAGAAACTGGCGGGATTGTACAAGGAATGAGCGGCTCACCGATCATTCAAAATGGAAAATTAATCGGAGCAGTTACACATGTTTTTGTAAATGATTCGACTAGTGGGTATGGGGTTCATATTGAGTGGATGCTTGATGAGGCTAAAGTACCGATTTATGATTATCAAAATAAAAAGGCTTCTTGATTTAAAAAATACACCTAACTAATTATGTAGGTGTATTTTTATGTTTAAATGCACTGCAGATGCTCGAGTTCTGTAAAGCCATATCTTTTCATGTGAGAAGGCTTAAAGGGCTACACAGCACCTCTCATAAGTGTTTAATATCCTTTCAAAGTAAAATGGATCTTACATAAAAATACTCAAAAATCCCCCCTTTCCCTTTATGAATTGGTTTCAACATTTGTTTCAACACAGTAAATATTTTGTAGTGTATTTTGTTAAAAATAAGTCAAAATAGGAAAAAAATGGTAATATACTATTAGCAACAACGAAAGATTAAAAAAAATTTAATGTAAAGGATGGTTGATATGACGGTTGATGTTACAGAATTGTAAATTTATATTAAAAATTATAAATTTACATACTATTTCATTTTTTATATAATGAATTATATGTATAATTCGACTTATTACATAGTAGTTTTTAACGCAATCGTCGAATGCTAGAAGAAATTGAAGAAAACTATCTATATTAATAAAAATATTCAGAATTTATAATAAAAACAGGAAATAAATTTTTATTGTCGAAATTATCGGTAATAAGTAATGAAAATTCACTATAGAGGATGTAGGGAGGAACGGGCGTGGAGAAAATTAAAGTATTATTAGTTGATGATAATAAAGAACTTGTTATTATGTTAGAAAACTACATTAACGCACAAACAGATATGGAAGTGGTTGGTGTTGCGTTTAATGGACAAGACTGCTTACCTCTAGTGAAGGATAAAAAGCCAGATGTACTAGTCTTAGATATTATTATGCCACATTTAGATGGATTAGCGGTTTTAGATCGTTTACGCGCTGGCTTAGTGGAAAAAATTCCAAACGTTATTATGCTAACAGCATTTGGTCAAGAGGATGTTACTAAAAAAGCTGTTGACCTTGGTGCATCATATTTTATCTTAAAACCATTTGATATGGAGCATTTAATCAGCAATATCCGTCAAGTAGTTGGAAAGGGTAGTGCGGTAACGAAACGTAATGCACCTTCTTTAGTTTCTAATTACGAAAGCAAGCCACGTAACTTAGATGCTAGTATCACAAGTATCATCCATGAAATTGGGGTACCTGCACATATTAAAGGATATATGTATTTACGTGAAGCGATTTCGATGGTATACAACGATATTGAGCTTCTAGGTTCAATTACAAAAGTTTTATATCCAGATATCGCTAAAAAGTTTAATACAACAGCTAGCCGAGTTGAACGTGCAATTCGACATGCGATTGAAGTAGCATGGAGCCGTGGCAATATCGATAGTATTTCTACATTATTCGGTTATACAATTTCAATGTCAAAAGCAAAACCAACAAATTCAGAATTTATTGCAATGGTAGCTGATAAATTACGTTTAGAACATAAAGCTTCTTAATTTATTTTTAGCATTAATTTCTAAAGAAAAATTCAATTCCGATTAACTTCTAACAGTGATTCCACAGACATTTCTCTTAGCGAATAACTTCTTACGAGATCTTCGGTACTTTTTTCGCATTAGCAATTATATAATAGTAAAAAGAAAACGTTGTCTATCGTAGACAACGTTTTCTTTTTAGTGTTGAAATATAATATGGTCAATAGGGAAAACGGACATTAAATTGAACTTATTTATATATAATCATTTTTTGGATGATATATCATTGGTTTTAAATGTTAATATTTTAAGCAATTTTATGATTCAAAATCACTAGTAATGTTTTTTTCTGAAGTTAAAAATATTATGAGCAAATTTTAGAAAACAAATTCAGTTGATTGGTTTAATTAAAGTTCGATATTAGTTGACCTACAAACTGATTAATACACAACGGTTAGGTTACTCTAAGTAAAGACTTTTTGATTATGGTTTATTGCAGACTTATTTTTATGAGTAAGTTGATTGGAACTAAAGGGGTGCTCGACTCCTATGGGATTAGCGGGAAGGCTTAGACCCCGCAGGCTTGCCGAGGAGGCTAAAGAATCTCGCCCAATGTAAAGCGAGCATCCTGTAGTGGAAATCAACATCACTTTACTCCTTTTACGAAAATTTGGTAATTTAATTGACAACGTTTTCTTTTGATGTTGAAAAACAATAATTGTACTTTAAGACAGTGAAAGCTAGAACCGTTGAATTTACACTTTATAAAAATTAGTTTGCGTAATAATTTGTAGTATGCTATAATAGTTATTGCGCCACTTATAACTGTTAGAAAAACGATATTATTACTACGAAAATTTGGGAGAAAATTGGACGTATTCCATGACGCGTCAGCTATTTCAACCTTATTTAAAAATTAGTAGTAGTGTCTGTTAGTGAAGATTGTTGTGAAACAAGCTGCCTAATGGAACGGCCCTGGAGCCGAATTGCGAAAGAGAGGTAGGGCTTTCGCCAATAGACAACAATTTTTAAATTTAAATAAAACTAACATATATATTACAAAGGCTATTCGTATACGTTGTACGAATAGCCTTTTCCATTTGTAAAATAAACCGATAAGTTGAATACAGAAATAAAAAAATAGGACTACCAATATGGTTGTCCTATCTTTTCGTAGTTTTTAATTAAAATATAAATACAATCGTGAAAACAATTGCTACAATAAAACGATAAACTGCAAAACCTGTTAGTTTTACTTTCTCTAATAATTTTAGGAAGGAAACGATCGCAAGTAATGCAACTACGAATGCAGTGATGAATCCAGTTGCGAATAATGGTAAATCTGAAGCACTTAAAATATCGATATTTTTAACAAAATCTAATCCACTTGCAGCAATCATCATTGGTACTGCTAAAATAAAAGTAAATTCTGCAGAAGTTTTTCGATCTAAACCAAATAATAATCCCCCAGCAATAGTAGAGCCTGATCGTGAAAATCCCGGCCATAAAGCTAGCATTTGGAAGCAACCAATAATAAAAGCTTGTTTATATGAGATGTGATCTAAATCAGATGATTTAGGTTGTTTAGAGACTTTTTCAGCAACAATTAATAAAATACCGCCAGCTACTAATCCGATTACAACCGTTTTAGGTGAGAATAAAACATCTTTAATGAAATCATGGAATATTAGCCCTACAATCCCGGCTGGAATAGCACCGATAATAATATGAATTAAGTTGAGGTTTGTTTGTCTATAACCATCTGATTTAACTCCTAATACTGACCAAAGTCGTTTCCAAAAAACAACAACTACCGCTAGAATTGAACCAAGTTGAACAATTACTTCAAAAAATGAAGCCTTCTCACCTGTGAAATTTAATAAATCAGCAACTAAAATCATATGACCAGTAGAAGAAACCGGTAAAAATTCAGTTAATCCTTCTACCATCCCCATGATCAAACCAATTAACCAATCAGGTAACATTTAAAAATACCTCCATAAATACTATTCGTTATAAAATATACACAATACATTACATTTTACTTGAAAACTAATTAATATGAAAGGAAGTTTAAATTAAAATTAGCTCATAATTGTTAATTATTTGTACAATTTTACATAAAAATGTAATTTAAGATTAGAATTAATAAAAAAGGTGCATAAAAAAAGAAGTAGAAAAACTACTTCTGCCTTCTTTATTTACACTGATATACTATTTAGATTCGTGATCCTCTGAAGCTTCTTCGCCTTTAGACAAATCCAATTCCATCAACTTTTTCATTAATATATGCTGTGGCATATGCATAATTTGTTCTAAAGGAACGTTTAATTTCTTAGAAAGTAAAATTGCCGTCTCAGGCGAAATTTGCAATGGTCGCATAATAATCCTCCTTAGTTTCGTAAAATTAGTATACAATAAGAAAAAGAAGAAAGTACATATTTTCTCAACAAGGGGGGAATTTGAGTGGTTGATATTATTGGTCATAGAGGTGCTGCAGGAACCTACCCAGAAAATACAATGGTTTCTTTTATGGCATGTGAAGATTTAGGAGCAGACGGCATAGAGTTAGATGTACACTTATCAAAAGATGGTGAAATCGTTGTCATTCATGATGAAACAATAAATCGTACAACGAATGGTAAGGGTTTTGTTAAAGACTATACTTTAGCTGAATTAAAGCAATTTGATGCAAGTTATCGATTTAAACGCCAATTCAAGGGGTGCACAATTCCAACCTTAAAAGAAGTATTTGAATGGGCAAAAGGAAATAACTTTAGTATCAATGTTGAATTAAAAAATGATAAAATTGAATACCATGGACTTGAGGAACGAGTAATAAATTTAATCCGTTCATATGAATTTGAAAAAAGAATCGTTTTATCTTCCTTTAATCATAAAAGTATGCTTAAGTTCCACTTAATGGCACCGGATATTGAAACAGCAGTTCTATTTAATAGAAGAAGTAAAGAACCGTGGAAGATTGCTGAAGATTATAAAGCAAAGGCAATTCATCCTAATTATCGCATTATTACTGATGAACAAATCGAAGAAACTATCGAACATCACATAGCCGTAAGACCATATACAATTAATGAACCAGCTGTTATGAAACGATTATTTGAAGTCAATTGTACAGCGATTATTACTGACTATCCAGAACTAGCTTTCCAAGTTAGAAGTCAACTTCTTAGTAAATAAAAAAAGTGCTCTCATAAGCACTTTTTTTGTTTTGTTATTTATCTTTTGGTTTTAATGAGACCTAAGTTATACTCCGACAAAAATTATCTTTTTAAAAATCTGCCTTGAACTTTGTTTCGTTTACGATCTCTAAATAATACAAAGCTTCCGACTAAATAAAAACCGACCCCTAATGAAATAAGCCCGATTAATAATTGTAATGGAAGATTTGGAATACCAAAAGAATGGATTAGAAATACCGTATCACGAAGTAATTTAATTCCGATAACTGCTAAAGCTATTGGTACAACAATCACAACGAATGCTAACATACGTGTAAATGATTCTTTCATGTTTATTAATTCCTCCGATAAAAGTAACAATAAATTTACGTAATTCTCTTTCTTCATAATCTTATACAAGGATAGTGTTGTCAAGACATATAAAACATTTGAAATAGACGAAAGAATGACTTTATATATATAATAGTCTAATGTGTTTAATAATTTGTTGAAATTAGTAGGTGAACTAAGATGAAACAAAACGTAATGATCGTTGGAATGGGAACAGGAGGCACAGCTGTATTAAAGCTTCTAACACATTCTGATTTATTTCATGTTGTTGCAGTAGTAGATATGATAAAAGAGGCTAAAGGTTTAGAATTTGCTAAAAGCTTACACATTCCAATACTAAAGGATTGGAAATCTAATTTAAACGAAGAGATTGATGTTGTCATAAATACCACTGGAGATGAAACCATTTACCAGGAATTAATCGAGTATAAATCTAAGAATACTTTAGTAATCCCAGGTTCTGTTGCAAAAATGATATCTGATCTTGTTCAAGAAAAAGAATCACTTTTTAATTTAATTGATAATAAAAAAAGACAACAAGAACTCATTTTGGACAACACTCATGATGGGATGATTGTGGTTGATAAATGGGGAAAAATTCTTTTATTTAATCGCTCTGCAGAAAGAATGTTACATACTGATAAAGATGCTGCGATTGGTAGGTATATATTGGATGTTGTCCCGACTAGTAAATTACCTCGCGTTCTTCAAACGAAAAAGAAGGAAATTAATCAAGAGCATATTTTAATTAATGGAAGTAAGATTTTTACGACTCGAATTCCAATCTTTCGAGAAGATGGTGAACTTGAAGGAGCAATTTCTGTTTTTAAAGATGATACTGAGGTAATCGATTTAGCAGAAGAGGTTACAAATTTAAAAGAAGTTTATAGCATGCTTGAAGCAGTCATTCAAAGTTCGGATGAAGCAATTTCAGTTGTAGATGAAAAAGGAAATGGAATTATTATTAATCCGGCATACACAAGACTGACTGGATTATCAAGTGAACAAGTTATTGGTAAACATGCAACGATTGATATTGCTGAAGGGGAAAGTGTGCATTTAAAAGTGTTGAAAACAAAACAAGCAGTTCGTGGACATCGAATGAAAGTCGGGAAGCAAAATCGTGATGTCCTAGTTAATGTGGCCCCTGTAATCGTTGACGGGAAACTAAAAGGTAGTGTTGGAGTAATCCATGATGTATCTGAAATTTCACAGTTAACAAATGAGCTACATAGAGCACGCCAAATTATTAGAACATTAGAGGCAAAGTACTCTTTCGAGGATATTGCAGGTGAATCTGAAGGTATTCAATTAGCGATCATGCAGGCGAAATTAGCTGCGAGCACTCCTGCTACCGTATTACTTCGTGGAGAATCCGGAACAGGTAAAGAATTGTTTGCTCATGCGATTCATAATGAAAGCGATCGCAAATATAATAAATTCGTTCGAGTGAATTGTGCTGCGATTTCTGAAACTTTATTGGAAAGTGAATTATTTGGTTATGAAGAAGGTGCTTTTTCTGGTGCAAAACGTGGTGGGAAAAGAGGACTTTTTGAGGAAGCTAATAATGGTAGTATTTTCTTAGATGAAATTGGAGAATTATCACCTGCGATGCAAGCCAAACTATTAAGGGTCCTACAAGAGAAAGAAATAAGACGCGTTGGTGGGACAAAGTCTATTCCTATAAATGTGCGAGTGATTGCTGCGACGAATGTTCACCTGGAGGAAGCAATCATTGAAGGAAAGTTTCGAGAAGATCTTTATTATCGATTAAATAAACTTCCTATTATTATTCCTGCACTAAAGGATCGAATTGAAGATATTTTACCGATTGGCGAAAGATTATTAGCAAAAATCAATCAAGACTACGGTCGAAATGTTGAGGGAATCTCATTATCAGCTTTAAATAAATTAAAAAGTTACAATTGGCCTGGTAATGTTAGGGAATTAGAAAATGTGCTAGGAAGAGCTGTTATATTTATGAAATTTAATGAAAAACAAATCCTACCCGAACATTTATCAGCGATTGTGCAAGTTAAGCAAGAACAATCTGTTCATCATAACGAAGTTCATACTGAAGAGATAAGCTCCCTTGATGAAATGGTTACCAATTATGAAGGTGAAATTATTGAAAAGATATTAATGAAAAATAATGGCAATAAAACAAGGTCAGCAAAAGAGCTTGGAATATCAGTAAGGAATTTGTATTATAAATTGGAAAAATACCACACTGCAAAAAATAGCACGCAATAATTTGCGTGCTATGAATATTTTTGCATACAATTACTGTCATTTTTCAAAATATTGTTGTAGAATAGATTTATTGGTGTTACTAGTACCTGGTACTAGATTGTTGGTAATGTAAGGCTTTTCAACTATTTTTAAAATAGTTTTATCCTTTTTTAAAAGTTGGCACGCAAATTGCTTTATATAGTGCAGGGGGATGAAAGGAAGGGCTTTCAATGAATTTAACAGATATAATGTTACGTGCGAAAAATCATTCTAGGCAAACTGTTGCTGTAGCTGTTGCTGAGGACTTCGAAGTAAAAGAAGCAGTTTCATTTGCATTAGACAATGATTTAGCAAACTTTTTACTTTTCGGAAACGAGCAAGCGATCTATGAAATGTATGAAGAATTATTAAAAAACGAACAATTTGCAGAAAGACTAAAAATTGTTCATTCTCATTCAAACAAAGAGGCTGCTAAAAATGCAGTTGTAGCTGTTCGCTCTGGTGAAGCTTCAATTGTAATGAAAGGTAATCTTTCATCTTCAGTTCTTCTAAAAGAAGTATTGAACAAAGAATATGGTTTAAGAGATAAAAGTGTTTTATCACATGTTGCAATATTCGACGTACCAGGTAGAGAAAATGCAGTAATCGTAACAGATGCTGCGATGAACATAGCACCTACGTTAGATCAAAAGGTGAAAATTATTGAAAACAGTGTTGAAATTGCAAGGAAAGTAGGAATAGAAACCCCTAAAGTTGCTGTACTGGCAGCTGTTGAAGTAGTAAATCCTGCAATGCAAGCAACACTAGATGCAGCAACACTAACTGTCATGAATACAAGAGGACAAATTAAAAATTGTATTGTTGATGGACCATTAGCGCTTGATAATGCCATTTCTGTTGAAGCAGCTAAACATAAAGGCTTAACTGGAGAAGTTGCTGGGCAAGCTGATATTTTATTAGTACCTACAATAGAAACTGGAAATATTTTATATAAATCTTTAGTCTTTATGGCTAACTCAGAAGTGGCTGCACTTATTGCTGGAGCAAAGGCACCGATTGTTTTAACATCGCGTTCTGACTCTGCAATGACAAAATTATATTCATTAGCATTAGCTATATGTAATTCTAAAAACTAAACTTACACATTTTAAGGGAGCTGTTATTACATGGAAATCTTCAAATACTTAGAAACTTATGACTATGAGCAAGTTGTTTTCTGCCAAGATAAAGAATCAGGATTAAAAGCAATTATTGCGATCCACGATACTACATTAGGTCCAGCTTTAGGTGGAACAAGAATGTGGACTTACGAATCAGAAGAAGCTGCAATTGAAGATGCTCTACGTTTAGCAAAAGGTATGACTTATAAAAATGCTGCTGCTGGCTTAAACTTAGGTGGAGGAAAAACTGTAATCATCGGTGATCCACGTAAAGATAAAAACGAAGCGATGTTCCGTGCATTTGGTCGTTATATCCAAGGCTTAAATGGTCGATACATTACTGCTGAGGACGTAGGTACTACTGTTGCAGATATGGATTTAATCCACGAAGAAACTGATTATGTAACTGGTATCTCACCATCATTCGGTTCTTCAGGTAATCCATCTCCAGTTACTGCATTTGGTGTTTACCGTGGTATGAAAGCTGCTGCAAAAGAAGCATTTGGAACTGACAGCTTAGAAGGTAAAAAAATTGCAATCCAAGGTGTTGGTAATGTTGCTTACAGCCTTTGCGAGTACTTACATGAAGAAGGTGCTCAATTAATCGTAACGGATATTAATAAAGAAGCTGTACAACGTGCAGTAGAAGCATTTGGTGCTACAGCAGTAGATCCAGATGATATTTACGGAGTAGAATGTGATATTTATGCACCATGTGCATTAGGTGCAACAATTAACGATAAAACAATCCCACAATTAAAAGCAAGAGTTATTGCAGGTTCTGCAAATAACCAATTAAAAGAAACTCGTCATGGTGATTTAATCCATGAATTAGGTATCGTTTATGCTCCTGACTATGTAATCAATTCTGGTGGAGTAATTAACGTTGCTGATGAGTTATACGGATACAACTATGACCGTGCAATGAAAAAAGTTGAAGGCTTATACGATAACATTGCAAAAGTTATTGAAATTTCAAAACGTGACGGTATTCCAACTTATTTAGCTGCAGACCGTTTAGCTGAAGAGCGTATTGCTACAATGGCTAAATCTCGTAGCCAATTCTTATCAAATGGTCACAACATCTTAAGCAGAAGATAATTGACCAAATAAAATTTAATTAAAATTCCTTTATTTTTTAGGTGGAAAGAAAGAGGGAAGTAATAGTACCTCTTTCTTTCTAGTTATAAAGGTAAGGTAAACTTAGAAGGGAGAGTGTTGACAATGCATCGTATTTTAGTAATTAATCCTGGCAGCACATCCACAAAGGTTGGTGTATTTGATGATGAAAAACCAATTTTTGAACAAACAATACGCCATGACGATGAAGAATTAAATAAATACAAAACAATAATTGATCAATATGAATTTAGAAAAAATGTTATTTTAGAGGTATTACACAAAGAAGGCATTAACATTTCTAAATTAAGTGCTGTATGTGGTCGAGGTGGACTGCTAAGACCAATCGAAGGTGGAACTTATGCAGTAAATGAAATCATGTTAGAAGATTTGAAAATTGGTTATAGTGGTCAGCATGCTTCAAATCTTGGTGGAATTATTGCTAATGAGATTGCACAAGGATTAAACATTCCAGCATTTATCGTTGATCCAGTAGTTGTAGATGAATTACATCCAGTTGCAAGAATCAGCGGACAATCACTTATGGAAAGAAGAAGTGTTTTCCATGCTTTAAACCAAAAAGCTGTCGCACGAAAAGTATCAAAACAGTTAGAACAGTCATATAACGATTTAAACCTTATTATCGCCCATATGGGTGGAGGTGTGAGTGTTGGTGCTCATAAAAAAGGACGCGTAATTGACGTAAATAACGGTTTAGATGGTGAAGGACCTTTTAGTCCAGAGCGAGCAGGAACTGTACCAATTGGTGATCTAATAAAACTTTGTTACTCTGGTGACTACTATGTTAACGAAGTACAAAAAATGATGGTTGGTCAAGGTGGTTTAGTTAGTTATCTTGGAACAGCTGATGCAATTAAAGTTGAAAACATGATTGAAGACGGTGACGAAAAAGCTGCATTAGTATATGAAGCAATGGCTTACCAAGTCGCAAAAGAAATTGGAAGTGCGGCAGCTGTTCTTGAAGGTAATATTGATGCAATTATATTAACAGGTGGAATTGCTTATAGTGATTTTATTGTTAATGAAATAACTAAAAGAGTTAAGTGGATGGCACGTGTAATTGTTTTACCAGGTGAAAATGAACTTCAAGCTCTTTGTGAAGGTGCACTTCGCGTACTTCGAGAAGAAGAAGAAGCAAAAATCTACCCTGGAGAATTTGCAGTTAAATCTTTAGTATAAATGTGAGGAGAATTTCATCATGGCAACAGAATATGATTTAGTCGTACTCGGTGGCGGTACAGGCGGCTATGTAGCTGCTATTCGTGCTTCTCAATTAGGATTAAAAGTAGCGGTAGTAGAAAAAAATAAACTTGGTGGAACTTGCTTACATGCAGGCTGTATCCCAAGTAAAGCATTATTACGTAGTGCAGAAGTTTTTTCAACTGCTAAGAAAAGTGAAGAGTTTGGTGTTGAAACATCAGGCGTAACATTAAACTTTAGCAAAGTACAACAAAGAAAAGAAAATATCGTTGCCGGGCTTCATAAAGGTGTTGAACACTTAATGAAACAAGGGAAAATTGATGTATACAATGGTTTAGGACGTATTTTAGGACCTTCAATCTTTTCTCCAATGCCAGGAACAATTTCAGTAGAAATGAATGATGGTAGCGAAAACGAAATGCTAATTCCAAAGAACGTATTAGTTGCAACTGGTTCAAGACCAAAATCTTTACCTGGATTAACTATTGATGGTGAGCATGTAATGTCATCTGACGAGGCCTTAAAAATGGAGACACTTCCTGAGTCAATTATTATCGTTGGTGGCGGTGTAATCGGTATTGAGTGGGCTTCTATGTTAGCAGATTTTGGTGTTGAGGTAACAGTAATCGAGTACAGTAAAACTATTTTACCTTTAGAAGACGAAGAAATTTCTAAAGAAATGACTAGATTATTAAAGAAAAAAGGGATTAAATTAGTTACTGATGCAAAAGTTTTAGCTGAAACTTTAGTAATCGATAATGGCGTTAGAATTAATGCGCTTCATAAAGATACTGAGAAATCTTTCACTGCTGAAAAAATGTTAGTATCTGTTGGCCGTCAAGCGAATGTTGAAGGAATCGGATTAGAAAATACTGACATCGTAGTTGAAAATGGTTTTATTCAAACAAATGCCAATTACCAAACTAAAGAATCACATATTTATGCGATTGGTGATGTTATTGGTGGTTTACAATTAGCACATGTTGCTTCAAGAGAAGGTACAATTGCAGTTGAGCATATTGTAGGAAATTCACCTCTTCCATTAGATCCAACAATGGTTAGTAAGTGTGTTTATAGTAATCCAGAAGTTGCATCTGTTGGCTTAACTGAGCGTGAAGCAAAAGAAAAAGGTTATAAAGTTAAAAAAGGAAAATTCTCATTCCGTGCAATTGGTAAAGCTTTAGTTTACGGTGAGCAAGATGGATTTGTTAAAATAATTGTTGATGAAGAGACGAATGATCTTCTTGGTGTTCATATGATTGGACCTCATGTAACGGATATGATCTCAGAAGCAGGTTTAGCACGAGTATTAGATGCAACTGCATGGGAAATTTCTCATACAATTCATCCACATCCTTCATTATCTGAAGCTATTGGTGAAGCAGCACTTGCTGTAGAAGGATTAGCAATTCACTCTTAATTTAAAAAATTGAAATGTAGAGAGCAAATCTCTACATTTCATCACTATAATGATTTAAAACGCTTCCACACATGTATGTGGTAAAAGGGGGATATTTATGGAAAAGGTTACAACTTCAAACCGTCATGAACAGCTTGGTCTATCAAATGATGACGTTCTTAGTATGTATGAAACAATGCTAATGGCACGTCGTATTGATGAGCGTATGTGGTTATTAAATCGTGCTGGTAAAATTCCGTTCGTTATTTCTTGTCAAGGTCAAGAAGCAGCTCAAGTTGGATCAGCGTATGCATTAGACAATACAAAAGATTACGTATTACCATATTACCGTGATATGGGTGTAGTTTTACAATTTGGAATGACAGCAAAAGAATTAATGCTTTCTGGTTTTGCAAAAGCAGAAGATCCAAACTCTGGTGGACGTCAAATGCCAGGTCATTTTGGTCAAAAGAAAAATCGTATCGTTACTGGTTCATCTCCAGTTACAACTCAAGTACCTCACGCTGTAGGTGTATCTCTAGCTGCAAAAATGGAAGGTAAAGATATTGTCTCTTGGGTTTCATTTGGTGAAGGTTCTTCTAACCAAGGTGATTTCCATGAAGGCGCAAACTTTGCTGGTGTACATAAGTTACCAGTAATTTTCATGTGTGAAAATAACAAATATGCGATCTCAGTACCGATTGAGAAGCAATTAGCATGTGAAAAAGTATCTGATCGTGCAATTGGATACGGCATGCCTGGTTTCACTGTTGATGGAAATGATCCTTTAGAAGTTTATCGTGTAACAAAAGAAGCAGTTGACCGTGCTCGTCGTGGAGAAGGTCCAACATTAATCGAAGCTGTATCTTATCGATTAACTGCACACTCTAGTGATGATGATGATCGTATCTACCGTTCTCGTGAAGAAGTAGAAGAAGCAAAAAGCAAAGATTGCTTATTTACATTTGCTAAATACCTTCATGAAGTTGGTGTGTTAACAGAAGAATTAGAAAAAGAAATCGATACAAAAATTCGTGCGATTGTTGATGAAGCAACTGACTACGCAGAAAACGCTCCATATGCAGCAGCTGAGCATGCATTGAAGTTTGTTTACGAAGAATAAGAGGGGGTAGGACAATATGGCAGTAATGTCTTATATAGATGCAGTAACTTTAGCGTTAAAAGAGGAAATGGAACGCGATCCAAAGGTATTTGTATTAGGGGAAGACGTTGGATTAAAAGGTGGAGTATTTAAAGCGACTCATGGTCTATATGATCAATTTGGTGAGGATCGTGTATTAGATACACCACTAGCAGAATCTGCAATTGCGGGTGTTGGTATTGGTGCTGCAATGTACGGACTTAGACCAGTAGCTGAAATGCAATTTGCTGATTTCATTATGCCTGCAGTAAACCAAATTATTTCTGAGGCTTCAAGAATTCGTTATCGTTCAAACAATGACTGGACTTGTCCTATTACGATTCGTGCTCCTTATGGAGGCGGTGTACACGGTGCACTTTATCACTCTCAATCTGTTGAGAAGGTATTTGCAGGTCAACCAGGATTAAAAATTGTAATGCCATCTACACCTTATGATGTAAAAGGTTTATTAAAAGCAGCAATTCGTGATAATGACCCAGTAATTTTCTTTGAGCATAAACGTGCTTATCGTTTAATTAAAGGTGAAGTACCTGAAACTGATTATGTACTTCCAATTGGGAAAGCTGATGTAAAACGTGAAGGTGAAGATATCACAATCATCACTTACGGACTATGTGTACATTTTGCTCTTCAAGCTGCTGAAAAATTAGCTCAAGATGGTATTTCTGTACATGTTTTAGACTTACGTACAATTTATCCATTAGATAAAGAATCTATTATCGAAGCTGCTTCTAAAACAGGAAAAGTTTTATTAGTAACTGAAGATAATAAAGAAGGAAGTATCATGAGTGAAGTTGCAGCTATTATTGCTGAAAATTGCTTATTTGAATTAGATGCGCCAATCGCACGCCTTGCTGGCCCTGATGTTCCGGCAATGCCTTATTCTCCTACAATGGAAAAATTCTTCATGGTTAATCCAGATAAAGTAGAAAAAGCGGCTAGAGAACTTGCAGCATTTTAATGGCACTGTTTGAAAAAGGGGGACATAATGATGATCGAAAATATTAAAATGCCTCAATTAGGTGAAAGTGTAACTGAGGGTACAATCAGTACTTGGTTAGTAAAAGTAGGAGATCGTGTAAATAAATACGATCCACTTGCAGAAGTTATGACAGATAAAGTTAATGCTGAAGTACCATCTTCATTTTCTGGTGTGATTAAAGAATTAATCGCAAATGAAGGGGAAACTTTAGCTGTTGGTGAAATCATTTGTACGATTGAAGTTGAAGGAGCTGCTGGTGAAGTAGCTGCTACTACAATCGAAGAAACTAAACCAGTTGAAAAAGCTGCACCTGTAGCACCAGCACAAACTCCTGTAGCTGCTGCACCGGTTCAAACTATTGCTAAAACTGATGAGTCTGGTAAAGTACGTTATTCTCCAGCTGTACTTCGTTTAGCACAAGAAAATAATCTTGATCTTTCATTAATTCCTGGTTCAGGAAATAATGGTCGAGTTACTCGAAAAGACGTTTTAAATGCAATCGCAAATGGTGTACCTCAAGCGGCACCAGCACCTGTTGCAGTTGAAGCTCCTACTCAACCAGTTGTAGCACAAACTGCTCCTGCTGCTCAAGTAGCTAAAGCACCTGCTGCAGCACCTGCACCTGTTATCCCAACAGCAGTTGGTGATATTGAAATTCCAGTTACAGGTGTACGTAAAGCAATTGCTTCAAATATGTTACGTAGTAAACATGAAGCTCCACATGCTTGGATGATGATCGAAGTAGATGTTACAAACTTAGTTAATTACAGAAACAGCCTTAAAGATTCTTTCAAGAAAAAAGAAGGTTTCTCTTTAACATTCTTCGCATTCTTTGTTAAAGCTGTAGCGCAAGCACTTAAAGAATACCCAATGATTAATTCAATGTGGGCTGGAGACAAAATCATCCAAAAGAAAGATATTAACTTATCGATCGCTGTTGCAACAGACGATGCATTATTTGTTCCAGTTATTAAAAATGCTGATGAGAAAACAATCAAAGGTATCGCACGTGAAATTACTGAATTAGCTACAAAAGTTCGTACTGGTAAATTAAAATCAGACGAAATGCAAGGTGGCACATTCACAGTAAATAACACTGGATCATTTGGTAGTGTTCAAAGCGCGGGTATCATTAACTACCCACAAGCTGCAATTTTACAAATTGAAAGCATCGTAAAACGTCCAGCTGTTGTAAACGGAATGATTGGTGTTCGCGATATGGTTAACCTATGCTTATCACTTGATCACCGTGTACTAGACGGCTTCATTTGTGGTAAATTCTTAGGAAGAGTAAAAGAAATCCTAGAAAATACAACAAAAGAAAATACGAACGTATATTAATTTATAAAGAAAAGAGGTTGTCTTAAGGGCGACCTCTTTTTTTATGATATTTTGTATAATGTGAAAATAAAAATCGTTGTGCGATGTGCAATCTAGATTTAAAAAATAGGGGAACTGCAAATAAAGCAAGGTGCAAATAAAAATAGGGAATCTGCAATTAAAATTAGTAAAACTGCAAATAAAATTACCAAAACCGCAATTAAAATTTGCAAATCCGCAATTAAATCTGTTGCTATCACAAATAAAATGAGAAATTACCCATACCGGTTGGAGTATTTTAGTAAAAAATTGACCCATTTATTTAGAAAACTAGCAAGTTTATTCTAAATTCTTTCTCCTATGAACAAAAATAGTCTTGAATTACGCTAAAATCTATAAAAATGGCCACATAAAATTATTTAAAAAGAAAAACACCACCGAGATACCCCCTCAACTATGTTCAAAGTAATTAACACAGTTATTTTTTCAATAATAAAAGGAGTAGATGTGAGTCTTCTATCCCTAAATTAAAAATAACCCTTTGTTAGTGATTTGTGATAAAATTTAATGGTCATAAAATTCAGTATTTTTTAAAAGGAGTGGAATTCATGCTAGTTGAACAAAATGGCTATTACATATCCACGAATAAAGAATTATTAAACAGAGAAGTTATTTATAACTTTTTAGACAAAGATTCATATTGGGCAAATGAAATTCCTTATGAATATATTGATCGATTTATTAAAGGTTCATTCTGTTTTGGTGTTTACAAGGGTAATCCAGAAGAAAGTGATCCAACCCAAGTAGGCTTCGCAAGAGTAGTATCAGATGGCGTCACATTTGCTTATTTAGCAGACGTATTTATTCTCCCAGAATATCGTAAACAAGGCTTATCAAAATGGTTAATGGAAGTAATCATGGGTTATGAAAAACTATCAACTGTGCGAACATTCATGCTTAAAACAAGGGACGCTCACAACTTATATCGCAAGTACGGCTTTGAAGTGATTGATAATAGTAAAAACCGATTCATGGCTATATTAAAAGACAATCTCTATCGAAATTTGAAAAAAATTAAGGAGTAGCATGCTATTCCTTTTCTCTTTAACCCATTTTTCCATGCCTACATGCTATACTATTTTCCCTTACTTAACCTCCAGTTTACATTTTGCCCCATAAACTAAAACCTTTACAAACTGTAACATTTGTAAGATAATTTACAAATATGTGACATCTTAGAGAAATAGGGGGGATAAGATGTTTAAAAATTTATCTGCCGTACATCCTGTTGCTTGGAATATCGTTATTGGAACTTTATTCGTTAGATTTGCTAGCACAGTAAGTATGCCGTTTTTAGCTATTTATTTAACTTCAGTTAAACATATCTCACCTGCAATGGTTGGGCTCATGTTAACAGTTTCAGCTTTTTTAGGGGTGTTTTTCAGTTTTATTGGAGGAACTCTTTCTGATCGTATTGGAAGGAAAACTATTTTATTATCGAGTATTTTTTTATGGTCTATTACATTAGTTGGTTTTGGACTAGGAAATTCATTTGCCTGGTTTTTTGTGCTGAACTCGATCTTAAATATTTGTTCATCATTTTTCGAACCTTCTTCAAGGGCATTACTTTCTGATTTAACCGACGAGAAATCAAAACTGTTAGTGTTTAATTTGCGGTATGCCGCTATTAATGTTGGGGTTGCAGTAGGTCCTTTAGTTGGTTTATATCTAGGAAGCTCAAAAAGCACATTGCCATTTGTATTATCTGGAATTGTGTACTTTTTTTATGGTTTAACATTATTATTTATGTTATCAAAGTATAAAATTGGAGAAGGAAAGTCTGCTTCGACAAACAAAGTTTCAATGAAGGCATCGTTTTCAATTTTACGTAAGGATATTATCTTTGCTTTAACGATTTTAACAATCTGTTTCTATGGTCTTGGTTATTCACAAAGCTTTTCAACAATGTCTCAATATTTTGCGAATGCACCACAGTTTCATAATGGCGTTAAACTGTATGCATATTTAACTACAATCAATGCAGTAACTGTAGTAATACTTCAATTCCCAATTGTAAGTAGAATGAAGAATTTTTCACCTACTGTATCTATGATGATTGGTAATGTGATTGTTAGTTTAGCTGTTGCTGGATTTGGGTTATTTACTAACTTTTTCTTATTAGCAATCGTAATGATTGTGTTAACTGTAGGAGAAATATTTGCATTTACATTTACAGATGTATTTGTCGATCAGCTTGCTCCTGAAGAATTAAAGGGAACTTATTTCGGAGCAATGGGATTCTCAAAACTCGGTTTCGTTTTCGGTCCAGCGCTTGGTGGAAGTTTATTAGCTTACTTCGGGTATGAAAATGGCGGCCGTGGATTTGTTATTATTAGTGCAATCGCTTTTATCAGTTTTCCAATGATGTTTTTTGTAAATAGACTTTTTCAAAAAAGAAAAGTAGTCAAGGTTGAATCGGATACAAAGTTAACTGTTAATTCTTAAAAGAACGCTTTTAAAGCGTTCTTTTTTGTTTCTACTACTATTCTCTGTGTTAAACTCAAAGAAGACTATATACACTGGCATATTCCTTTTATTTTTTTCAGCTTCTTATCAATAACAAGCGTAATATTTGTTTTGTTTTCTTTTTTATTATTGGTTTTCGGTATTGGAGAAAGTTAACAATTAGAGTTTTTTCATTTCATACTAATAAAGTATGCTTTCGTTCTTTTCCTCATATATTGTATAAACAAGCGATATGGAGGGAGAGATATGGACGAACTTCTTTTTGATCAGCTTAAGTTATTAAGTTGGGACTGTGTAATATTAGAAGGTGCTAGTGAGCAAGAAGAAGAGCTAATGAAAAATGTTTTATCCACATTACATTCAATCGGATTAAAAAATAAAATTGATGCTAAAGTTTTATTTATTGCAGGAGATGTGGAAAAGATTGATCAGTTTGTCATAAAAAATCCATTCGTAACTGTCATACGAGTTGTCGAAGAATTAAATGAAGATTACCAATACGCCATATCTACTTTAGCTCATTTACCGAATGTAATCGTAGAGTTAGTGAATGAATAATTAAGGTATTATAAGATTCACGTGAAATAATATAACTAGCAGGTTCAAAAGCTTGAATTAATAGCCGCTAAATTGGTAAGATGAAAAAAAGCATGTAAGGAGTAGATGAAATGAATATGAATTTTAATTTTTTTATGAATGATGTTGTCCATACTGCACGTCAAGAAATCGTAGCGGCTGGTTATGCAGAGTTAAAAACACCTGAGGAAGTAGAACAAGCATTAGAAAAGAAAGGTACTACACTTGTAATGGTAAACTCAGTATGTGGTTGTGCTGGTGGTATTGCTCGTCCTGCAGCAGCACATTCAGTGCACTACGATACAAGACCTGACCAATTAGTAACTGTGTTTGCAGGGCAAGATAAAGAGGCTACAGCGAAAGCTCGTGAATATTTTACTGGTAAAGCACCTTCATCTCCGTCATTTGCACTTTTAAAAGACGGTGAACTTGTAGCGATGGTTGAGCGTCATGAAATAGAAGGCCATGATCCAATGCAAGTTATTCAAAAACTTCAAAATTACTTCGATCAATTTTGTGAAGAAATTTAAATAAAAAAGTACAAAAATTTATGGGGGAATTCCATAAATTTTTGTACTTTTTTTGTGCATAATATTATTATTATGTAAACTGGAGTTTAAATAAAGCGTTTTAGTTAATTATTTTGTAAATAAAATAAAAGATAAAAAAGAAAGATAATGCAGCTAATGAGCATGTGAAAATTAATAATAATAATGCATCCTTATATGCCGTTTCATCATATTTTACTCGAAAAGCGAAGGATTCTAATTTATGTTTTTTTAATTTTCTATATTGGTTTATATCGATAATATTTGATTGATCCACAACACACCTCTCCTTTGTAGTACTAATATATTAACTAAATTTTAAAATATTCTAAATAATTAGTAAAGTTGTTTTGCAAACAAATTAATAGCAAATTATGCCATAATTAATAGGAATAAAATTTACAAATATGCTTGAAAGGTAAGTGGGAATTTGTAAAATATACTTTATGTTTTATCAAACGAAATGATGAACTATTAATGTTAAATCGTATAAATGCTCCTACAATGGGAATTTGGAATGGTGTTGGTGGAAAAATAGAAAAAGGGGAAACAATCGAAAGATCCGTTCAAAGAGAGATTGCAGAAGAAACTGGAATTCAGCTTGAGTTGAAAGATATAACTTATAAAGGTAAAGTGACTTGGCATGAAGAAGATGTGGATTTCGGGGGTATGTATGTATTTCTGGCTAAGGTTTCTAATGGCTTAAAATATGATACGCCTTTAAAAACAGATGAAGGAATTTTAGATTGGAAAAAAATTGATTGGGTAATAGATGAAAAAAATCAAGGAGTAGGAGAGTGTATTCCTTATTTTCTTCCAATACTATTAAAAAACGAGCGAAATCATCATTATTCCTTTTATTATAAGGGAAATAAGGTTATTAATGTAGTAATAGAAGAAGAAGTTTTAATATAATAAAATAATTTATAAATGAATAATGTAATCATTTTTATGAAAATACCATTTCCACCATGGTGTTTTTTTTATGAATAAGTATGAAAACGCTTAAATTTGGGGGAATTAAAGTGTTTGGTCATGAAAAATGTAGTGATTTGCGAGATTTGTCGAAAAGTTTTTGAAAGATTTGAAAAGTCTAATAATAGGACTCTCATTCACTCGATTGAATAAATATATAAACATAATGAATATTAATAAAAAAATATTTTTTATAATATGCCTGTAAAATTAAGCTATATCTAATTTTTTTGTCGAAATGCTGAAAAAACTAGTTGCATATTTATTAGTATGTGTTAAAATTCATTTTGTAGAATAATTATTCATTCGAAAAAAATGGTTGTTTAATAGAATACTAAAAAAGATAATGGATATAAGAAGTTTGAATTTTACAAAAATTAGGGGGAAGCATTAATGAAAAAATTAGTCGGAGTTTTAGCTGCATCAGCATTATCAATTGGAATGTTATCTGCTTGTAACAAGTCAGATGATAAAACCTTAATCTTAGGAACAAGTGCGGATTATAAGCCTTATGAATTTATTGACACAAAAAATGACAAAATCGTTGGGTTTGATGTTGATTTAGCTAAAGCGCTTGGTAAAAAAACTGGATACACAATTAAAGTAAAAGATATTGATTTTACCTCATTAATTACTGCGATGAATGCAGATAAAGTAGATTTTATTATGGCAGGTATGAAAAAGACACCTGAACGTGCGAAAAATGCAGATTTCACTGAGCCTTATTTCACAGATCAAAATGAAATAGTTGTAAATAAAGATTCAAATATTAAAAGTGTTGAAGATTTAAAAGGAAAAACAGTCGGTGTACAAGCTGGTTCAATTCAAGAGACAAAAGCAATTGAAGTTTCTAAAAAGGTTGGGTTTAAAGTTGAAAACCGTAACCGTATTCCTGAGATGGTAGAAGAATTAAAAGCTGGAAGATTTGATGCTGTTGTGATCGAACAATCTGTAGCTAGTGGCTATCTAAATAAATTACCTGAAATGCAAGGTGAATTAATGCAAGATTTCTTTGAACAATCTGGTTCAGCAGTAGCTCTTCCAAAAGGAAGTAAATTAACACCTAAATTTGATAAAGCGTTAAAAGAATTAAAAGAAGATGGAACTGTTGATAAATTAGTTAAAAAATGGTTCGGTGAATTGAAGTAATCCGTAAGATTTTAATCGTAAAAAGATAAACCTTAAGGGTATGACGGAAAATATAGAAATGATAAGTTTTTGTTGTAATCAGGGGAGGAATTATTGATGGAGAGAGATTGGAGTCACTTATTAGAAAAAATGCCTTTACGTCTTGCACCAAGCATGGCTAAGGATCATCCAAACTTACCAGTTGTAAAGGAAGAAGGCTGTTACTACTATGGTGTAGATGGTAAAGAGTACTTAGACTTTACATCTGGCATTGCTACTACAAATGTTGGACATCGTCATCCAAAAGTAGTACAGGCAATTAAAGATGGCGCAGATTCTTTAGCACATGGTCCATCGGGGGTTATTATTTACGAATCGATTTTAAAGCTAGCAGATGAGTTGGCTGAAATTCTTCCTGGTAACTTAGATACTTTCTTTTTTGGTAATAGTGGAACTGAAGCGATTGAAGGTGCTATTAAGCTAGCTAAACATGCTACTAAGCGTCCATATATTGTTTCATTTATTGGTTGTTTCCATGGCCGTTCTATGGGAGCATTAAGCGTTACGACTTCAAAAAGTAAGTATCGA
Source organism: Bacillus sp. UNCCL81 (assembly GCF_900112535.1). NCBI lineage: Bacteria > Bacillati > Bacillota > Bacilli > Caryophanales > Bacillaceae > Bacillus > Bacillus sp. UNCCL81. The sequence goes on along the minus strand of NZ_FOMF01000011.1, from coordinate 22,157 downwards.
AAATTTTTACAACCAACAGGATCATATCAAATACCTTATGCAAATGTTTCAGAATGCCCTGAAGGTTATGATGAAGAACAATATGTAGTAGAGCAATTAGAAAAAGATTTTAAACGTTTATTTAATCATCAAGTAACACCAGAAGAAGTAGCTGCAGTTATTGTAGAGCCAGTTCTAGGTGAAGGTGGATATGTAGTACCACCTAAAGCATGGTTAAAGAAAATACGAGAAATCTGTGATAAAAATAATATTTTACTAATTTTTGATGAAGTTCAAACTGGATTTGGCCGTACAGGAAATTGGTTTGCTGCACATACTTTTGATGTAACGCCAGATATTATGGCAATAGCAAAAGGGATTGCAAATGGTATTCCTTTAAGTGCTACTGTAGCATCAAATGAACTAATGAAACAGTGGCCATTAGGTAGTCATGGAACAACATTTGGAGGTAATCCAATCGCTTGTTCAGCTGCATTGGCTGTTTTAGAAATTATAAAAGAAGAAAAGCTTATAGAAAATACGAGAGTAGTTGGAGCATACGCAGTAGAAAAACTGAATGCATTAAAAGAAAAGCATCCGGTAATTGGAAGCATTCGCTCAATTGGTTTAATGATCGGCATTGAAATCATTAATCCAGCAACAAAAGAACCAAACGGTGATGGATTATTTAAAATTCTTGATCTTGCTTTGGAAAAAGGTGTTTTATTCTACTTCTGTGGTAATAACAGTGAAGTAATTCGAATGATTCCACCATTAACAGTTACGAAGAATCAAATCGATGATGGGTTAGCAATCTTAGATGAAGCATTAACAGAATATGAGCAATCCATTGGATATGAATTATATGAAACAAAGGGCATTGGTTTCTAAACCAGTGCTCTTTATCTAAACAGACTTTGTCGAATGAACTTTGCAATTTAAAAGACAAATAGTAAAGGAGTACTACAATATGAACTTAGATTTTTCTCAAATTGTCCCTTCAATTCCATATATATTGGCCGGATTAAAATTAACACTATTAGTGGTTGTTTGTTCAATTTTATTAGGTCTTGTTTTAGCAATTTTACTTGCATTAATGAAAATTAGCCGTGCAAAATGGTTAGTTGTAATAGCTGATTTTTATACTTCCATTTTTCGTGGAACACCGATGGTTTTGCAATTAATGATCATTTATTATGGTTTACCACAATTAATTGGATTCGATATCGAAAAGTTTCCAGCAGCGGTATTAGCTTTTGGTTTGAATTCAGGAGCTTATGTATCAGAGATTATCCGTGCAGGTATACTAGCAGTAGATAAAGGTCAACAAGAAGCTGCTTCAGCTTTAGGAATCCCTTACCGTAAAATGATGTCAAAAATAATTTTACCTCAAGCATTTAAAAATATTTTACCAGCATTGATGAATGAGTTTATTACGTTAACGAAGGAATCAGCAATGGTAACAGTAATTGGTGCATCTGATTTAATGAGAAGAGCTTTCTTAGTAGGTGGAGAGACTTACTCATTTATGGAGCCACTTATTTTTGTAGCTGCAATCTATTACATTATCATTATGATCCTATCACTTCTAGGTAAATCTGTTGAAAGGAGAATGCGTACAAATGATTAAAATTACTAATTTAAATAAAAGCTTTGGTAATGTTCATGTATTAAAAGGAATAACGACTACAATCGAGCAAGGATCTGTTGTTGCTGTAATAGGCCCATCTGGTTCTGGAAAGTCTACATTTTTACGTTGTATGAATTTATTAGAAACTCCTTCAAATGGTGAAATTTGGATGGATGAAATTGAAGTAACGAATCCTAAATGTAATATAATGAAAATTCGTGAAGATGTAGGTATGGTATTCCAGCATTTTCATTTGTTCCCACATATGACAGTTTTAGAAAATATTACGTATGCTCCGATTAATGTAAAAGGTATGAGTAAAACTAAGGCAGAAGAAAATGCAAAGGCACTACTTGAAAAAGTTGGACTTCTTGAAAAAGCAAACGTATATCCTCCTAAACTTTCAGGTGGTCAAAAACAACGTGTCGCTATAGCAAGAGCACTTGCAATGGAACCTAAAGTAATGCTATTTGATGAACCAACTTCAGCTTTAGATCCAGAGATGGTAAAAGAAGTACTTGAAGTAATGAAATCATTAGCACATACTGGTATGACAATGGTCATCGTTACACATGAAATGGGTTTTGCAAAGGAAGTTGCAGATCGAATTCTATTCTTAGACGAAGGAAATCTAGTTGAGGATGCAACTCCGATCGAATTATTCACAAAACCAAAAACAAATCGTGCAAAGCTATTCCTTGAGAAAGTTTTATAAGTTATTAATCACTTAAATGTGAAGAATCCCTACTTTTCATCTGAAAAGAGGGATTTTTTTATTGACAAAAAATTCATTGAATTACTTAAAAAATGTCAAAATATGTTTTAGATTTGTAAGTCAGCGGTTGTTTATTGTATTTCAACTTCAGCTCGTTTTCAAATTTTACAAAAAAAATTTTTAATCATTAGAACTTGTAAATTCTTGTCTATCGAAAACATTTATTAAAATGTTTCTAAATCAAATACAATTATCTTAGTTTCTGAATATTCTTTCATTTATTTTTAGCAATAATATCTTCAAAGTTTTCAAGAAAAAAAACTTGAAAGGGGAGTAAGATGATGGAATTGGACCAAAACTCTAGTACGAGTATGAGTCAAAGCAAATACTCGGAAGTTGCAAAATCTCATGAGTTTAAACAGTTACTGAAAGCAAAAAGAAAGTTTATTCTACCAATGTCTTTATTCTTTTTTTGTTTTTACATTGCATTACCTTTAATGACTTCTTATTCTAAAGCACTAAATACAAAAGCAATTGGGGAAGTAACATGGGCATGGTTGTTTGCATTCGCTCAATTTATTATGACATGGGTGTTATGTATGATTTACAGTAAGAAAGCTGAATCCTTTGACAAAATGGCAGATCGAGTATTGGAAAAGTTAAATAAAGGAGGGGAGGAAATTTGAATACGACGGCATTTACTTTATTTTTAATTATCGTACTTGGAACGCTAGTTATTACATATTACGCTTCTAAAAAAACAAAAGACGCGAAAGATTTTTATACTGCAGGCGGTGGATTGACTGGATGGCAAAATGGATTTGCAATTGCAGGAGACTATATGTCAGCGGCATCCTTTTTAGGAATTGCAGGTGCGATCGCTTTAACTGGATTCGATGGATTTTTCTATAGTATCGGATTTTTAGTTGCATACTTAGTCGTTTTATATTTAGTAGCAGAGCCTTTACGAAACCTTGGAAAGTACACGTTAGCTGATATGATTGCTGCGCGATTTGATCAAAGAAAAGTAAGAGGGGTAGCCGCCTTAAACACAATGACGATTTCAATCTTTTATATGATTGCACAACTAGTTGGTGCTGGTGCACTGATTAAATTATTACTAGGAATTGATTATACGACTGCTGTTTTAATAGTAGGTATTTTAATGACTGTATATGTAATATTTGGAGGTATGAGGGCTACTAGTTGGGTGCAAATCGTAAAGGCAATCCTTCTCATGCTTGGAACGTTAGTCATTTCAATCATCGTTTTTGCTAAATTTAATTTCAACATTAATGAAATGTTTAGCCAAATGAGAACAGCAACTCCTCTAAAGGACTCGTTTTTAAATCCAGGTGTAAAATACACAAATGGACTAGATACAATTTCACTTAATTTAGCACTGGTTCTTGGAACTGCCGGGTTACCTCATATATTGGTCCGATTCTTTACAGTGCGTGATGCGAAAACGGCACGAAAATCAGTCGTTTATGCAACTTGGTTAATAGGAGCATTTTATATCATGACGATTTTCCTTGGATTTGGGGCAGCTGCATTTGTTGGGAATTCTGAGATTATAAAAGCAAATCCTGCAGGAAATATGGCGGCGCCACTATTAGCTGAAGCATTAGGTGGTAACTTTTTATTTGCTTTTGTTTCAGCTGTAGCATTTGCAACTATTCTTGCAGTAGTAGCAGGGCTAGTATTAACTGCTGCATCTGCCTTTGCACATGATTTTTACAATGAAATCTTAAAACATGGTAAAGCAACTGAAAAAGAGCAAGTTTCAATGGCTAGATATGCTTCGATTGGAGTTGCTTTAATCTCAATCTTACTTGCAATATTTGCACAAACATTAAATGTTGCCTTTTTAGTATCCTTAGCATTTGCTGTTGCTGCGAGTGCGAACTTACCAGTCATACTCTTTACAATCTATTGGAAACGTTTTAATACGACTGGCGCAATTACTGGTATGTTAACTGGATTAATATCTGCAATCATACTAGTAGCGATAAGTCCAAATATTTGGAGTCCAATTGAAGGAAAAGCCATTTTTGTTGGAGAGCCATTAATTAATTTAACGAATCCAGGGATTATATCAATTCCTTTAGGATTCATAGCTGCTTATTTAGGTACAATTCTTTCAAGTAAGAAAGAAAATGAAGCTAAATTTGATGAAATTCTTGTGAAGTCTAATACTGGCCATGGTATATCGAGTATTTCAACACATTAATCATAATTAGAAAAAAAGAAACTGAAGAAAATTTCTCAGTTTCTTTTTTATTTAGGACACAAATTAATTTACTCATCACTTTGTTTTAATTTTAAAGGTTTCGTAGAGATAATCGTTTCAATGTTTTTACTGATTAATTTATTATTTTTACGATTATCAATTCTTGCTTTTGCTATTTCAGCAAGTTCGCGTTCTTCTTCAGTTTCAAGAATGATAGAGGGAACTGGTACCGTTTTATTATCTTTCATTCCAACAAATGTTAAAAATGAAGTAGCAGCAACTCGGCGATTGCCTGTTATCAAGTTCTCTGCAATCGCTTTTACGAAAATTACCATAGATGAAGTTCCTGTAACTACGACAAAGGATTCATAAGAGATACAATCCTCTTCTGTAACTGGATGTAAGAAGTCTACATGGTCGATCGAAGCAGTTACACATTTCAATCTTGAATGCTTAGAAGCAGTAATTGAAGCAGTCATATCCATGTCAGCGAGAATTTTTCCACCAAATAAAGTTTGGTGATTGTTTAAGTCTGTAGGGAAAACTCGAACAGTCAAAGCTGAACGTGATTCATGGCAATATTTTGAACTCATAAATTCACACCTTTTATTAGAATAATGATATTTTTACCAATCTATTTTTTATTAAGCGTAATTATGAGATGAAATTTTCATTCGAAATATTATCCTATTCAATGAATCAAATACTACATAAAGTAAAACATAAATAATAGGTGATTTTATGTATAGAATTGGTTCAAGGATTGTTAAAACGGCGTTAGGGAGTGCAGTTGCAATTTTTATTGCACAATCGGTGGGAGTGCATTTTTACTCGTCTGCTGGAACATTAACAATATTATGTATACAAACTACCAAAAAGCGTTCATTAGATACAGCGTTGAGAAGGTTTTCTTCATGCGTTTTGATCATCCTTTTTTGTGTTTTTTTCTTTCATATTTTTGGTTATACACCTTTAGCGATTGGAATATTACTATTATTTTTTATTCCAAGCTTAGTAAAGCTTAAAATTCAAGAAGGAGTCATTTCCAGTGCAGTGATCATGCTACATCTATATGGTCTAAAAAAAATTACAGTTCCAATAATAGTAGATGAGTTAACTGTAATTGTAATAGGAATTGGTGTAGCTTTACTTTGTAATTTATATATGCCTAGTTTAGATGAGCAAATAAAAAACTTTAAAGTACAAATTGATTCTAAATTTTGTTTTATTTTTGAGAAGATTTCTATTTATTTAAAAGAACCAGCTAATAAATGTTTTTTAGAAGAATATGATGAAACAGTAAAATTGCTTCAAGAAGCGAAAAGAATTTCTAAATTAGAAATCGATAATCATTATTTTAAATCATCGAATGATGAAGATTATGAATACTTTTTATTAAGAGAACGGCAACTTGAAATTATTCACCGTATTATTGACACGGTTTGTGACATTAAAGTGAGTAACGAACAATCTCATATTTTATCCAAATTTTTTAATGATTTAAGCTTTTCAATAAATCCAATTATAAGTGGTGTAATTTGCTTACATCAGTTAGAAGAAATCTATCATATGTTTCGTGCAATGCCACTACCACAAACATCTGATGATTTTGAAACTCGAGCAGCGGTTTTAACCATCATCAATGAAATGGAAAGTTTCTTGATTATGAAATCAAAGTTTAAGGGAAAATACGTTAAGTGAATTTAAAAAGGAGTTGCTTTATTTGCTTAAACTAGTTCTGTCACTACTTTTAGTAATTGGTCCAGTATGGCCACTTGGACAAAATCCAAGGGTAGGTGAACCATTTATTATTATTAATAAAGAAGTAAATAATTTGGCATATATAGAAGATGGTAAAGTACTAAGGATTTATCGAATTGCTACAGGAAAAACAGCAGATTTAACTCCTGAAGGTATTTTTAATATTACATATAAAGCCAAAAATCCATATTGGCGCAAAAAGAATATTCCAGGGGGTGATCCTAAAAATCCTCTAGGAACTAGATGGATTGGTTTTGACGCATTAGGTACAGATGGTTCGATTTATGGTATTCATGGAAATAATGACCCTTCATCAATTGGTAAATATATCTCAAATGGATGTGTAAGAATGTACACAAATGATGTGAATGAACTTTTTGATAAAGTCCCATATGGAACGAAAGTGTTAATCACAACATCAACAAGTTCATTTGAACAACTAGCTCGTGAACAAGGTGCAATCAGATAATAAAGAGGATTCATCATCAAAATCTCAAGATCTTAATGATGAATCCTCTTTTTCCATTGTCCTCTTATAACATAGCAGCGATACCTGCAAGTAAAGTAGTAGCAAGCATTGAAATTAACATAATCATCACAACTACTTTTTGTGTTTTTTTTCTCATGTGATTACCACCTTATATTAAAGAATTACAATTTATTAATTATTTTATTAGAATAATACAAGTGTTGTCCTATTTTAGCATATATAGGATATTTTTTACACTCTAAGCTTATTTATTAGTAACTCCCTAATTAAACGTGATTCATCAGATTGCTGTCTTTTAACGAAATAAAAAAAGGGCTCATAAGCATTTTTAGCTTACGAGATATCCCTTTTTTTCTTAAAATGTAATTAAAATTTTACTTAATTCCAACCCCATCAAATGCTTTATTTACTGTAGTTACTTCAGCTGAGCTAGTACCGAAAAGGTCAGAAGCTGCTTTCACACATGCTGCACGTGCTTGACTGAAAGTAGAAGAAGCTGTTAAGTAAACGGTATTTGCACGATAGAAAATTTGAGCTAGTTTATCATTTCCGATTCCTGTAACAGTCACACCATAAGCAGTTCCACCTTGAGCAATTAAATAAGCAGCTTTATTAATAATACCGCTATTTGTATGAACTCCTCCATTGTCAGATGTTCCAGTGTAACGATTTGCATAGTTATCTGGATCTCCATATTTAGTTGGATTACTCATCGAACGAAGTGCATCACCTGCAATTTTTGGCGTATAAATATCTTCACCAATCTCGTAATCAGGATTTTTATTATTATAGAACTCTATTAAAGTACCAAAAATATCAGAAATTGCTTCGTTTAGTGCACCAGATTCATTTTGATAAGTTAAATTTGAGCTAGTTTCTGTTACTGCGTGTGTTAACTCATGGGCTACTACATCAATACCCCCTGATAATGGTATAAATGTTGTACCGTCACCATCGCCATAAACCATTTGCGTACCGTTCCAAAACGCATTGTTGTAATTACGGCTATAATGGACACTCGATTTTAATGCACCGCCTTTATTATCATAGGAATTACGATTAAAAACATTTTTATAATAATCAAATGTTAATCCAGCAAAATAATGTGCATCGACTGCAGCCGCATCATAAGTGCTATTTAGAAGGTTATCAGGACTTGTCCAAAGTGTACCAGCAAGACGTTGTCGGTTTGCCGCATCATAAGTGAAAATACCACCTTGGGCTCTAGTATTATCTTGTAAATAATAAGATGAACCTGATTTGGTCATATTCAGTGTTTTAGTATCACCAAGCACGCCAACTCCTGTTCCAGTTGTATTCGTACTACTTGTTGTACCACCTGGTTTTGCAGCAGGGGCACTACTATCTGCTTCATCTAAGTTATTATAGCTATTTAATATTTTTCCTGTTGATGCATCAATGAAATAATTAAAGTTTCCAGGTTTGGGAGAAAGGAAGTTTAAGTTTACAAGGTAAGCGTAAGTTGCTTCATCACCATTTGTGTAAACTACTAGATCAGCTGTAGGGTCTTTTTCATAGATAGGAGAATAACCAAGGTCGGCTTCTGCAATTTTAATTGATTTGTTGGCATTTACTTTTTTTTCAGATTTCAATCCCTTTTTCGTATCTAGATTAGGAGCTACGGTACCAGAGAAAGCTGTTAGAACACCATCGTCTGCAACTAATGCTGTTTGAGTAGAACCCCAAACAGGTACACCATTATATACTTGTTGTAGTCGAAGAGCGGTTCCTAACAGATCTTTATTACTAGACTTAATGATGAATGATTCTTCGGAGGATTTCGAACCGAGTTTAAATTTATCTTTATTAGCATTCACATATCCAAGTACAATGCTCTCAGGACTTTGAGTTGATGCCTTTGTCAGCTGTCCTGATACAAATTCAGGAGATCCCACAGATTCATTATACTTGTAGCTAGATAACACATTTTTTGGTGCAGCATATGTATTTGTTACTGAAAAACTACTTGCTGCTAAGCCTAAAGATAATCCAACTGCTAATACTTTTTTGTTCATTTAATTTCCTCCCTAGTTAACAAATAGTAATAACGAGCTAATATTATCATGTAATCTAGTAGGCTTACAAACTACAAAAAACTGCAATAATTTCACTTTTTTTGGAAAAATAAGTCTTTTATATCGGGTTTATTTAACCACTCGATTGATAAGTAGTTATATTGTTTTATGAAAAGAGAAAAGTGAGGGGAATGCCGTCGAACTTTTTTAATAATTTTGGTGTTAAGTTTAATGGTTCCATGATTCAAAATCATAGTTCATTTTCTTTGTTATCTCTTAATATACAGGTGTATACTGCTACGGTTTTTAATCATGTTTGTCCACTTTCTTGAATATTGTTTAAATAATAGCTTATGTACTTTTGAACAGATGAAAGTACATAAAAAATCTCATATGTTTCTAAAAAAAGCATTGATTTGAAGGAGAGGGCAAAAAAATGTTCACAAATATAGATCATATGGCAATCTGTGTAAAAAATTTAAACGATAGTATTAAAAAATATGAGGGCGATTTAGGTTTATCATACTCATATCGAAAAATAGTTGAAGAAGAAGGTGTAGAAGTCGCATTTTTTAAAACAAATAAAATTAATATTGAATTAATCCAACCACTTTCATCAACGAACCCTGTACATAAATATATTGAAAAAAAAGGTGAAGGATTGCATCATATTGCTTTTCAAGTAGATGACATCGAAAAATCCCTATTAGAACTAAAAAAACGCCAATTCAATTTAATTCATCATACACCACGAAATGGGAGTGAGGGTTCCAAAGTTGCCTTTATACACCCTAAACAATTCGGAGTATTAATCGAAATTGTTCAAAAAAGGGGGGAGTTTAATGAGCAAGTATGATGATCTTTATAGACTATATGAAAAGAAATCTGAAATAGAGCAAGGTGGAGGATTTGAACGGATTGAGAAACAACATGAACGTGGAAAGTTTACAGCACGAGAAAGAATAGACATGCTATTAGATGAAGGGAGTTTTGTTGAGTTATTTAGTTTTGTCCAGCATCGTTGTTCAGATTTTGGAATGGATGAACAAAATGGTGCATGTGATGGAGTTGTCACAGGTTACGGAAAAATTAACGATCGTACGGTCTTTGTTTTTTCGCAAGATTTTACTGTGTTCGGCGGTGCTTTAGGTGAAATGCATGCGAAAAAAATAAGTCAATTAATGGACATGGCAGTACAGTGTAAAGCTCCGATTATTGGTTTAAATGATTCAGGTGGTGCTAGAATCCAAGAAGGTGTCCTTTCTTTAGATGGTTATGGACATGTTTTTTATCGAAATACAATTTATTCAGGGGTCGTACCACAAATTTCTGTTATTATGGGGCCTTGTGCTGGTGGTGCTGTCTATTCCCCAGCAATTACTGACTTCGTAATCATGGTCAATGGAACTAGCCAAATGTTTATTACTGGACCAAAGGTAATTGAAAGTGTAACAGGTGAAAAAATCACTGCAGAGGATCTAGGTGGAGCTAAAGTCCATAACGAAATAAGTGGTAATGCTCATTTCCAAGCTGAATCAGAGGAAGAAGCTCTTAAAGTCGTTAGAAATTTAATAGAGTATTTACCGGCTCATTGGAAAGAAAAAGCACCTACTAAAATGAAAACTGAAAAAGATATAGATGACTTAATGGAGCTAATTCCTGATGAAAGTAGTCGACCCTATGATGTTAAAAAAATAATAGAAATGATTGTAGATGATGATTCCTTTTTTGAGGTTCAAAAAGATTTCGCTAAAAATTTAGTTATAGGATTTGCTAGATTAAATGGTGAAGTAGTAGGACTCGTTTGTAATCAACCTAAATTTATGGCTGGAGGATTAGATTTACATTCAGCTGATAAAGGGGCTAGATTTATTCGTTTTTGTGATAGTTTTAATATACCAATCATCACTTTTGTTGATGTGACAGGGTTTTTCCCTGGTGTAAAACAGGAGCATGGAGGTATAATAAGGCATGGTGCTAAGCTTTTATACGCGTACTCTGAGGCAACAGTTCCAAAAGTTACAGTCATTACGAGAAAAGCATTTGGTGGAGCATATGTTGCATTAAATAGTAAATCGATTGGAGCGGATTTAGTATTTGCATGGCCAAACGCTGAAATCGCTGTAATGGGTGCTGCAGGTGCTGTAAACATCTTATACGGAAAAGAAATCTCTCAAAGTAAACGACCAGATGAGTTACGATCAGAATGGATGGAACAATATAAAGAGAAATTTTCTAATCCTTACGTTGCTGCAAAATACGGTTTAGTTGACGATGTTATTGATCCAAGAATGACTAGAAAAAAGCTTATTCAATCTTTAGAAGTATTAAAAAACAAAAATGAAAAGCGCCCAGCTAAAAAACATGGTAATATACCTTTGTAGACATTTTTTTACATATACAATTTGGAGGCATGACACAAATGATTAATGAACAACGTATAGTCGATGAATTTTTAGAATTAGTACAAGTAGACTCTGAAACTAAGTTTGAAGCTGAAATTGCAAAGGTTTTAAAACAAAAATTAGAAGCTCTTGGAATGAATGTTTTTGAAGACGACACGATGGGTGTTACAGGTCACGGTGCTGGAAATATTGTTGCTACAATTCCTGCTACTAAAGAAGGCGTTGACGGTATTTTCTTCTCATGTCATATGGATACAGTAACTCCAGGTAATGGAATCAAGCCATCAATCAAAGATGGATATATCGTTACTGACGGAACTACAATTCTAGGTGCAGATGATAAAGCTGGTATCGCAGCATTTTTAGAAGCTGTAAAAATCATTAAAGAACAAAATATTGAACATGGTGAAATCCAATTCATTATCTCAGTTGGTGAAGAATCTGGATTACATGGTGCTAAAGCAATGGATCCAAAATTAATCACTACTAAATTTGGATATGCATTAGATAGCGATGAAGAAGTAGGTAACATTATCGTAGCAGCTCCAACTCAAGCTAAAGTAATTGCTACAATTTATGGTAAAACAGCACATGCAGGTGTTGCACCTGAAAAAGGCGTTTCAGCGATTACGATTGCTTCTAAAGCAATTGCAAGAATGCCACTTGGTCGAATCGACGAAGAAACGACTGCTAATATCGGACGTTTCGAAGGTGGAAGTGCAACAAATATCGTATGCGATCAAGTGAATATTTTAGCTGAAGCTCGTTCATTAATCGGTGAAAAAATGGAAGCTCAAGTAGCTAAAATGAAAGCGGCTTTTGAAGAAGCAGCTACTGAAATGGGTGGACGTGCTGAAGTAGAAGTTCAAATTATGTACCCAGGATTTAAATTTGGTGAAGGAGACCACGTTGTTGAAGTTGCAAAACGTGCAGCAGAAAAAATTGGACGTACTCCTGCATTACAACAAAGTGGTGGTGGATCAGATGCGAACGTATTCGCAGGTCACGGTTTCCCAATCGTAAACTTAGCAATCGGTTATGAAGAAATCCACACTACAAATGAAAGAATGCCAATTAAAGAGTTAGTAAAAACTGCTGAAATGGTCATTGCAATTGTAGAAGAAGTTGCTAAATAAATAAGTAAAAAGAGGGCTGTCTTATCTGTCAGATTAACTGATAAATAAGCGGCCTCTTTTTAATTTCTGTTAAGGTAGCTTGTTGATTTTTTTATTCAAGTAAATGGCAGGTTAGTTGAAGAAGGAAAAGCCTAACTATTTAGTGGAAATTATAAACTAAGAGGTGATTTTAAGGTGGAATTATATGAAAAAGTAGATACTGTTAAAAGTCGAGAAGATTTGATAAGTTTAATTTTCCACTTGAGAATGGATTTAAAAAATAATAAAGAAAAGTGGGAGAATATAACACTTGAAGACTATTGCGGATATCCTAATTGCTTCAAGTATGTACGAATAATCTTTAACTAACCCATGCGATTCTTCAATAGAGGATGGTTTTTTCTTATTCAACAAAATGGCAGATTAGTTGAACAAGGAATGATATAATTATGCTAGATTATTTACGTATTTAGGAGGCGATAAAGATAAAAGTCATAGCTATTATAATCATTGCTCTCGGAATATTTGGGGTATTATTTTCATTATTCGCTCCTAAAGAAAAAATAGATTCATCTATATCCGAAGTTGGAACAACACCTGTAGAAGCTATATTAAATTCTATTATAGTAAAATCACCAACCATCTTAAAAAGAATCGTTCTACTGATATTTTCATTGTTTTTTATAACTCTTTCAATTTTGTTTTTTGTTGAAAATTAAACCTTATTAAGCTAAAGAAAGCGTTAGTTCAATAGTAAAGCAATGCAGATCCAATATCTCTTAAAAGTAGAGGAGAACATAATAATGAGAAAGATGACATTGAAACTAACAATTGAAAAAAAAGAATATATTATTGAAGAAGATCAAAGATATATTTTTGAATTTAAGTCAGGTTATGAACTTAATGATTCTGAAAATCCATATTGCAAATGTTTAGTAATTGATCTTTCACTTGCTCTTATAGATGATGATGGAAGAAGTATTCGTTTCTATGTTTTGGATGAAGAATCAGGTGAAGATTATCTAATTGCACAAGAAGAACTTTTATCGATAATTAATATTTAATTAATTGTTCTTACCCAACTAACGCATGCTTTAGTTGAACAAAATGATCGACTTAATAGTCCATTTTTTATTGAGCTAAATTGCAGGTTCGTTGAATAAAAATTGGATGAATTTATAATGGTAGTACCAATCGATTATTCAATTCAGTAATTAGTTAGACTATATTTTTCCATTGTTAAGACTCTACTTTCAACGTTTTTGCAGGTCAAATGGAAGCTCCTATAGTGATTCTTATAAAAGCTATAGGAGCTTCAATGACAATTGCTGGGAAAGAATCCCCCCATAAAGACTCCATTTGTAAAGTCAGCAAACCAAAATAAAACAATTGAACAGTAGGGGTTTCATTTTAAAGCTTGAGAAATGCTAAGAAAGTAAAATAACTTTTCAAAGAAGTTATTTAAAAATTTGAGAGTGTTATTCATTAACAGAGTATTCATTTTAAGAAAATTTATTGTTTTATATTATGTTTTTCTTTTCTTTTCTTTGAAAAATTTCAATTAAAGTCTTATTATTTGCATTAATCTCAACTAGTTCTGATTTTATTTGGATAAATTCATTGTATATTTTTTCTAATAACTCACTATTAAGTGGTAGCTCTAAATTTTCTTTTTTTGGTGCGGATTTTTGAACTGAAATTGAATTAGGCTGATTGATCATTCCAAGATCCTGTACAGATTTCATTAGCGAATCATCTTTAAAAAGGTTTTGTGCCATCCTCATAATTGAACCCATATCTATAGTAGTTTCATTTGCCGTAAGCTTATTTGCTAGTTTTATAATACTTTCTTTTTTTAAATCATTAAAATCACTTCATTGAGCGGGTGTTTGCTCACTATTCTCTTTATCATTATTCATTTTAAAAGCCCACCTTTATATAAATTCGAAAAAAATTTAATTTCCTAAAAATAACCTAGAAGATAATTAAATCATATAAATATCTTCTAGGTGCTTTGCCCAAATTTAGATGGGCTCGTCTTTATTCTACGTGCAATTGATTAACTGCATCCAAGTGTTGCACAGATAGCAGCTAAAATAGGTGCTTGCTCAACACCCAGTAATGATGCTAAAAGCAATGCAACCAAAAGTACTACTACAATAAGAAAAGTTGCAAGGTTGAATGTCATTTTTTTTCCCCCTTTCATTCGAAATAGTAGAATTAAATGAAATCCTTAACAGGACTATCATATTTTATACATATGTTTAATAGGACAAGCTTGTCTATGACTTTGACCTATTATATTACTTGGTAATTTTTTACATTTATTGCTATCGTTGACGAATCTATCTTAATTGTGTATTTGGCTAAAGTTTTTTGAGAGTTTTAGATCTAACTTATGCATAAATTGAACAGTAAAATCAGATGAATAGTCGATTTTTTATTGCCCTAAATGGCAGTATAGTTATCTAAGGATTCTTTGTATATAATTATACTATTTATATAAACTTTTTAGCCGGGAGTTGTGTAGTTACAAAATGGATTATAAAAATTTAATAAGTGTTGTAAAAGTATTAGAACAGAATAATATTAAATATGCACTAGGAGGCAGTGGTTTACTTTTAAGTTTAGGATTGACTAATGAAGTAAATGATTGGGACATCACAATTGAAAATCCAAAGAATGAATTATTAAACGTACTTAAATCATTTGATATAAAAGAAATAGATAGTGGAGATTACCCGTTTGCAAGTAAATATAAATTTCTAGTACATAATGTTAATCCTAAAGTTGAAATAATAGGTTATTTTTCAATTAAAACATCAAATGGAGTTTGTAATTTGCCAACAATATCGGTAAAAGAGTGGAAAAATATTCAAATTGGTAGCCCAGAAGTGTGGTACGTGGCTTACAGTCTTATGGATAGAATTGAAAAAGCAAATAAACTTTTCTTCTATTTAAAAGTTCACGGAGCTAATGCAAATATAATAAATCTTATGTTAAAAGAACCCCTGCCAGATTATTTAAAGATAAAGCTTAAAGAATTATTAAATAATTAAAACTTTATCAACTAACGCATGCGCTAGTTGTACAACCTTAAGGAGCTGAGCAATCAGCTCCTGTCTTACTATTTGACAAAAATAAGAAAAGGAAAAGGTATGTAAACATATAAGTTAACTTAAGAACAAATTCTAATTTCTTAAGTGGTAATACCTATTAAGGAAAATAAGGGGGCAAAAAGGAGATTTTGGAACGAATTAATAAGCACATTATTCAGATTAGGCCTTGGGAGGATAAAAATCTAGATTTACTTTTTCAAATAAATCAACCAGAAATGATGGAGCATCTCGGAGGTCCAGAGAGTAAAGAACAGATTTTGAATCGCCATAATAGATATCTAAACCTTAGTGATAAGGGATGTATGTTTAGTATAAAATTATTGTCAGAATATAAACCAGTTGGTTCTGTTGGTTTCTGGGAAACAGTTTGGAACGGTGAAAGTGTATATGAAATTGGTTGGAGCGTACTACCAAATTTTCAAGGGAAAGGGATTGCAACAAATGCAGTGAGCCTCGCAATCAACGAAGCATCTGTAGAAAACAAATATAGATATATTCATGCTTTTCCTTCGATTGATAATCCTGCTTCAAATGCAATCTGTAGTAAACTTAATTTCAGTTTGATCAAAGAATGTGAATTTGAGTACCCACCTGGTAGCTATATGAGATGTAATAATTGGCGTTTAGAACTTAACCGACAATAAACCTATAAGATTTTTATAGATATTATATAACTAACGCATGCTTTAGTTGAACAAGATGTTCAGCTGAATATCCGATTTCTTATTTACATAATTTTCCAAAATGAAAGGCGTATAACTAAAACAATTGATATTAATTTTTATATAATAATATTACATTTCGTGTTTTAATTTTTTACCAATATCACCTATTTATAGAGAAACTTATTCTGTGAGTTTCTCTTTTTTTTTTACCCAACTAACGCATGCAATAGTTGAACAAAACTGATGGTCCTATAAAGTAGGAGTGAGTCTAAAATGGGTAAACAATTTGAGGTTCATTTAATAAAAGAAATTGAGAGTTTTGTTTTATGGTATAAGAAAGTAGAGAAATCTTATGTAGAATGGGAGACTGATTTTTTTCACTAGGATAGGATATAAAAACTACAAATAACTTAATTGAAAAAATCCCAGTTGGAAATTGGAGTTCAAATTTAGTTAACAAATTTTTATTTATTTTAGGTAAGGGACAATGAGAGGGAGAACATTACTGAGCAGTTAATTGATCCCCCTACTCAACTGATTGAATTAGCTAAACATTCTTTATCATATAATGACTTTGAGGCAAGATGGCAGATTGCCTATGGACTTGGAGAATTTACAGATTATGAGGAAGAGGTTAAACTGTTTTTCAAAAAATTTATATTTGATGAAGTAGAGTATGTAAGAAGAAGAGCATCATTTTTCGTATGAAAAAAGAAAATAGATAATTTCTTATGCAACTAAAGCATTTCTAGTTGTACAACTTAATTGGCTGTTTAGTCGATTTTTTGATTCAACAAAATGGCAGGATTGTTTAAGATTCATTACTTTTAATAGACCAATAATTCGTTATAATAATAAAGCCCATAAAGATAATGATCTAAGTAATTAAATCACTCTCTAAGGGACTGGTACTGCGACCTTCCCATTCCTTTTTCAGAAGAGAATACTAGGTAGATTTACTACCATTACGTTTACCAATGTTCAAATAGACATAAGTCCTAATACATACTAAAATTAGTAGTTACAATGAGCACTTAATTAATAACTTTTGAAGATTACATATAAGGGGCGAATGAATATGGCAAAGATATTAGCAATTGGTGGAATTGGTGAAGGACATGTGAATCCCATGCTACCAATCATTAAAGCCTGGTGTGAGGACGGGGATGAGGTACACTTCTACAGCACTGAGGATGCCCGTGTCAAAGTGGAGGCCGCAGGGGCAGTCTTTAAGCCCTTCGAAAACTTCCTAGGTGGCGTACGTCAAGAGGACATCTCTCATTTTTTAGAGTTTATTGTTTTGCTCCTTAACTCCGCCGACCATGTCGTGCCGACGGTAGTGGAGCAGGCCCGGCAAGAGGCTTACGACTTTGTGTTCCACGACTCCCTTTTCGGTTGGGGCAATTTAATAGCCCGACTTCTTAAGCTGCCAAACATTGCCTCACATGCTTCCTTTGCTTCCACGGGTAAGAAACCTAAGATGGCAGGTGAGACTCTGCTGAAACAAGTGGGCGACCTCCTAAAGGGAGGAAAGTTTATTCCCGAGATCAAGAGGCTTTCCGCCAATCTTGCCAAAACATATGACGTATCGGGGCCATCAATCAATGAGGTATTCTGTCAGACCGGCCAACTGAATCTGGTCTATACTAGCACTTACTTCCAACCGGATTATGAACGCCTCGATCATTCTTACGTATTCTCTGGACCATCCATTTCCACACGTGAAAGCCATTCGGACTTCCCACTAGACTCTCTGAAAGGGGATGACAGGCCTGTTGTCTATATTTCAATGGGAACTGTATTAGCCAAGAGCGAACCCTTCTTTCGATTATGTCTGGATGCCTTCAGCGATGGGAGCTATCAGGTGGTGATCTCTGCGGGGCGCTATACGGATATGGAACTTTTCCGGAACGCACCATCCCATATAATTGCCCGTCCGTATGTGCCACAGCTGGAGGTATTGCAACGGTCGGCCGTATTTGTAAGTCACGGCGGAATGAATAGCGTATCTGAGGCGTTGTACTACGATGTGCCGTTGGTGCTCATCCCCCATGCTGCCGATCAACCTATTATCGCTGCACGTGTAGAGAAGTTGGGGGCAGGTGTCATTTTGAACAAATCAAAGCTTACCGCCGCCAAGCTGCGGGATGCTGTAAATCAGGCCTTTAACGAACAACGCTTCAAGAGGAGCGCCGCGACTATCGGTCAATCCCTCCGCGACGCTGGCGGCTACCGGACCGCTCTGTTAGCGGCGGATCGATTTCGCCAGGAACGGGGAATAAATTAATAAGAAGTGTTCACCGGATATGAATATCGCTTTATGAATATCGCCGTCTTTTATCATCCGATTAAACAAGATGTCTGCAACAGTAACTAAATAGCCTATGCTCTAGATAAGTCTAAGCTATTTAATATTCTTCCCAGACTACCGCTATCATAAGACCTAACGAAATCTGGTCAATCAGTAAAAACTGGTTGTGATCTTTGCTACTATTAAAACTGGTCCTTCTGTTGTTGGAGGATGGGAACCGAATAAAACTATGGATGATTTCAGTTGGACTCTGGTTAGAGATAGTAAAAATGGTAAATGGCGAATTAAAGATGGAGGATATGCATAAGTCGTAAATTCATTCCTTATACAACTAAAGCAGTGCTTTAGTTAAATTTCACTAGTTGCTTGCAGGTCGTTTTTTATTGAAGTAAATGGCAGATTAGTTGAATAACGAATATAAGAAAAAGGTTACTCCAAGATGTTGGGATTTGATAAAATTGGATTAAGAAAATAGTCATTATACAAGAGAATGTGGAATATTGTAGTGTATTTATTCGAACAGATTTTTCCATTTATCGGAATTGCGGGGGCACTTTTATACGTTATGTTTTCTAAAAAAAATAAGAGATTGAAAATAATTCTTTTATTTGTGATTGTAGCTGTATATTTTAGGTCTTCTGTTTAACACAAATATTTTAAATGCTTTTAATTTCTTTAAGAATGGTTTCAGAATCAATATTATTGGTTTATGTCTATTAGTTGTTACTTCAGTTCTAGTCCTAAATTTTATTCAAAAAGTAAAGAGGCAAAAAGAATTTAAGTAGACTGTTCAACAAAATGGAGGACTGAAGGATCGGCCTATACAAAACAGAGGGGAAGAAAACTAATATGACATTGAAAAATGTATTTATGTCTGCACTAATTGCTGCAATTGTTTCAGTCGTCCTTTTATCAATAATCCGTGCTAGAGGCTTTTATATTCATATGGACACTCTAAAAGGCTTCGTTCTTTTTATTGTCGTTTTCATTGTTAGTCTCCTTTTCTTGAAAAAAAGGTCTGCTAAATAGAGTACATTCCTTATGCAACTAACGCATGCTTTAGTTGAACTAAGACACAAGGAGGAAATAGGATGTCACTTCCATATGTAAAATTTGAAAATACACCTTTATGGAATGTAATTAGTAAAGGCATTGATGACCTTGTTGAAAATAATGATATCGAAGAAACTACAAAAAGAGAGTATATAGTCGTATTTCTGGATAAAAAAGTCCTTTACTTGATAAAATTCTTGTTTACTAGATTATAAAGTTCTTTACTGAATGTAATATTCTAGTAACAAATTAGTTGACCACTATTACAGACAATTGTAATAGTGGTTTTTATTTTGTCTATTTAAACTTTTTCGGCAGTTTAGTTGAAGAATAAAGTAGGTAAAAATTGGTTTGTTCACGAAATAGCATTTGTTAGGAGTTTTTATACGAAGGAGAATTATATAAAAAGATTAATAATATGCGGTATTTTATCTATTGGATTACTTGCAGGATGTGGAAAAGAACCAAAAACAAATGCTGAAACTTTAGTTGATTTGGGTGTACCCAAGAAGATTGCCGAGGTAGTTGGTTCAAACATTATCGAACCTGGAAAGTAATCGAGTAGTTTGCATTAGTTGTGGCTAGGCAGATTAACTGAATAGTATAACAGCGGATAAGAAGGAACTCTAGTGATGTTAGCCGAATAGGATAACAAAGCTAATGGCATGGGCATAAAGCTATTGTTGGCATAATAAAATTTAAAAACGACGATAAAGAAAGGTGAATCAATGATTAAATTAAATAATAAAGAATATAAAAATATTTTCCCATTAATTATTTCAATAAATTATACACCTACGTTTGTTTATTCAGTTTTGCAAGAGATAGTAGATGGTGATGTATTTGTTGATCATATCGAAACTCCAAAATCCATTTTTATTGGTACGAAATCAGGATTCTACTGTGTAATTGGAGAAACATCAAATATTTCTTTTAACTATTGGATAAAGGAATTTTATATTGATAGAGTAGAAGAGAAAGAATTACCTTTTATTTTATATTCTTCATCAGGTTCTTGGAATCAATTAATTAATGACCTTTTAAATAACAAATTAACTAAGTTGGATCGATATTCTTTTACGTTTAAATTTAAAGAAGAAATACTAGATAATTATGAATTACCACAAGACTATTCATTAAAAAAAATTGATGAAAATGTACTTCAGTCAAATGTTGGATTTAAACCAATTTACTATAAGCATTACTGGGATTCTGTTTCAAATTATTTAGAAAATGGTTTTGGAATTTGTGTTTTACATAAAGAAGTGTCTGTATGTGAGTGTACATCTGTATTTGCTAATGAATTATTCTCCGAAATAGACATTGCAACTAAAGAAGAATATAGAGGGAAGGGTTTTGCCTTTATTGCTGCAAAAATGTATATACAAGATTGTATAAATAAAGGTTTAGCTCCTCGTTGGGAATGTGATATTGATAATTTTGGCTCAATACGATTAGCAGAAAAGTTAGGGTTTGAAGAACCTATTCACTATGCAGTATATTTTAAAGAGTAATTTTCACATGCCTTAGTTGAACCTACTTTCAATCAACTCAATTAATACTTGAGTCCAAATTGAAGCAATAAGGAAAGACATCATTGATAACTATTTGGATTCTCGTTTTGTTGTGTCAGAACATTTTAAGAAGGACATTTTTTCTAATAAATGATTCACTAGAAGCCAAGAATTTATTGCAGTTAGAGAAACTTCATCTGAGTACATGAATACCCATAATAGTAAGCTAACATATATCACAGCAGTTTAATTACAATAGATGGGCAGAATTATTACATAACTTTTTTATCAAAAGACAAGTCGGATATCTTTGTAAGTTGATAAATGAATCGGAAAATAAATAAATAAATTCTTATGCAACTACCATGGGAGTACGATATAAACTTCCATTCACTGTTGTGTATCTGAGGATTCATGGATGGCTAACGCATGTGTTAGTTGCACAACAAGAGTTGCTTCGGCAGCTCTTTTTTGTGCAACTAAATGGCAGGTTAGTTGCATAAGGAAGGACTATTTAATCTATAATCGAATAAACCAGTAAGATGTATTTATGGAAAGAAGGTGTTGTATTTTTTGAAAAAATTATTTATTTCATTACTATTTTTATTTATTTTATCAAGTTGTTCTTCGAGTTCTGATTTAAAAGAAACTTTTTATGAACTTAAGATAGTACCCACAGAAAAAATTACTATTTACTTTGATAAAAATACAGCCCATTTTCATTTAGTTTATTTAGAAAAACATAAAAATAAGTGGAAACAAGTTAATGGTGCTACATTATACTCCACTGGAGAAGAAAAAAATTTTGTAATTTCGTCCAATAAAAAACCTTTTTTATACTTTGGTACTATAACTAATCCTGAAGCAGACAAAATAATTGTTGGAGATACAGATGCTACACTTGTTACTTATAACAATAATTTAAGATTATGGTATTACGTTGACTTTACAGCAAAAAAACATTTAAGTATTTATGAAGTTGTTAATGGAAAGAAAGTATTGTTACAGCCTTAAATGTCTTTAAAATGAATTTCCTTATTCAACTACTATGAAAATAAACTTCTGTAAATTCGATAAAAAGGCAATACTAAATAGAAGCAGCTCATTCGTTTTTTAAAAAAAGAGGAGCGA
>NZ_FOMF01000008.1:0-237744 GCF_900112535.1 Bacillus sp. UNCCL81 | reverse complement strand
TAAGATGGCTCGGTAGCTCAGTCGGTAGAGCAGAGGACTGAAAATCCTCGTGTCGGCGGTTCGATTCCGTCCCGAGCCACCATCTTAAATAAATAGTAAAAAAACAAAGTGATTTAGATAATAAAATGCCGACTTAGCTCAATTGGTAGAGCAACTGACTTGTAATCAGTAGGTTGGGGGTTCAAGTCCTCTAGTCGGCACTCTTTAACCGGAGGGGTAGCGAAGTGGCTAAACGCGGCGGACTGTAAATCCGCTCCCTGTGGGTTCGGCGGTTCGAATCCGTCCCCCTCCACCATTTTATAGGGGCATAGTTTAACGGTAGAATAGAGGTCTCCAAAACCTTTGGTGTGGGTTCGATTCCTACTGCCCCTGCCAAATAATACAATAATGGCGGTCGTGGCGAAGTGGTTAACGCATCGGATTGTGGTTCCGACACTCGTGGGTTCGATTCCCATCGGTCGCCCCATTTAAATTGTTGTAACGATTACTCAAGTAAGTATTATAATTTATAGTAAATTGAATATAGTATATAAAGTTCTTAATTAATGGGCTATAGCCAAGCGGTAAGGCAACGGATTTTGATTCCGTCATGCCCTGGTTCGAATCCAGGTAGCCCAGCCATTTATGCGGAAGTAGTTCAGTGGTAGAATACAACCTTGCCAAGGTTGGGGTCGCGGGTTCGAACCCCGTCTTCCGCTCCAAATATGGCGGTATAGCCAAGTGGTAAGGCAGAGGTCTGCAAAACCTTTATCATCGGTTCAAATCCGGTTACCGCCTTTTAATTTACTTCTGCCGGGGTGGTGGAATGGCAGACACACAGGACTTAAAATCCTGCGGGGGTTGACCCCGTGCCGGTTCGAGTCCGGCCCTCGGTATCATTAAACCTCTTACTTTTGTAAGAGGTTTTTAATTACAGATTTGATGGACAATTTGTCTTTCATATATTATAATTATTTTATAACTTTTTGGCGGTGTGGTGGAATGGCAGACACGCCTGACTCAAAATCAGGTATCTTCACGGATGTGCAGGTTCAAGTCCTGTCACCGCTATATTGTAATCAGAGAAGAGGATTTTGCAGAGATGCAGAATCCTTTTTTTGTAGGTTAATTCTTCTTCATTAGGCATTATCTAATTGTCTTCTTATTGTTTTAAGGAACATCATAAAGAAAGGCAGCGACTATAACAATGGTCGCTGCCTTCTTTATGTGACTATGATTCATTTAGAAGTGCGTATTTTACATTTTTACATACTTACGTTTTTGCTTAGACGCAAGCCAATCAAATTGTTTAGGTTTTCTTTTATTTGCTAAAGTAACTACTAAACCAGTTGTTGCTATTAGTAGGCTTGCAGCAGCTACTTTAATCGTAAATTGTTTTGCATCTTTTAATTTCTCATTATTGTATCGATCAAGTTCCTTAATTGTATCCTGTGTGAAATCAATCCTGTCGTTTGTTTCTTCAATCAAACTACATACACCTTCGAAACTTTCGACCAAAGGATTTTTATCTTCATTTACTAAAGGATCTGACATAGTTACTCTCCTCCTATATTTAAACACCTATAAAGAAGAATTCTATGGGAAAATACATTATACCTTCATTCAAATTTCTACAAATCTTTCATATTCTCTGCTAATAGATAATGAATAAAAGTACTGTTGAATATTGATCTTTTACTTACTCACGTCATCCGCTATTTTTTACCTCTATAAACATTTTCTACTCTAGACGGTTTTATAAATCAAGCTTGAACTCTTTCGACAAAAAATGATTTTATTCTTGAATTTGTGACATATATATGATAAATTTAATAACAAGTTCATTAAAACCTACTAAATACATATTACATTTGTATTAGTAGTTTAGCACTTATAACTTGATAACAACGCAGTGTATTGATTCATTCGAAGAACGATACATTGCGTTTTTTTATATTAAAAAGTCTATTATTAAAGACTTTTGTGACATAATTAGATAAAGAAATAATTTTCTGACTAGAATAGTAATTATAATTTGTAAATTAACAGGCAGTTAGGTGATTCCTTGTGAATATAAAAGAATTTCAAAAAAAATTGATTTCATATAGTAAAGAAATTGGAATAGATAAGATAGGATTTACGACGGTTGATCCATTTTTAACATTAAAAAATCGGTTATATAGGCAGCAGGAATTAAATTATCAATCGGGTTTTGAAACAAAGGATATTGAACGAAGAGTAGATGCAAGAAAAATTATGACAGAAGCTAATTCAATTATTGCAATTGCTTTAGCGTATCCATCTAAATTAAAAAATCCTCCTAAAAGTAAAAAAGGATCTACAAGAGGAATTTTTTGTAGGGCTTCGTGGGGGGAAGATTACCATGTAGTTGTAAAAAAGAAATTACTTCAGCTTGAGTCATTTATATTATTACATTATCCAAATGCAAATGTTCAGTCGATGGTTGATACTGGTGAGCTAGTAGATCGAGCTGTGGCTGAGCGAGCTGGTATAGGTTGGAGTGCTAAAAATTGTTCAATTATTACACCAGAATTCGGTTCATATGTGTATTTAGGGGAAATGATTACATCACTGCCTTTTGAACCAGATTCGCCTATTGAGGAACAGTGTGGAGAGTGTACAAAATGCATTGATGTTTGTCCAACAAGTGCGATTGTTTCTCCAGGTCAATTAAATGCTAAAAATTGTATTGCTTTTTTAACACAATCAAAAGAGATGATTCCTGTTGAATTTCGAAAAGAGCTGGGAAATCGTATATATGGATGCGATACATGTCAGACAGTTTGTCCTAAAAATAAAGGTATTAATTTTACTCATCATACTGAGATGGAACCTGATCCGGAAACTGTAAAACCATTATTACGCTCTGTATTAAAGGTAAGTAACCGAGAGTTTAAAAGTCAGTTTGGCCAAATGTCTGGGTCTTGGAGAGGAAAGAATCCTATTCAGCGAAATGCCATCATTGCTTTAGCACATTTTAAAGATGAATCGGCATTAGATGATTTAAAGGAATTAGCGAAAAAAGATGCAAGACCAGTAATTAGAGGTACAGCTATTTGGGCTATTTTTGAGATTGAGGGAAAGAATAGTACACCATTTATTGAAAGTTGTTTGCAAAAAGAGCAAGACGAGATTGTATTAAAGGAAATTAATGCTGTTCTGTCAAGGTAATCAATATTGAGTGGTATAATCTCTTATTTTTCAACATCGTATAGAATAAGAATATATGTTGAAAAGGGGGATTATCTTGTTTAATCGTGAACTTTTAGAGTGTTATTTAAAAGAACGATTACAACTTTATTTTGGTGAAGGACATCGAAGTCATCCTATTCAAGAAAAAGAATATCAGGCAATCAGGCGTAAAGTTGAATTATATAATAAGCGTAATATTTCATTAGTGAAAGTATATGGAAATCTTGATGTAAACAAAATTTGGACTGATCAGGACGTAACGTATATAAACTATACATTCCATACGCGATATTTTTTAAAGCAAACTGATTTATATTTTGAAGAGGATCAACATGAAAGACAGATCGCGATTGAAAATAATGAAATCTTATATGACATACCATTCCCAATTGATAATCAAGTTGAAAATTTTGAACTCGAAGAAGACGATTTAGGTGAAAATGAATCATTAGATCGAAATAACAGATATAACCGATTTAATGCTGTTAAATATGCTGAAACCTGGTGGGATGGCCATAATAAAGAATATCCATTGTATGCAAATGATTGTACTAATTTTATATCTCAATGTTTAAGGGCTGGAGGCATTCGAATGGTTGGAATGCCAAAACCAGGGACAGGGTGGTGGTATAAAAATCATTCTAATAGTAGTTATAGCTGGAGAGTTGCTCACGCATTAAGAAGATTTTTACCTTCACCTAAAACTGGAATTAAAGCAGAAGAAGTGCCTTCTCCAAAAGATCTTACATTGGGGGATATTATCGTATATGATTTCGAAGGTGATGGTGTATGGAATCATTGTACAATCGTTGTTGCTAAGGATGAAAATGGTGAACCGTTAGTGAATGCACATACTGTAAATAGCCGTAAAAGATATTGGTCATACTATGATTCTTCTGCTTTTACGGAGAATATTAAGTATAAGTTTTTTCACTTCGTTGATGACTTTTCAAACCCTCCAATGGAATAATACCTTATTAATTACGAATTTGGTATAATATAAAGCATTGAAACAATATAGAGGTGAAAAAGATGGGAATACACGTTGTATTATATCAACCACAAATTCCAGCAAATACAGGAAATATTGCACGTACTTGTGCAGGAACAGATACAAGTTTGCATTTAATCCGACCGTTAGGTTTTTCAACTGATGATAAAATGTTAAAAAGAGCTGGTCTTGATTATTGGGAGCATGTAGATATCCATTATCATGATTCTTTGGACGATTTATTTGATAAATATAAAGATGGAAAATTTTATTTTATAACTAAATTTGGGGAAAAAACATATTCAAACTTTGATTATACAAATTTAGATGAAGAGATTTTCTTTGTATTTGGTAGAGAAACAACAGGACTTCCGAAAGAGTTAATTGAAAAAAACATGGAAACTTGTTTACGCATACCAATGACAGATCATATTAGATCTCTAAATTTATCAAATACAGCTGCAATTTTAATTTACGAAGCTTTGCGCCAGCAAGATTTCCGTGAATTATTAAAGGTAAAGGATTATTCTAAGTAATAAAAGTCACCATTTAGGTGATTTTTTTTTATTAAATTAAGATCCTATCAAAGAGTAAACAAATAAAAAAGATGCTTCCATTAAAACGGTCTAAATAAAATTAAGATCCGCATTTAGAAGCATCCTTTAAAAAATATTATCTGTTTTTCAGTCCAGGTTTGTCATTATAGCCGCCTGTGAAAATTGCTGCTAAGAATGATGCTGTAACTAATAAAATTAATACTAGTCTCATCAGTATGTATCCTCCCAATTGAAAAATTCCCAACACCCTAAACCTTATTATACAAAAAAAACATAGAAATATGAAAGTAAAATTATGAGAATTGAATTTCGATAAAATATATTTTCCTACTCAAAGATATAGCATGAGTACGGACATCCTTGCATATCCTTTAATAATCTCTC
This sequence comes from Bacillus sp. UNCCL81, assembly GCF_900112535.1. Classification (NCBI taxonomy): domain Bacteria; kingdom Bacillati; phylum Bacillota; class Bacilli; order Caryophanales; family Bacillaceae; genus Bacillus; species Bacillus sp. UNCCL81. Next base: position 232,620 of record NZ_FOMF01000008.1, on the reverse strand, counting down.
TTACAGATGAGAAGAAGGAGGTACTTGTCCATGGATATTTTAAAGAAACTTGAGCAGCACCGGGACATGGAACAAAGATTGAAATGGGAAGGCACTTTTGCTGAGTATCTTGAAATGCTAAAAGAGGAGCCCTTGGTTGCACAAACTGCACATTCTAGAATTTATAATATGATTAAAGACGCAGGTATTGAAGAAGTGAATGGTAAAAAAACCTACAGTTTCTTTAATAACAACCTATATGGATTAGAAGAAGCGCTAGAGAGACTCGTGGAAGAATATTTCCATCCTGCTGCCAAGAGATTAGATGTTAAAAAACGTATTTTATTGTTAATGGGCCCTGTAAGTGGTGGTAAATCTACACTAGTAACGATGTTAAAAAGAGGCTTAGAAAATTATTCAAGGTCTGATCAAGGAGCAATCTACGCTATTAAAGGTTGCCCAATGCATGAAGATCCATTGCATTTAATTCCTAACCATTTAAGAGATGATTTTTTCCAAGAATATGGAGTTCGAATTGAAGGAAATCTTTCACCTTTAAATTTAATGAGGCTTGAACAAGAGTTTGGTGGAAGAATAGAAGATGTTATGGTAGAAAGAGTATTTTTATCAGAGGATCGTCGAGTTGGTATTGGTACTTTTAGCCCGTCTGATCCAAAATCTCAAGATATTGCAGATTTAACAGGAAGTATTGATTTTTCAACAATTGCTCAATTTGGATCAGAGTCAGATCCGCGTGCCTACCGGTTTGATGGTGAGTTGAATAAAGCAAACCGTGGAATGATGGAATTCCAAGAGATGTTAAAATGTGATGAAAAGTTTTTATGGCACTTATTATCCCTGACGCAGGAAGGAAACTTTAAGGCAGGGCGTTTTGCATTGATTTCTGCGGATGAGTTAATCATTGCTCATACGAATGAAACAGAGTACAGATCCTTTATTAATAATAAGAAGAATGAAGCACTTCATTCTCGAATAATCGTAATGCCAATTCCTTATAACTTAAGAGTTAGCGAAGAAGAGAGAATTTATCAAAAAATGATCTCTGAAAGTGATGTTTCAAATGTCCATATTGCTCCACATACTTTACGTGTTGCAGCAATGTTTACAATTCTTACTCGTTTAAAAGAACCAAAACGAGGAGATATTGATTTAGTTAAGAAGATGCGTCTATATGATGGTGAAATGGTAGAAGGCTATAACACTGTTGATTTAGAGGAGCTGAAGAAAGAATATTTAGATGAAGGTATGCATGGTATCGATCCACGATATGTCATTAACCGTATTTCATCTACAATTATTCGAAAAGAGATTCCTTCAATTAATGCTCTGGATGTATTACGCTCATTAAAAGATGGTTTAGATCAACATCCATCTATTTCTAATGAAGATCGTGAGCGTTATATGAATTTTATCTCAATCGCAAGAAAAGAATACGATGATATTGCAAAACAAGAAGTTCAAAAAGCTTTTGTATATTCATATGAAGAGTCTGCAAAAACACTTATGGATAATTATCTTGATAATGTAGAAGCATATTGCAATAAGAATAAGCTTCGTGATCCTTTAACAGGTGAAGAGATGAATCCAGATGAGAAGTTGATGCGTTCAATTGAAGAACAAATTGGTATCTCTGAGAATGCAAAGAAAGCATTCCGTGAAGAAATACTAATTAGAATCTCTGCATATGCAAGAAAAGGTAAACGTTTTGATTACAATTCACACGAAAGATTAAAAGAAGCAATCCAAAAGAAACTTTTTTCGGATCTGAAGGATGTTGTGAAGATTACGACGTCCACAAAAACTCCTGACGAGCGTCAATTAAAGAAAATTAATGACGTTGTCAGCAGATTAGTTGATGAATATGGTTATAACTCAACATCAGCAAACGAATTATTACGCTACGTAGGTTCATTACTTAACCGTTAAATTGTTTAAGCGGCTATCGATTAGATAGCCGTTTTCTTTTGCAATTAATAACGTTTATCCTATAATGAGGATAATGATTAAAAAGAAAGGTGAGATAGTGTAAATGAAAAGAATTCAAATAGCTGAAAATCTTGAGTTTTCTCAAATTATTCACGGTTTATGGCGCTTATCTGAATGGAAAATGACATCAGAACAATTAGTCACTTTTATAGAAGAATGTATTGATTTAGGAATTACAACATTTGATCATGCCGATATTTACGGTGGGTATACTTGTGAAGAAATTTTTGGAAAGGCTCTAGCATTAAAACCGGAGCTTCGTGAAAAAATTCAAATCGTTACAAAATGTGGTATAAAGTTAAAGTCATCAAAGTTCCCTGAACTTAAAATGAATCATTATGATACTAGTAAAGAGCATATCCTTATGAGTGTTAATAATTCTCTGGAAAATCTACAAACAGATTATATCGATTTACTTTTAATACATAGACCAAATCCGTTTATGAATCCAAAGGAAATTGCAGAGGCGTTTAATCAACTTCATTCGGAAGGAAAAGTACGCTACTTTGGAGTATCAAACTTTTTACCATCTCAATTTAATGCATTACAAGCATGTCTAAACATGCCTTTAGTAACAAATCAAATCGAAGTTTCGCCAATGCAATTAGAGCATTTTGAAAAGGGAACGATTGATTTATTACTTGAAAAAGATATTGCTCCAATGATCTGGTCCCCATTAGCAGGTGGACAAATTTTTACTAGTCAGTCTGAATCAGCTGTACGAGTTCGAGCAATGCTTGAAGAGATTTCTAGTGAAATTGGCGCAAATTCAATCGACGAAGTAATGTATGCATGGTTATTAGCTCATCCTGCTAAAATGATGCCAATCGTAGGGTCTGGTAAAATTGAACGTGTTAAAACAGCAGTTGAGTCTACAAAGTTAAGAATGTCAGCGGAACAATGGTTACGAATTTACGTAGCTGGAATGGGTCATAATTTACCTTAAATAAAAATAAGTGGAGAACTTTTACTAGTTTTCCACTTATTTTTTTGTTCTTTTTTAAGTAATTTTACATATAGTTAAAGGCAAAAGTTTATTGGAATTTTTATATAAATATATCTATTTTTAAGGACTCGTCCAATTTTCTGAAAAAATGGGTGTAAAATTTAGAAGAAACATTGTCAATTATTGTGTCCTTCTGCATATGATAGAGTAATCCATAAAAAAGGGTAGAAAATCACCTACCGATTTAGTTTATGCAATTTAGCATTACTGTGTGACGATTTTTTTATTTTTAAAATAAATCATAACAAGTAAGGGAGGGAAAGAAAATGAGTAATGAAAATAATGAACATGAACAAAAGCATAATTTTACCATTTCACAGGAAGACTGGACCCTCCATCGTAAAGGACACGACGACCAACAGCGCCACCAAGAGAAGGTACAAGAGGCGATTAAAAAAAATTTAGCAGATTTGATCACAGAAGAAAGCATCATCATGTCAAACGGGCGCGATGTAGTAAAAATTCCAATTCGGTCACTAGATGAGTATAAGATTAGATACAACTACGATAAAAATAAACACGTTGGTCAGGGTACTGGAGACAGTAAAGTTGGCGATGTAGTGGCAAGAGATGGTTCACAAGGTGGCCAGCCGCAAAAAGGTGCTGGCAAAGGGCAAGGAGCAGGTAAGGAATCAGGCGAAGATTATTATGAGGCAGAGGTTTCACTAATGGAATTAGAGGAAGCTCTTTTTAGTCAGTTAGAATTACCGGATCTAAAACGCAAAGAACAAGACTTAAATACAGTAGAAAATATTGAATTTAATGACATTAGAAAAACTGGATTAATGGGTAACATTGATAAAAAACGTACAATGATGTCTGCGTTTAAACGTAACGCAATGAGTGGCACGCCATCATTCTATCCTATATCTCCAGAAGACTTAAAGTTCCGTACATGGAATGAAATTAGAAAACCAGAATCTAAAGCCGTCGTACTCGCAATGATGGATACGAGCGGAAGTATGGGCTTATGGGAAAAGTATATGGCACGAAGCTTCTTCTTTTGGATGACAAGATTTTTACGAACAAAATATGAATCAGTTGATATCGAATTTATTGCACACCATACAGAAGCAAAAGTAGTTACAGAAGAAGAGTTCTTCACAAAAGGAGAAAGCGGAGGAACAATCTGTTCATCTGCTTATCGAAAAGCTTTAGAAGTGATTGAATACAAATATTCTCCTGAAAGATATAATATCTATCCATTCCACTTCTCTGATGGAGATAATTTAACATCTGATAATGCTCGCTGCGTAAAATTAGTTCAAGAATTAATGAAAGTGAGCAATATGTTCGGATACGGAGAAGTAAACCAATACAATCGACACAGTACGCTAATGTCCGCGTATAAAAACATAAATGACGAGAAATTTCGCTATTATATTTTAAAGCAAAAGTCAGATGTGTTCCATTCTATGAAGAGCTTTTTCAAGCAGGAGTATGAGAAGGCAGCGAAATAATCACTGGATAATTGATCTAAGATGAAGTTGGTTTACATTAGCAAGTGAAACCAGAAGAGCCCCGGTAGAGGGTTTTTCTGTTTTTTTTGTTGTGAAGCGAATTTGGATTCTTATTCAACATAATGGCAGTTTAATTGAACAATATTAGACATTTTATTTATGTTAATTGTGTTATTCTATTTATAAAAACAAATTGTAATTATTTTCCAGTAAAATATATTAGGAGGTTTATTTATGAAAAGAAAATTAGTATTATCCATTGGTTTAGCAGGTGCTTTAGCATTATCAATCGGATTTACAAAAGACTTCCAACATACAAAGGTATATGCACAGACTAATGGAGACCAATACAAACATGTGACAAGAGAGGAACAAGATTATAGAGAAGGTAATGCAGCTGAAGGAAAAGATATTACCACAACTATAACAGTAGAAGAACAAAATATGGTGGAAAAAAGTTCATCCAAACAAGGGTTTGTATCGCAAGAAAATGGGACAGGTTTCTTTTTTGAAAAGAAATAAAGATAAAAACGCTATTCAGCTAACGCATGCGGTAGTTGAAGATGACGAGGGGCTATTAAGTAGCCCTTTTAGTATGCAGAATAGTTCGGAAACAATTGGTTATTTATGGTAAAATATTTAAAATGGAACATTAGATAAAATGAGTAATGGGAGCTGAGGAATGAAAATTAATAAAAAAGTATCAGAAATTATAGATTCTGTAGAAAACATTGAAAATGAATTCAAAGATCTTTTTGGAATTATCGATTAGATGTAAGTTTTCCAACTGTACTCACGATAAAAATTATAAACGAAAATATTTGATAGAAATTGTGTAAACAACGAAATTTTATATAAAATTGAACCTGAAAATTAATAAGCCAACAGTCGAGTCTTTTTATACTATTTGTTCAATAAGAGGGTTGCCACTATTTTTAATAGTCACATACAAAATGTGTAATGTAGAAAATATCAAAAAAAATAAAAATTACTGGATTTCAAAAAGTGGAGAAATTTACATGTAAAATATTGTATTCTAGTACTCCTTAGATACTTTTATCTTGGGAGTATTTTAGTGTATTAATATAGTTTTTATGAAAAACCAGAATAAAAGTTGAGGATGGGATTATGATCAATCGAATCTTAATTGTGGAAGATGATCACTACATTAGTGAGATGATAAAGGATACTTTGGTGAAACATGGATATGCAGTTTCCACCGTCTTTGATGGTGAAGAGGCATTACAGATAGTAGAAGTACAAAATTTTGACTTAATTTTACTTGATATTATGATTCCCAAAATTGATGGGATGGAATGCTTAAAGATTATTAGAACCAAAAGTATGATCCCAATTTTAATTATGTCTGCAAAAGGAGAAGACGTTGATAAAGCGTTAGGTCTAGGGTTCGGTGCAGATGATTACATTGCAAAGCCTTTTTCAATGATTGAACTTGTCGCTAGAGTAAAAGCCATTCTTAGAAGAGAAAAACATTATATGGACTTAACCAATCAAGTGGTTAAGCCGACTTACCAAGAAGAAACTATTCAACTAGGTGATTTGATCATTGATATGAAAAATTATTCTGTAAAAAAATGTGGTCATGACGTAAAGCTCACGTTAAAAGAGTTTAATATCTTAAAACTCTTTATTACAAGACCAAATCAAGTATTTACAAAAGCACAAGTTTACAGCCTTGTTTGGCAAGAAGAATACTATGGTGATGAAAATGTTATTAATGTGCATATTCGACGTCTCAGAGAAAAAATAGAAGATAATCCTTCAAACCCTAAATATTTAAAGACTTTATGGGGGATTGGCTATAAATTGGGGGAATTTTAACATGATTTATCTTCTTGTATTATTTCTAGCAGCTTCCTTAATTTTTAATATTTATTTAGTTCAACATCAAAGAGTTTCGAATCAAGAAATTTCCTATGTCAAAAAGAAGCTTCAATCCATCATTGAACAAAAAACTGATGAAAATGTTCTACTTTACACTAGCAACTCTCAAATGAAATCATTATTAATTCAAATCAATCGCCTCTTAGAACACAACCAGAAAACAGTGGCCAATTTTCATTCTGTTGAACGCTCAATGAGAAAAATGCTCTCGAATATCTCGCATGATTTAAAAACGCCACTTACTGTCATTCTAGGTTATATTGAAATCATTTTACACGATGAAATTATTAATCAAGAAAAAGAAAAATCCTTATTACAAACTGTTCATTTAAAAGCAGAAGAAGTTTTAGATTTAATCAATCGCTTTTTTGATCTTGTTAAACTTGAATCCAATGATGTTCATCTTGAAATGTCCAAAATCGAATTAGGAGAGATTTGCAAAAAAACAATTCTGGATTATTATGAGATACTAACAAAAAAAGAATTTGACGTATCTATTAATATTCCGAATGAACAGAAATTTATTTGGGGAAATAAAGGAGCGGTTGAGCGGATTTTAAATAATTTAATTTCTAATGCTCTTCAATATGGTTCAGATGGAAAGGTAATTGGGTTACACCTAAGAAGTACAGAGGATAAGGTTTATATAGACGTCTTCGATCGGGGAAAGGGCATTCTGGAAGATGGTAAAGATCGAGTCTTTGAACGATTATACACAATGGAAGATTCAAGAAATAAACTTTATCAAGGTAGCGGATTAGGTTTAACTATAACGAAAAGATTAGTCGAACAACTGGGCGGAAAGATTTCATTAGAAAGCATCCCAAATCACAAGACCACTTTCACTATTGAATTGAAGCGTATGACGTATTAATCGAAATTGTAATAACTTAAGAATTTTGTAAGAAATGGTTAAGAGAAAAGAAAACATTCATCGATAGAATGAGATTAATAGATGAAGGAGGGAAAAACATGACCTATATAATTCAAACAAATCATCTTACTAAAAATTATAAAGGTACCACGGTCGTTTCCAATGTGAATATGCATGTCAAAAAAGGCGAAATATATGGCTTCTTAGGGCCGAACGGTGCAGGAAAAACAACCGTTATGAAAATGATTATGAACTTAATCAAACCAACGAGTGGAGAAATTATTATTTCTGGCGAAACAGTAACCCCAAAATCTTATGAAATATTGAAGCGCATGGGGAGCATAATTGAATATCCCGTTTTTTATGACAAGTTAACAGCACGGGAAAATTTAGAGCTACACTCCGATTATATGGGTTACTACAACAAAAGTGCGATCGACTCTGCTCTTGACATGGTACAACTAAAAAATTTTGAAGGAAAGGCTGTCAAAGATTTCTCTTTAGGGATGAAGCAGAGGCTTGGCTTAGCTAGAGCAATTATTACAAAGCCTGAAATCCTTATTTTAGATGAGCCAACAAATGGTTTAGACCCTGTAGGAATTAAGGAATTTCGAAATCTATTTCAAATGTTAAGTAAGGATTATGGAATGACACTATTAATCTCTAGTCATATTCTTGGAGAAATCGAACAAATTGCCGATACCATCGGAGTAATCAAGGACGGAAAGTTAGTAGAGGAAGTATTAATGGAGACAATTCGTCTTCAAAATACAGAGTATATAGAGTTAAAAACGGATGATGTGAAAAAAGCGTCATACATCATAAAAGAATCATTGTACATAACGAATTTTAAAATACTCGATGATGTTACCATTCGTATCTATGACATGAACACGGCTCAAGGGAAGATATCTAAAACCCTTGTGTTAAATGGTGTATTAGTGGAGTCAATCAATAAAAAAGATAATACATTAGAAGATTATTTCTTAAAGAAGATCAATGGGGGCGTGGTCCATGCTTAAACTTATTAATCTTGAAATAAAAAAATTTAAATTATGGCACTACTGGAAAGCTGTTTTTATATGCAATATCGCATTTATTGCACTTCTTAGTATGATGTTTTTTACAGAGATAGATGGTGAGAAAATACCTATTGAAAGTTTTGATATGGCGGCCAGCATAATAGGTGCAATGGTACGGACAACGTTTACAATTTTTGCATCAGTAATTATTGTGAAATTAATAATAGACGAATTTAGAAATAAATCAATAGATGTATTATTCACTTATCCCATTAAACGTAAAAAAATTATTTCCGCAAAGTTAACAATCGTTTTTATTTTTACTTTTGTCAACGTTTTGTTTTCGACATTATTTCTAGAAGGCCTCGTTAATTTAGCGGAAGTGAATTTTAATATTCTTCCAGGATCGATCGAATTAGAAGATATATCAAGACATTTATTGACTGCTTTTATGAATGCTATTGCGACAGCAGGTATCAGTCTTATTCCTCTGTTCTTTGGCATGCATCGTAAATCGTCGCCTGCAACCATTGTATCTTCAATTCTTATCGCTACAATTTTGAATTCAACAAGTGAGGATTTTACCTTATTTTCAATTATAGGAGTTCCTTTATCACTAGGATTGTTCGGTTTGTATATCGGGTACTATTCAATTCGAAACATAGAAAAGAAAGATTTAGTCTAATTCATTGATGAAACATTTCAAATAATAGCATGGGAGTTACAACTAGTTGGAAACAATTCTTTATTACAATAGTAATTGTTGTGATAATATATATTATTTTTCAGACCATGTTACTAACATATGGGATTTTGTTATTCAACTAACGCAATGCGTTAGTTGAATAAGAATTTCTTCTCAACCTCGCTAAAGTCTTCCGACAAAAGATCAAAATGCGTTATCGTTTAAATATGGTTTGTCTAGAGTAGAAACATGAGGAAGATGTGCAGAAGTGTGAACAAAAGAATATTTTTGGTTTTATTTACTGCGATTTTACTATATGTATTTGTTTATCCGGAAATTAGGGACTATGAAAAAATCCCTAGTTTTACTAAGGATTAAAATAATTTTAATTATGATAAACGCTTGATTTAGAATATACAAGTTCATAGTATGCAGACATTTCTGCTTCTGTTATATCGTATTTTCTTTGAATTTCATTGTGTTCTTCCAATAAATTTTTTGACCATTCCATTGATTGTCTATCTGTTATCTTACCAATCTTTAGTAACATTTTATTTTTTGCAAATTCTGACCTGAATTTAAGTTCGAATTCTGCAATTTCTACGATTTCTTCAGGAGAATGTTTGTCTTCGTTATTGCTAGAAGTGCTATTCATTTTAAGTATTATACCAATTATTACTATTACAATTACAATAAACCATACCACAATATCACCACCTTTCATTTTCATAATATCATGTATAAATAACTAATAGTTAAACTATTACAAAATTTATAAGGCTAAAATTTTTGTGTTTTCCCCAATCTGTGGATTGCGGAAAAATCACTGAACAGACTTCGTCAAAAAAAGTGCAGACCCCTACCAGCACGGCTTCTAAGATTGTTCAAACCAAGAAGAGTTCATCTTATGGTGACACAGAAAAACCGACGAGCAATGAACCAAACAAAAGTGTTCCTGCATCTAGCACTTCAAAGGTAACAGGTCCTGTAAACAAAACAGAAAATTGTAATAAAGAAGTTAGTAAAGTGGATACCAATCATAATGGAAGAGTTACGATAGTTGGAGAATTGAATAAAATGGAGTACGAATAGATAGGAAGTGAAAAACAGAAAAGCCCCTTAAGGGTTTTTCTGTTTTTTGTTGTAAATAAAAGGTTTCTTCAAAATTATAAAAACCACTGCTGATCATGTAATATTAACTAGTAGAGCACTTTTAATATTGTGAGGGTGTTTTAAATTTTTTTAATACTTCAGATTTTTTGTTTTAGTAAAATAATTTATTTTTTGTGATATAATTTTAAAGTGAGATTGTAATATATGCATCTTAGAATTTCTAAAAGGAGCAAAATTTTTAAAATGAAATGGTTAATTGTATTTGGACCTGTAATAGAATTAGCATTATATGCAATAGTTTCTAAGTTTTGGGTAAGTGATTTTAAAGAAATAAAACCAATAATTATTTTACAAATAGTACTTTACACTTTTCTAATTACACCATTATTACTTTGGGGATATATGTTAAAGCACTAATAAATATAATTTTATAATGAAGTAAGCATACCAACGAAAATTCGGGAAGTATGCTTTTTTTTTTGCTTATTTTTCTTGGCCTTCATCTTTTTACAATTTACAAAAAACAAATGTTTTCCATTCAATGAAGTTACATTTGGCATTATATTTGTTCAGTTGTGAATGTTGATTTTGTTACTTTTTCTGGCATAGTTAAGAAAATAACTGCAATGACGATACATATACCACCTAGTAATTGGTATACTCCGAAAGATTCCTTTAGCCAAGTAATAGAAACAATAGTTGCTACAAGCGGTTCGATACTAGATAAAATACTAGTCTCTGTTGCTGATAAATATTTTAGGCTACCGATGTAGAGAAGAAAAGAAAGAGTACCTATTATAATAATTAAAATTAGCAAAGAGAATGTTGAAAATGTAAAGGTTTGTGAAAATTGCTTCCATTCAAAAGAATGATTGTAAATAAATAATGCAATACCTCCAATTAGCATACCCCAGCCAATAATAAGAGTCGTCCCCCATTGTTGAATAAGGGAAGTAGGGTGTAGTGTATAGAAGGTAAAACCAATAGCTGTTAACAGTCCGAATAAAATAGTTTCCTTTGACATGACTATATTATGGGCTGATCCATTTGTAATAATAAAGTATGTGCCGATCAGTGCGGAGAAAATTGCTAATACCTGCAAGGTAGAAGGCAGTTTTTTATTCTGTATTGCAACATAAATAGTAATCAGAACTGGCCCTAAAAATTGGAATAGAGTAGCGGTCACAGCATTACTAATATGCACAGTTTCGATAAAAGCATATTGTGCGCCAAGCATCCCGAGAATAGAGAAAATGATAAGGTGTAATAGATGAACTGGCTGTTGCCAAATACGAAATATATTTTGTTTTTTTGTAAGTAAGAAACATAAAATAAAGACCCCAGCAAGTAAGAGGCGAATGACTAAATAGTCGATAGATGATATTGTCGTACGTTGAAAAAACCACTGAATTAATGGACCTGATAATCCCCATAGAGTAGCTCCTGTAAGAATCATAAATAGTCCAAGACGTCTGCTGTTTTGCATGATCATGATGCTCCTTTCAAAAATTGCTTTTATTCAATTTACATGATAAAAAGTATTATATATAACCTCTGGTACTATACAAAGTATCAATAATATGTTTTGTGAAGGGGTCAGTTTACATGTTAGAGTTAACACCAAATTTGAATATTGAGTCAAAAATGCCGTTGTATGTACAGTTATATGGGTATATAAAAGAAGAAATACGAAGTGGAAAAATACCTCCTATGACGAAGCTACCAGCAAAAAGAAAGTTAGCAATGTATTTAGAAGTAAGTAAAAATACAGTTGAATCGGCATATGAACAACTTCTGGCAGAAGGATATATTGAATCCGTTTCACGTAAGGGCTATTTTGTATGTGAAATTGAGCAAATAATGCTTACTGATAAAAATAGAGAATTTGTTAAAGAAGTATCATACGGAGAACAGATTTATAAATACGATTTTATACAAACGGGTGTAGATCCTAAGTCATTTCCATTCGCTACTTATCGGAAAATTTCAAATGAGGTATGGCAGCAAGAAAATAAGGATCTTCTATTTCTTGGTCATCCTCAAGGTGAATCCAACTTGCGTGAAGAGATTGCGAAATATTTATATGAATCAAGAGGTGTTAGATGTTCATCGAGTCAAATTGTAATAGGAGCTGGAACCCAATTTTTAATAAGAATATTGTTTCAATTACTAAAGGGAAAGCATTTTGCAGTTGAAAATCCAGGGTATCATCGAAAATTGGTTGTTTTTGAGAAGGGAGAAGAAAATGTTCAAATGATTCCACTTGATGAGGATGGGATCTCTATTGCAGCTTTAGAAGCTAGCAATGCGGAAGTTATTTTCGTTACACCGTCTCACCAATTTCCTTGTGGAATGATTATGCCAATTAAAAGAAGAGGACAACTATTACAATGGGCACAAGAGGAGTATGGACGTTATATTATTGAAGATGATTATGACAGTGAATTTCGTTATTCTGGAAAGCCGATTCCAGCATTACAGGGGCTTGACATAGAGGGAAACGTAATTTACATGGGAACATTTTCAAAAGCTTTACTCCCATCATTACGAATGAGTTATATGGTGTTGCCAAAACAGCTAATTAAATTGTATCAATCACAATATTTATTTTATACACAAAGTGTTTCGAGAATTGATCAAGAAATCATTAGAAGATTTTTAAACGAAGGACATTGGGAAAAACATATTCATAAAATGCGAGTTGTATACAGAAAAAAGAGAGATGTTCTTGTTTCGGCGATAGAAAGGTACTTTTCTAATAAAGTGGAAGTGATAGGAGAAGATTCTGGCTTACATATTTTATTAAAGGTTCATAATGGAATGTTAGAAGAAGAGTTAATTACAAGGGCGGCTGAAAATAGTATTAAAGTATATCCAGTTTCAATGTATTATAGCGAAGGGAATCATCCAAAAAATACAGTTTTACTTGGATTTGCTATTTTATCAGAGGCAGAGATTGAAAAGGCTATTCGATTGCTATATAATTCATGGTTCAAAATATAACATGATCGAAAAAAATAGTTCTCAAGAGCATGAGAGTCAGTGAAATAATCGCTGAACATGAGAATAAAATGAAGTACCAATAGAACAAGCAAAACAAAAAAAGCCCGTTAATGGGCTTTCCTGATTATGCCATGTAAATAAAATGATTGCTAAACTTTACTTGTTTTAACCGATCATAAAATAATCCCACTTGTATACATAATTACCTTTGTACTGATCTCAAAGGGAACTTTTGAATAATCTTTTTCCCAATTTAATTTATTCCATGTATTTGTATGGTAGGCCATTAAATATCTGCCAATCCCTAATGCATCACAATTAGCGTCTTGAAGAATGCTAACTACTTCTTTTAACTCCTTTTCGATTTTTTCAGCAATTTTGTTTTCTATTTCCTTTTTTTTAATATTACTAGCTAAATCTTCGCCAGTAAATTCGGTTAAATCAATCTTTATTTTTAAGTCGATCTTTACTTTAGGTTGCTTTTCATTTTTGATTTGTAGGTTTCTTTTTATACTTTTTACTTTAAAAGAGATAACTTCATTGTTACTACCCAATTGTTCAGACAAACTCATTGTATGATTTTTTTTGTCTTGCATTAGTAACAATAATTTTGATTGTTTATTATTTAATATTTTTCCAGTAAATTGATTGTTTTCTAAAAGTGCTACACCTTTAATTTTTATTGTTTCATCATCAGTTTTTTCTAAAAAAGGGAGGACTATATCAGTGCCTGGATCATCCATTTTTTTATAAATGGTCTCTTGTGTCTCTTTTGGAATAACAGATATATTTTCACCAGCTTCTAGCATTTCTGAAAGGGACTCACTAATAAAAATATCTTTGTAAGTTTTCATTTCAATAATACTAGAAGCTTGTCCTTTTACGATTGCTACTCGTGAAGTTAGAGGACTTCTAATAAATCGGAAAAAGTTATCAAAATAAGGATACAAATTATTTTTTGCAATATTTTCCCCTAAAAGCATCACTAGTAATTTGTTGGCAGAAAAACTACCAGGAATTTGGTAATCAATATTGTTTCGTACATCTCTTACAGAAGCACCTTGATCATTAATAATATAATTAGTGGCTTCGGTTTGGTCACCCTTTGAAATATTTGTTCTTACGCTTGCAGTTGCCTTAATGCTGTCGTTAGTAAGTTGGTCAAATGCAATACTTAGTACAAGTGCAGAGTCTTTCAAGGAGTGCTGATCCCAACAACCCGTTAAAAAGAAGATTAATAAAAAAGTAATGTAATGATTTTTTTTCATGACACGTTAACTTCCTTACTTTTAAGCTTAAAGAGAAGGGAAATACATAAAATCAACAATGGAATCAAAACGATAAAAATAAAGCTAGAAATAGATAAAATTTTTAATAATATATCTATAAATCCTTTTGAAGTTGGTACGAAATTACCTACTAAAAAGATAAGAAAGCAAATTGTAAGAGTAGAATAGATTCTATTTTTTCTAATTAAATTCGAGATTCCGATATTAGCCAAACTTAAATAAGATACATAGGAAGAGGCAATTATGACAAACCAAACTGAAAGAAATAGTAAATCTAGTCGCTCTAGTTCTTTAAAAAATGTTAAGGTTTTAAATAAATAAATTGTCGGTTCTGGAATTAAACGCATTTCCTTTTTACTAAAGAATATGAAGCATAAAACTACAGTAAATAGATTGATCATTGTAATAAATAATGTGGAAAAAACAGTACTTTTTATTGTTTTCCTATGAGCGCTATTTACAAATGGGTAGAGAACTAAAAGGCCCTCAAAACCATGTAAGAAAACATAAGACTTATAGCTTCCTTTTACTATTTGAGAAAAATTAGCTTGAGTAACCGGGAGTAAAAATTTCCATTCTACTTGTTGAAATGCTTCAACACTAAAAATAAAAATGATTAAAATTGTCCAAAAAGATAACTGGAAAAATCGAGTCGTAGTTCGAATATTTTCTTTCCCTAGATAGATTCCAATTATAAATAAAAGAAGTAAAATACTCCAAGATGGTGAGTTTGGAAAAACCCATTTACTAAATATAAATAGATAAAATTGGTTAATTAAATAAGCTATAAAAATAAAATATAAAATATAACTAATTTTCAATATTCCACCAAGCCATTTTCCAAAAAAATACGAACAAATTTCAAATATTGTTAAATTCGGAAACCGCTTAAGTAAAAATGAATATAGAAATACAGTACAAATCGAATATAGGCAAGAAAGCAATAAGGAAATCCATCCATCATAAGCACTTTCTCGATATAAATGCATTGGTAACGTTAGAATTGCAACGTTTAATTGGGAGATTACCAAATAAAAAAATAATTGAAAGGATGAAATAGTCTCATTTTGCTTAATTATCATTTTTTCCACCCTTTCGTATCTTTTGATTGAATAGTATCAATAGGCTGTGCGTTTGTCGGTCGAGTTTTCATTTTCCAATTAGGTACCCTTATTAAAGCATCCTTTAAATCTTTTAAACGAATCGGTGCAAGAGGTGAAAAATAGGGAGTGCCAAAGGACTCGAGTTTAATTATATGTATAAAAATAAGAGTTAAACCGAATATAATACCTACAAATCCATAAATTGATGCCAAAATAATCATTGGAAAACTTAATAACCGAAGTGAAAAACTCATTTCATGAACAGGAACAATAAATGACGCAACTGCTGTAATGGCGAGGACGACTATCATTGTATTCGATACTAAATTTGCCTCTACGATAGCTGTTCCAATCACAAGTCCTCCGACAATTCCGATTGTTTGAGCAATTGGACTTGGAAGTCGAATAGATGCTTCTCTTAATAATTCCAATATTAATTGCATAATGATGGCTTCGACAAACGGAGAAAATGGTACAAATTCGATACTGTTTTGAATAGTAGTAACTAATTCATATGGGAGAATTTCATAGCTAAATGAAACAATAGATATGTATACTGCAGGTAAAGTTATACATAGAAAAAAACTAAATAGCCTAATAATCCTTAAAAAAGTCCCTATTAAAACTCTTCCATTATAGTCATCAGGAGTTTGGAAAAAAGTAAAAAAAGAAGCTGGCATAATTGAAACCGTTGGACTTCCTTCAACTATTACGCAAATTTTCCCGTCAAATAAATTAGAAATAACTCGGTCAGGACGCTCCGTTTCTAGAATTTGTGGAAATGGTGAAAGTGAACTATCCTCAATAAATTCTTCTAACTTACCAGTTGTTAAGTTATTTTCAAGTTGAATCGAGTTAATACGGAATTTAACAATTTCTAGAATATCTTTATTTACGATATTATCTAAATATAAAATTCCAACATTTGTACTAGGACTACCAATTGGTAAAACTTCTATTTTAAAATCTGAGCTTCTAATTCTACTTCTTAGAAAATTTATATTTTTGTTAAGGCTCTCAACAAAACCGTCATGAGAACCTGAAACAACTTTTTCATTTGTAGGCTCACTTGTCGATCTTACTTCGAATAAAACAGTATCTATGATAAAAGCTTCATTTGAACTATCCACTAACAATACTGTATTTCCATTCGTAAGAGCCTCTTGTATTTCGTTCAAACAATTAGTTGTCGAAATAGTTGAAACAGGTAGATCGGTCATGATATTGCCTTGCTTAATATTTAAAAGTACTTTAATAATTTTTTCGTTAATAATATCTTTGTTCGAGATTGTATCAATAAAAGCAATACATAGTGGTTTATTATTGAATGTGATTTTTCTAGTTTTGAAATCAAAAACATTTGAAAACTCATCTTTTAATTTTTCTAAATTACTAGTAATGTCCTTAGAAATTGTAATTATTGGTTGGGTTTTCAATAATATTCCACCTCCTGTTGGATATTATTTGTAAAATTGATAAACATATTCACTGATCAATTTATGTAACTATGAACAATTAATAAATGAACGATAATAACAAAAAGAAAACCATGAACAACAGTTCATGGTTTTTCCGACTATTAGTTTACACCTACAGAAGTATATGCATCCATAACCGCTTGGGTTTCTGCTGAAGGCAAACCATTTTTATCTGGATATAAGTCGCGAGCAGACTGAATTGCAGCTTCTCTCATTTCTTTAAATCCAGAAGAAGGAGTTAGGTAAAGAGTTATTGCACGGTAGTAAATTTTTTCTGCTTTCGTTCTACCCATCCCTTTAATTGTAATACCATTATTTGTGCCACCTTGAGTTAATAAGTAAGCTGCTTTATTATTGATACCACTGTTTATGTGTACTCCTCCATTATCCTCAGTACCTAAATAGCGATCCTGGTATGTATCAGGATAGTGACCTGAAGCCATATATCTTGTAGCTTTTGAAGCTGGATCGCTCATTGAACGAAGCCCACCGTCACCAGGAATGTTCGGTGTTGTGATATCTTCTCCAAGTTCCCATTCAGTAACTCCTGTAGTATACATTTGAGCAAAGTTACCCATGACATCTGCTAGGGATTCATTAATAGCTCCAGATTCGTTCTTATAAATTAAGTCGGCTGAGTGTTCAATTACGCCGTGAGTCATTTCATGGCCAGCTACATCTAATCCACCAGCCAGTGAACTAAATTTTATACCATCTCCATCACCATATACCATTTGTCTCCCATTCCATGCAGCGTTATTCCATTTTACTCCAACATGGACTGTGTTAATTAATGTCATTCCGTTATTATCTAAACTATTACGTTTATGAATATATTGATAGTATTTGTTCACTTTATCTGAATTGTATACAGCAGATACTGCAGCAGGATTAGTGAATGTATTAGTTGGACTATTCGTCGATATTTCATAACCTGTAAATCCAAAAATGCCACCAAGTTGGAAAACGACTTCATCCATACGACGAGCGTCGAAAGTAGTAATTGGTACAATTTTAGAATTGTAAACTGAAGCACCATATAAATAGCTTGTTCCGGTTGAAGGATCTTTAACGGCAGTAAAAGATTGCATGTTTCCATGTAGGTCTAACCCTCTGCCAGTTACTGGAGTAAGAGTTGTTGCATCAATTTCATCTAGTGCATCGTACTGATCAATTACTTCTCCACTAATCGCATCTATAAAGTAGTGGAAGTAACCTGGTGCAGGTACTGAAGTAGATGCTTTTACTAAATAAGTTAAATAATATTTCCCTTTATAAGGGTAAATCATTAATTGAGAGTCAATTCCATCATAATTTTTAACTTCACCAATTTGTGATTGAATGTCTTCTTTAGCGGTTGAAATTGCATCCTCTTCAGAAATAGATGCCTCAGTAGGAATAAGAGTTCGAGATAGATTCTGAGTTACTTTACCGATCGAGGCGTACACATTATTATCTGCATCTAAAGCAACTGTTTGACCAGAACCATAAATTGGAATTCCTTTGTATTGCTCGACCGTACGTACATGATAAGTGCCAGTTGAAGGATCAGTTTGTTCACTTACAATTTTAAATTGCTCTCCAATATTAGCTAACTTTGTGAGCTGATTTTCTACTTTTGAATTAAGGTAGTTTTTTACAATTTCATCCTTATTCACTACTTCAGAAACAGTTGCTGCGCTAGCGGCGCTACCCCCAAATGTTGTTACAGTTGGTAATACTCCTCCTAACACAACTGACAATGATAACACCGCAGGAATAGCAATCTTTTTATTCCTAAACTTCAAATCTTTCTTTTTCAATTAACCCACCTCTTTGATAGAATTTTGTAACAATTACAATTATTGTGAAAAATCGAGGCGAAATCAATGCATTTTTCACAATTTCATTTCTGGATAATTTTTATGTGGTTTATTAATGTTTCTTCCGAAATCGACAAATTCTAACAAAATTCTTGGCGGTTTTTCGTCGAAATTATCCTAATTTTAATTTTCTGATAATTATGTATAATGAAAATCAATTACTGAAATTCACAAAGGGGAAAGTGCATGAGGAGTACAAGTCAAAAAAGCATTTTATTTTCGAGTCTAATTTGTATTTCTTTTTATACGGGAATTCAATTTGTAGGTGAAACTGATGCAGCATTTTCTAGCCAAGCTTCATCAGCTCCAGTCAATCTATCAACAGCAATTGTTTTTCCCTCAAATGTAAAGAAATTAGAAGATGAGGCACAGAATATTGCAGATACGATAAATAAAGAATATAAAACAATTTTCCTTTCGCCTTCAAATGTTACATTACTGGAGTTACGTGAAAGACTTGGCAAAATTAATGAAATTGAACGGGAGATAAATGTTCAATTAGGTGATTTAGAAAGTATAAAAAAGGAACTATCTACTACTAAATTAAAAATAAAAAATCAAAAAGGAGTAGACAAACAGACTTTTGCTTTTGTGGGGGAAGGGGATCAAAAGGTATCTAGTATTCTGAAAGAAGTGCATTCTATGATTGATTTTCAACAAATTGAAGCTGTTCGATCTTCAATTTCTAATCAGATAAACAACATAGAAGAAAAAGCTAAGCTAAATTATGTAGAAAATCATTCTAAGACAAACTCTGATGATAATAATGACTAGATATTTAGCATCTATGAATAATGAAATTTTAGTGAAGGGGAAAAAAATATGAAAAAATTAGTAATTATTTCGATTAATTTAATTAAACTAATTGGTTTAGTTATTTTATGTATTATGGCGTTTATCGTTCTTTCATCTAAAATAACCGGACAAGAGCCTACAATTAAGGGATATCAATTAAAAACAGTATTATCGGGTTCAATGGAACCTATTTTTCAAACAGGTTCGATCATACAAATAAAACTAGAGCCTAACAATTATGCCTATCAAAAGGGTGATATTATTACGTTTCATACA
Organism: Bacillus sp. UNCCL81; assembly: GCF_900112535.1. NCBI lineage: Bacteria > Bacillati > Bacillota > Bacilli > Caryophanales > Bacillaceae > Bacillus > Bacillus sp. UNCCL81. The sequence continues at coordinate 212,763 of NZ_FOMF01000008.1, read as the reverse complement.
AAAGATAGATTAGTAACCCATAGAATTCTTGAAGTTAAAAACAAGAATGGGGAAATTACATATAAAACGAAGGGTGATAATAATAACGGCCCGGATTTATGGATAATTTCACAACGAGATGTCATTGGAAAATACACTGGTATTACGATTCCATACTTAGGCTATGTTATGAACTATGCCAATTCAAAAATCGGATCAGCGCTGTTATTAATAATTCCAGGTATATTACTTATTATTTCGGCTTTATACTCCATTATTGGTGCAAAAAAAGAGTTAGAAATTTTACAAGGTTAATCGTATTGGTTAGATCTCCTATGTATTAAATAGGACATACATAGGAGTTTAATATATTTTATTTTTATCCAAGGGGGAATTAAGAATGAGTTTTACGAAGAAGGTAAGTCAAGGAGTAATGAGTGCTGCGTTAGGTTTATCATTAGTTGGAGGAGGAACATTTGCTTATTTTAGTGATTCGGTAGAAACACAGAATACATTTGCTGCAGGTACATTAGATTTAGGGATGAATCCTAGTACGGTTGTTAATATTAGTAACATTAAACCAGGTGATGAGGTTTATCGCGAATTTACACTCGAGAACAATGGTACATTAGACATTAGTAAGGTACTACTAGAAACAAAATATACAGTGGAAGATGTTAATTCAAATAATCATGGTGATGATCTAGCAAAACACATTAAAGTCACAATAATGTACAATACAAGTAGTGCAACTAATCCAATTGTTGAAACAACCTTATATGATTTACAAACTCAACAACCTGATGTTACTCAAATTGATACACTATCAGGTCCTAAACCAGATGGTATTATTGCGGGGGACAAAGAAAAAATCTTTGTATTATTTGAATTTGTAGATAATGGACAAGACCAAAATCATTTTCAAGGGGATAGCCTAAAAGTAAATTGGACTTTTAATGCACAACAAGGTAATTCAACGTATTATGATGATACAGATGAAAATAATAATTAATCTATATCTGATTATAAGTGACAATTAAATAGATATTAAAACACCTCTAAATAATTGCTGAAAAAGTGTAGTGAATTATTAGATGTGTTTTTTTATTTTATCTGAAAAAGTCTAATAGATTAGTTAAATATTTTCTTTTGATATCCAATTTTTCTATTTGCAAATTAAAAAAGTTAATTTAAAATAATTGTTATTAATTATTGAAAATTCAATTAAATTAAAAAATGAATAGGAAAATTAAAGGGAGAAATAAAATGATAGAGGGTCAAATCATAAGATATTATCGACAAAAACTTGGGTTAACACTTGAACAACTAGGCAAGGGAATATGTACTCTCGCATATCTCAGTAAAATTGAACTCGGTCAAACAATCTATTCCTCGGAAATCGTTGAATTACTGTCAAATCGTTTAAATATTGATATTAATAATGAAGTGAATCTCTTTAAGAATACAAAAGATTCACTAAATCGATGGCAAAAGGCCATTTTTATGCAAAATATGAAAGAGGTTGAAGAGTTAAAAGAGGAATTGGAAAAAAAACCGTATTTACACTCCACTGAGTTTGCACCATTTTATCAGTTATTAAGGGCAAAGTATTACATTTTAAAGAAAGAATATGAAAAGTCTTATACAATTTTGAGAAGTGTTGAAAAGGAATTTCCAGTTCTTCCTCAATATGAAAAGAATTTACAATTGCACGTATGGGGGATATACTATACCTCGATTTATGATACGTCAAATTCAAATAATAAAAATTTAGCTTTAAATATTTTGAAGAAAATTAATATGGATGAGTATAAAACTCCAGAATATTATTATAATTTGGCTGAAGCATATCATTTAGTTCAAAATAAAATGATGGCATATGTATATGCTGAAAAAGCTTTAGTACATTTCAAAGAAATGAATAATCTTGTCATGATGCTTGAAGCAGAGGCTCTAATGCTTGCACAAATTCAGAATGATCAACATGCCGATTTTGAAAAGATTGTAGAATCTTATAAAAGTCTGATTCACTTATGCGATTTACTACATGAACCTGATAAAAAGGTTAGTCTTCTAGGCAACTTATCAAATTTGTTCTATAGTAGAAAAGATTATATTCGCGCTCAGGAAATAGTACAAGATGCATTGGAAATCGTTGATAAGAAGTCTATACGATACGTTAGGCAACTTCGTAATTATTTAGTAATCTGTTTGGAAGGTAATCTAATGAAGAAAACAGAAATGTTAAAAATAGCCCAACATGGGTTATTAACAGCAAAAAAGTTGGACAATCTTCTACTTCAAAAAGCATTTAAAATGCTTATCTATCGAATTGAAGAAAATATTGAACAATACTACAAATACATAGAACTGGATGCTCTACCATACTTTCAGTCGATGAAGTATTCAATGTGGATTAACAAGTATGCTAAAGAATTATATAGTCATTACATAGATACTGAACAATATGAGAAAGTGGCTAAAATGTCAAATATTTTAGTAGAAGTTAATTAGATAGATCGTTGTAGTTAATTTAAATACTGAGTAATATTGATTAATATGTCATAAATAAGGAATAGCATAAATTTCGTAAAATTACGGGTTTATGCTTTTTGTTAATCAATGATTAAAATTTTCCAGATTGATAAAATGATATTTATGACTCAATATCAACAGGGGAATTAATCTGATCCTTATACAAATCAAAATACAGTTGACCATTTGTTCCACGAACACAATATGAAACATCAGATAAATTCAAACCTCGCTGATCAATTTCAGTAATGATCCATTCTTTTGTTAGGTGATTTTGAGTGATGTTTTTATTAATAAATTGACCATCCATAATGATTTCAATAGGGAAGTCTGATTGGGACGGATTAGAAATTCCCATATCTTTTCTAGTTACAAAACGATGTATGGGCTTCTTTAATATAGATAAATGCCCGTCAGGTTCAAAAACAGCGAATTCCACCTCATCTATATCAAATATATCTCTCCTTCTTAGTGCTTGATTGAATGAATCCATTGTAACTTTTAATTTTTCGATGTTTTTTTCCAGTATTTTTCCATCTTGTATGACAACAGTAGGTTCTCCGTTAAATATTGCTCTAGCTTTTTTATTTTTTAATGAAACTAAAGTAGCAAGGAATAAAAATGTACTGAAGATTATCAGGGCAGTAATATAGTTTCTGAAGTTTATAGCAGTATTAAACGTCAAGTTGCCTGCAATAGAACCTAATGTAATTGAAGTAATATAATCATGATATGTCATTTTTGATATAGTTTGTTTTCCAAGTAAATGGGTAATACAAATAAGTAAAACAAATGCTGTAAGAGTTCGAATTATGACTTCAACGGTTCCAATCATTACTTTCACCTTTAAGTTTTTAACTATATTTTTACATAAAAGCTATAGATAATACGTAAAAGATTTTTCAATAAAATATTAAACAAGTTTTATTAATGATTTTGTAGGTCCTGAATTCATGAGATTTTGAGCTTTTTAATTAAATAGATATTCTATTTCTTCAACATAATCAACATAATCTATATAATGCCCAACTGGGGGTTTTTCAACATCTCCTTTAAGGAGTGCAGTCTAGTTAGTCTGATTTTTGTTTAGTTCTCCGTATTAGCAGTTAAATTGAAGAAGGTATTTTTTTACTTTTAACGAACTCCCAATTATAAACAGTATAAAGATTGGGTGATATATATATTAAAGCAAAATGATACTTATTGTAGTGATCAAATTAAGAATAGTATAATCAAGCAACTCCGGAAAGCTGGTTGCGTTTTTGCTGAAGAAGAGGCTCAGCTTCTCATTTCTGGAGCTGGTACTTTGGAAGAGCTTTTAACAATGGTAAATCATCGAGTAACTGGCTCACCGTTAGAATACATCCTTGGATGGGCGGAGTTTTATGGCAATAGGATTGCAGTAGTCCCAGGTGTGTTCGTTCCTCGCCGTCGGACAGAATTTCTTGCTCAAAAGGCGATTGACTTATCTGTGCCCGGTATCAAAGTGGTTGATCTTTGTTGTGGTTCTGGTGCAGTAAGTGTAGCGATTTCCAAGGCAGTGGATTTGATTTCGTTATATGCGGTCGATATTGATCCTATTGCAGTCCAGTGTGCCAAATGCAATGTTTCTAAACTTGGTGGTCTTGTATATGAAGGCGATCTTTATAATCCATTGCCACCTCAATTAATCGGCAATGTTGATATTATTGTGGCGAATGCACCATATGTTCCAACTGAGGCAATAAAGTCTCTCCCTCAGGAGGCACGGCTTTATGAGCCAAAAGTGGCACTTGATGGTGGTAAGGATGGAAATGATATTCATCGAAAAGTGGCAGAAAATGCGTCTTTCTGGTTAGCTTCAGGCGGGCATTTATTAATAGAGACGAGTAAAATTCAGGCTCCTAAAACAGTTGAAATTTTTAATCAATATGGATTAATAGCCAGGTTAATCTACAATAATGAATTGGACGCCACAGTCGTAATTGGTACAAAACCGCTATGATAGAATTAATAAAAAAACAACCAGTGTAGTCCTTTATGGGTTACTCTGGTTGTTTTTAGTAGCAAAACTTATTTTTTATTAGACTTTTTTGCTAAATTCTGTAGTTCACTTTGAGGCTCAGTTGAAAATTCAACGTCTTTTCCGTATCCTTGTGGATTAACACTTGGAGCTTTTTGTCCTCTTCCAGATGATTTTTTACTCATGTGCTTCACCTCCAAGGATAGTGTTTCCGAAGAAAGTAGATTTATGAGTAAAAGTAATCAGTACATTTTATATAGAAAGATTTTTCTCTTTTTCAAAGCTGGAAGATGTACTAGAGTCAGATAAGACGTGGTTTAAAAATTTTTCTGTAATTGGCATAAAATAATTAAGTATTAACCCACCAAAACAAACAGTTAGTATTGTTCCAATGCCGATTGGTCCATTTGAAATTAATGCTGCTATTAAGAAAATAAGATAAATGACTGTTTTCGAAAAAAAGATATTTGTTCTAGTTAATTCCTGTAGGATTAATGTTAATCGATCCACTGGAATTGGTGCAAAGTTTGTGTGTAAATATGTTGCTGTTCCGAGTCCTGAAATAACTAATCCGAGACTATAACAAGCTATTTTACTGTACCAAAATTCAGGTGTTATGAAATTGTGTAATAAAAAAAGCCACAGATCAATACCAATACCAGTTATAAAGGCAGTTACTAATCCTAAAAATTCTGGTCTTTGTCTTTTTAATAAAGAATTTAAACATAGTAATAATAAAGCAATGATTATTTCCCAACTTCCGACAGTTAGTCCCATATTTTGGGATAACCCCACTAGAAGCGCATCAAAAGGTGAAGTTCCAAGGTTAGATTGTATATTGATTGATATTCCCAAGGTTAATATTAAAATTCCTAATACGTAAAAGACATATTTCCCTTTAATTAATCGCTTTATCATTTAGTTATTTCTTTTAGCATTAGTATATGAGGGATACCGTCTTCTATAAAGACTTCAGAGGAAGTTCGATAACCAAGTTTTTTGTAAAAACCTTCTGCATGTGTTTGGCCATGTAATTTTACTTGCGAAGCCCCTTGTTCTTCCGCAATTTCTTCTAAAGCTTTAATTATGTTTTTGCCAAGTCCATATTTTCGGAAAGACTCCAGGATACAGATTCTTTCTAATTTCCCTACTCCATCAACAAACCTAATTCTTCCTGTCCCGACTGGTTGTTCGTTGTAATGAACTAATATGTGTTGGCAATCTCCATTTATTTTGTCGTATTGGTCAAATTCATCTTCTAGAGGTACACCTTGTTCCTTCACAAATATATCTTTCCTAATTGCAAATGCTACTTTTAGCTCTTCTTCATTCTTTATTTTTTTTGTATTCATCCTGTTTATCAGTCCCCTTTATTTAATTTTTTGTTTTATTGCAAATGCAACAAAAATAAGTTAAATTCAATATATATCATTTTTATTGCATTTACAACAAAATTAATACTAAGGAGTTAATTATGAAGGAAATTCTTCGTGAAATTGGAATGATCGCAAGGGCTCTAGATTCGATTAGTAATATTGAATTTAAAGAGCATGATCTTACAAAAGGGCAGTATTTATATCTAGTACGAATAGCTGAAAATCCAGGAATCATACAAGAAAAATTGGCAGAGATGATAAAAGTAGATCGAACTACAGCAGCGCGTGCTATAAAAAAACTTGAAATGAATGGATTTATTGAAAAGAAAGAGGATAAAGAGAACAAAAAAATAAAAAAACTTTTTGCAACAAAAAAAGGGGAAAGTGTTTATCCATTTATAAAACGAGAAAACGATTATTCTAATATCGTTGCACTAGAAGGATTGTCTGAAATAGAAGTTGAAACCATTTTTAATCTTCTTCAAAAGGTAAGAAAAAATGTAGAAAAAGACTGGGAATTTGTAAAAAAAGGAAACAAGAGAAATTATTGATTAGATAAGAGGAGAGGCGTATTAATATGACGATCAATATAACAAGGTGTAGTTTAAAGGATTCACATATTCTTCAACAAATTGGTTATGAAACGTTTAATGAGACATTTAAGCATCAAAATTCACTTGAAAATATGAATGCATATTTAGAAAGAGCGTTTAATTTAAATCAAATAGAAGAAGAATTGTTAAATCAATCTTCGCAATTCTTTTTCATTCATTTTAATCAAACCGTCGCTGGCTATTTAAAGGTCAATATAGATGATGCCCAATCAGAAGAAATGGGTGATGAATCACTTGAAATCGAGAGGATTTATATTAAGAAGGAATTTCAAAAACACGGACTTGGTAAAATTCTGTTTAAGAAAGCCATAGAAATTGCGGGGGAACTTAATAAAAAGAAAATCTGGCTAGGCGTATGGGAAAGAAACGAAAATGCGATCGCATTTTATAAAAAAATGGGATTTGTTCACAATGGGTCACACTCATTTTATATGGGTGACGAAGAACAAATAGACTTTATCATGACTAAAACACTTGGGTAATATGTTTATTTGATATTGTCCACATTAAAATAATCTCTCAACTAGATTAATGGTAAAGACAAGAAGGAGATACGGTTATCCAAAAAAGCTTGATTAGTCACCAAGCTTTTTTGGTATTTATTTGGTGATTTTTATAGGGAGAATGAAAAGAGCGGTCAAATGGGATAGTTAATATAAATTTGTAAAGAATAAAATTATCATAATTCAATAATAAAATGGAGTAAGTAAACCACTTGAAAACTTTAATATTTTGTTCAATTATTTTTTTTCCTATTATGATGAATGGATTGGCTAGATTTAATCTAATATTTAGCACTATTTTTAATTTGATCGCAATCATTTCTTATGTAGTTTTTGGAGGAATATCAGCAATAGCAATTTATGAAATTATAAAACATAATGTTGTTTTCATGACCAATATTCATGCTGTATTTCTTAATATTTATTTTTTAATTTCTGGCGCTTACTTAGGAATATACGGCCTATATCAATTGATTAATCTGATGATGAAACAGCTTAATCAAACTAATAAGTAATGTACAAAGATTGTTCTAATAAAAAAACATCACAACGCATCATTTCATGCATTGTGATGTTTTTTTATCGTTATTTTTCTATTTGCATTTCTAGTTTTGAATCATACTCTTTTTTCGAAAGTTCACCAGGCCAATATGCAAATCTACCTAATACCGTAGTAATTGCTGGAACTAAAAGTGGTCGAACGATGAATGTATCAATTAAGACTCCAATACAAGTAACAATACCAAATTGAACTAATACTTGAATAGGTAGAGTTGCTAACACTAGGAATGTACCGGCCAAGATTAATCCAGCAGATGAAATAACAGCCCCAGTTTTTGCGACTCCATTTGATACTGCTTCGCGATGGGTTTGTTTCTTTTTATTTTTCCAAATTTCAGAAACCATGAATATATTGTAATCTTCACCTAATGCTACTAAAAATACAAAGGAATATAAAGGAATCGAACCTTGAATCGCGCTAGCCCCAAAACCGTAGTGAAGAATAAGCCAACCAGCACCTAATGCTGAAAGATAAGATAATATGACGGTTAGAATTAAGTAAATCATCGCTGTAAAGGAACGTAAATAAGTTAACAGTAATAATGCAATTAATCCAATCATTACAGGAATAATCACGGATTCATCACGCTCAGTTATATTTTTTGTATCTAAATTTGTTACTGTTTCTCCACCAATCCAGTAATGCTGATCTACTTTTTGTAAATCATATTCTTTCAATAGTTTCTTAATTTTCTTTTCTAGTTGAGGTATTCGCTCTAATCCTTTAATAGAATATGGATTATCGACTAAAGAAATTTCATATAATTGTAATTTTTTATTATCTTTACCTGTAATAGGTTCAGACACATCTTTTACGAATGAAAGTGATTCTAATTCTTTTTTCACAGGGATATTTTTATTTTCCGTGTCGATTATTACTTTAACAGGTGCTAATAAACCTGATGAATAATGGTCAGATATTAAATCGAACCCTTCTCTGGAAGGCATATCTTTAGGAAATGATTGAAGTAAATCGTAAGTGTATTGTACTCTAGGTACAAATAGAGCTAGCCCTCCTAAAAGAATGATAGAGACTAGAATAATTGTCCAAGGTTTATGAGTAACTAATTTTCCTATTTTTTGATTAAATGTTACTTTGATTTTTGATTTTTTAATTGATTTTCCTTTTTTCTCAGCTCTTAATGCTTCCATTTCCTCTGTTCTTGGGATGAAAGGAAAAAATGAAACTCTACCAAAAATAGAAAGTAGGGCAGGTAGAATTGTGATTGCAGCAATCCCCATAATAAGAACTGCTAAACTAAATGGTATAGCGAAACGATGGAAAGCACCATACTGAGCAAATAAGAGTGTACCTAATCCAATAACGACCGTTAAAGCACTCATTGAGATGGCTCCACTAGATTCTCTGATTGCGAGCTGAATTGCTTTATATTTGTTTTCTTCCAAAAGTAAATATTCACGATATCTAGAAATTAAAAATAAACAATAATCAGTACCTGCACCAAATAATAATACTGTCATAATTGAAACGGCTTGAGAATCCACCGTTATAATGCCTTTATCACCTAAAACACCTAATAATGGATTTACGATTCCATATGCGAAACCAACGACTATTAACGGAACAATTGCCATAATTGGTGAACGATATAGAAGGATTAAGAAAACTAATACAAGTGATACAGTTGATAATAAAAGTTTAACATCGGCTTGTGAAAATAAACTGACAGCGTCTGTTTGAATACCAACTGGGCCAGAAAAGCGTACTTTTAGACCAGATTCTGTTAATTTTCGTTTTATTGGGTCTTCACCAGTATTATTTTTAATTTGTTTTTCTAATAAGTTGATATTTTTTTGTAGTACTTCATCATCTGCTTTTTTGTCAAAAAGAACGGCTGTAATGATTGTTGTACCATCCTCTGAAGAACTTCGTTTAATTGCCTGGATCGGCATTAAATCATATGACGGTGATGTTAATTGATTTTTTAATGGGTTATTTCGAAGTTCTTTATATACAGTTTGAATGACTTTGTAATCTTCCTCTTTTAGTCCATCTTTACGGTTCCAAACGATTAATAAAGGATTTCCAGAATCAGTTGGAAATTCTTTTTTTATTAGCTGATCCGCTTTTTGGGACATGGTTTGCTTAGGTAAGTTATCTGCAGTATTGTTTTCTACTTCGTTTACAGATGGAAAAGTAAATGATAATACAACCGTTAATAATACCCACACCAATAATGTTATCCATCTTGTACGTTTACTACTTACAAATTTGCCCCAAGAATGAAAGGGGTGCTGTTTCATATGGAATTCACCTCACGTAAAATTTATTAACTTAATTATATATACTAGTTAGTTAATTATTCAAGAACTTTTATTATGCTATAATGAAAAGGAATTAAAAGGTTAGGAGAGAAGCAAATTGGAACAAATTAAACGGCCTCTTGGAAGACCACCGCAGGATTCGAAAAAAAAGCCTACAAAAACAACAATCATTGAAAATGCAATCCAATTGTTCCTTCAAAACGGATATCAATTAGTTTCAATGGATGACGTAGCTAAGAAGTGTGGTGTGACCAAAGCAACGGTTTATTATTATTATCCAACAAAAGCAGATCTCTTTACGGATGCAATGGTTCAAATGATGCTTCGAATAAGTGATCGAATTGCTGATATTTTATCTACAGATAAATCGTTAAAAGAAAATCTCAACGATATGGTTAAAGTCCATTTAAGAGCAACTTTTGAAATTGATTTAAAAGCTTTTACGAAAGAAGCGAAAGTCTCCTTATCAGATGAGCAATTACAACAGATGAATAGCGCAGAAGAAATGATGTATAATGTGATCGAGAAAGCTATGACAACGGCAATAGAGATTGGAGAAATACCTAACGGGAATCCAAAATTCTATACCCAATTGTTCTTAGCAATTTTATCGGTTGGAAATTATAGGGATACAGATCAAAATTCAATTTTCTCTACAATAGATGAAATGGCTGAACATATTATAGACTTCTTTTGGAATGGAATAATGGGCAATAAATAAAAGAAGATTTACTTTTTGAGTAGATCTTCTTTTTTGCGTGTTAAATAACATATTCATTATTTAGATGATGAAAATACTTTACTCATAAAAAGGCCCATGAGTAATTGTTTTAGATTAGTAGGTTCTGTTTATTTTAGCGATAATCTTTTAATGTCCTCAAAGAGAAGCAGGAATTTAACTGAACAAGTTGAATTAAGTACTACAACTGGTAAATAATACAAAAAAATCACAGTATTTATCCATTCAACTTTATTATTAAAAATAATTTTCTACTAGGCTTTCACTTTGATTCCTTAAAAAAAGTTTAAAAGCAAGGCTTAGGATGAAACAAATTAAATACCTAAATCTTCTGTCCAAAAATTTAAACTTTGAGGTGTCTAGATTGAAAGATATTTTACTAATTTTATTATTGCAATTGATTTATGTACCTGTCTTAACATTGAGAACTATTTTCCTAGTAAAAGGGTTGAGTGTATCTGCTGCGCTTTTTGGTTTTTTGGAAGCAATTATTTATGTATTTGGATTGTCTCTTGTTTTTTCTGGAGACCAAAGTACATTATCAATGATTGTTTATGCAGTCGGCTTTGGGATTGGCATTCTAATTGGAAGTTATGTAGAAAATCGCTTAGCGATCGGATATACGACTTTAGTAGTTAATTTAACGAATAAAAATAAATTGCTAATTAACCGACTTCGTGAGGAAGGATTCGGAGTGACAGTGTTCCAAGGAGAGGGAAGGGACAGCGAGCGTTATCATTTGGATATATTGACAAAACGTAATAGAGAACCTGAACTTATGGATCTTATAGAGCATTATGAACCAAGTGCCTTTATTATTTCATATGAAGCGAGAAGGTTTAAGGGTGGATTTTTATTAAATTCAATGAAGAAAGCAAAACATAAAAAATCGAATATATTATAGACCCTTATATAGTAAATAAAAAATCAGAGAAACTGAAATAAAGTTTCTCTGATTTTTTATTAATTTTACTTTACCTTCCTTGGCATTGACCTAACTCCAAACACATTAAAAAGTTTCGAGTTATAGACTAAAAAATGTTACGAAAGATAAGAGTATTGATGTGATGACGATTGCAATAAGCGGACGAATGGATTTAGTACGTAATTCTTTTAAGTTAATATTTAATCCTAAGCCAGTCATAGACATTGTTAAAATAAATGATGTAAAAACAGAAACGTCTGACATCGTTTTATTTGATACCGGAATTTTTTGACCAAGGATGTAGCTACCAACAAAACTCATAATAACAAAGCCAATTAAGAACCATGGGAACTCTAGTTTTGCTTCTCCGTTTAATTTACCTTTACGTTTCATCCAAAATAAAAAGATAAAACATACGGGAATCAATAGAAATACACGGGCAAGTTTGGCTAACAATGCGTGAGCAAGTGCATCCTGACCTGCAGGTGCAGCTGCTAAAGCTACATGTGCAATCTCATGAAGGCTTATTCCGACCCATGCTCCATATTCAGTTGGGCTGATTGGTAATAAAGGATAGATTAAAGTATAAATGATGGAAAATATTGTGCCAACTAGTGCGATGATCCCAACAGCCATAGCTGTGTCATCATCTTTTGCTTTAATAATGGGTGATATGGCTGCAATTGCAGCAGCACCACAAATGCCAGTGCCGATACTTAATAATAGAGACAGATTAAGATCTGCTTTAAGCCATTTTGCAATAACCATAAGAACGACTATCGAAAATATGATAGTTCCCATACCTCTCAGTAATAAAGGCAAACCATCGCTAAAAATGACAACCATGTTTAGTTTTAATCCGTACAGTATGATGGCAAACCTTAAAAGTATTTTTGAAGAAAATTGAATTCCTGCGCGCAATTTTTCGGGATAACCAAAAAATTGTCTATACACTAAAGCAAGTAAAATGGCACATGCAAGTGGTCCAACATGATCGAACCATGGTAACTTTGCCATCAGAAAACCTAAAACAGCTATGATGAATGTAAAAGCCACTCCATAGATTAATGAAACTTTTAACTGTTTAGTAGGCTTTTTTTGTTGCTCTGGATTTATATTAACTATTGCCTTTTGTTCCAATGTGTTCATCTCCTCGGGGCGTACTATATTATTTATCGTATCGAATTCTTTACTATAAGGAAAATAAATTATTATTATAGTTATGATAAGCAAATACGATAGTTAGAAGAAAAGGATATAAATTGAACAGAGCTTAATTAGTAAGGGCTTTGTTTTTTTATTGAATGGATGTGTTAAGTAGCGAACAGAGATTTTCAGTCCGTAGAAGCTGTTTAATATAGTTTAAAATAAAAATAGTAAGCAAATTCAACGAAGAATTGCTTACCATTTTAGTTTATAAGTTAGATACGTTTTTGAATAGCTTAATGAAGATAATCAAAAGTATTTTTTGCTAACAAGATAAAGGTTACTGTAATAAAAAGGATTCGAACGTAGCCACTTCCTTTTTTAATAGCGAATTTAGAACCACAAATTGCTCCTGCTATTTGTGCAATTCCCATAGCTAGCCCATAGGCATAATGAATTTGTCCTAAATACATAAACATTAATAATGCAGCTATATTACTACCAAAATTTAAAAACTTTGCATTGCCTGCAGCTTTTAAGAAATCAAACCCAATCATTAAAAAAGCAAATATTAGGAATGAACCAGTTCCAGGTCCAATGAATCCATCATAGAAACCAATACCAAAAATTAAAAGCATAAACAGAGTAATACGAGTAACTGACAGTTTTTTATTGGTAGTAGTATCACCCCAATCTTTTTTAAAAATAGTATATATTGCAACTGCTGCAAGCATAACGAGCATAAGCGGTTTAAGGACTGTAGGGTCAATTAAATGAACTGTCCAAGCTCCCAAAATGGAACCAATAAATGTGAGTGGGAATAACTTATAGACGGATTTTAAATCAAGCTTTCCAGAACGATAGAACATGATTGTGCTCGTTAAAGAGCCAATTGACCCAGCTAATTTGTTCGTTGCCACGGCAGCAGCTGGAGATAGACCAGTAAATAATAATACTGGCAAAGTAATTAGCCCACCGCCTCCAACTACAGAATCAATAAATGCAGCTAAAAATCCAAATACAATTAAAGTTAATAATAACGACGGATCAATATGGAATATCATCAAATCTACCTTTCTTTTATTTACTAATTTGATAGTAGTTAAAATAGGAAACAAAGTAAATCATTAATTTAGTAATATAAGAATTATTTTTATTTTCACACAATAAAAAGCAATAACATTGTTTCCGTATAAATTAACTAAAGTAATTATTGAAATTAAATTCAACAAGTACCACTTTCTAAAATTTCGCATATATTGATATGTGATAATTTAATGAAGAGGTGTGTACGGATTGAATTTCAAACAATCAAATTCTATTACAGAAATAGGACAAGCTAAAGTAAAATACTTTGAAAAAAACATCAGCGGTTTGATAAAAGAGGTCGTGACAAAAATCGAAATGAAGATGGCGCTCGAAGAACTAAAGGTAAACCGTATTGTTCGACTAGGTGGTCTTGAAAATGATGATGTTATTAAACAAGTACAAAATGATTTGACGAAAATATTAGAGGATTCAATAAAAGAAATACAACTAAAAATGAGTGAAATGGAGATTTATCTTAATTCATTAGAAGAAATAAAAGGTAATTCAATAAAAAAGGAAAACGATTTTAATAAATAAAAATAGAGTGAGAAACACTAGGTTTCTTCACTCTATTTTTTGCCTTTGTTTGTGTTAGATTCATCTAAGAAATTGCTTATTTATTGTTAATGTTGATATTAATAGTAATTTTTTTATCGCAATGAGATGATGATTGACCATTTTGTACAACTAAAAGTTATTATTTAGGTCTTCTAACTATCAATATGTTTTATTTGGGCAGCTCGTCAGTGTATTTGACTATATTTACCTTTTTTATTTAGATGAAAATATGTACTAGATTTTAGTCCAAAAAATTTAAAATCTAAAATAGAAAAGGTAACTCTCAAATACAAGAGTTACCTTTAATAAATTATAGTGAATTAACTTCCTCTGTTGAAATTACATTCTTATTTGATTGTTTTTTATGCAACCATTGATAAATAATTGGTATTACTAAAAAGCTATTTAAAGTAGAGGTGATCATTCCACCTATAACTACAATTCCTAATGTCTGTGAAATGACAGTATCACCTTGATGTGAAAACGCTAGTGGTAATAGTGTTAAAATTGTAGTAGCTGCTGTAATTAAGATTGGTCTAATCCTTGAAAGACTACCAGAAATAACGGCTTCTTCAGTATTCATACCGTTTTTACGATTACGCTCAATCTTATCAACTAGTACAATACCATTTGTTACTACAATCCCAGTTAACATTAAGACCCCAATTAATGCTGCTAAGTTCCACTCTCCACCTACTATTACTAAAGAGATAACAACACCACTTAATGCTAGTGGGATACTTAATAATACTGAAACTGGAGCTCTCCATCCCTTAAATAATGATGAAGTAATGACCATAACTAAAAGAATAGAGAAGGCCACGGCAATTGACATATCAAAAATCATTTCTTTAACTTGTTGAGTAATACCTCCCATTGAGTAACTTACTCCTTTAGGAAGAGCTTGTTTACTAATTACGTCATCAACTTGTTTTGAAACTTTACTAATGTCATTTGAAGTAATTTGACCTGTAACGATTGAGTAAGGCTCTCCATTGCGTTCATTGATCGTTGAAGGAGCATTGTCTTTCGTAATAGATGCAATTTGTTCAAGTTTGACGGTTTTATTACTACTTGTTAAGAAAGTTTCATTTTTAAGCGAATTGATAACATCTTCTGGCGATGCATTTAATTGAACTTGACTTTTTCCACTACTAATTTGATCAAGATACATATCAACTGGCAGACTAATATGGTCAACTACAAATGTAGCATCTTTAGATTGTGACATATAACGGTTAATTACTTTCGTTATATCTGCTAATTGAATTCCATTTTGTTCAATTGCTTGTTGGTTAAATGTAATTTTATATTTTGGAAGACCAGATGTTAAATCTACTTTTCCATCAACGCTTAGTCCATCAATTTTAACAAGTTTTGATCTCATTTGATCTGCAATCTTGTCTAGAGTAGTTTGATCAGAGCCAGTAAATATGACTTTCAATAAAGAGTCATCACCGGCAATACTTTGACTTGAAACAGTATAAGCTACATTTTTAGATAATTGTGGCAGTTGTTTTCCAAGCTCTTTAATGACTTGGTCTGAGTCTTTTTCGTTCTTTAAAGCAACAGAAATGTTAGCTACGTTAGGTTTTTGTAGGAAACCTCCGCCTTGGTCAAATACATCATCACTTTGTGGCGTATTAGTTGATCCAAAATTAGATAGATAAGATTTTATTTTTGGATTTTCTTTTAATTGATTTTCTACCTTTTGAACCTCAGAATCAACCTGCATTAATGTACTTCCTTGAGGTAGTTCAAGTTTAATTGCCACTTGACCAGTTTTAGCACTTGGTAAGAATGAGACTGGTAAAAACGAACCAAATGCTACTGCAAAAATAAATAATAAAGCTGAAATGAAAATTGTAAGTTTTTTCTTTTTTAATGATGATACTAAGATCGGTTTCATCATTGGTTCTAAAGAAACAGCATTTGTTTTCTTTGTATTATTTTTCCAGCCCATTAGCGCAAGTGCTGGAATAACAAGAATTGCTACAAAGAACGATATAATTAAAGAGATAACAACAGACCATGCAAATCCGCTATATGAAGCACTAATAGCTCCACCTACAAAGGCAATTGGAATATAAACAGCGATTGTTGTAAGTGTTGATGCTAAAATTGCAGGTGTCATTTCATAAACTGCTGAACTTAATGAGTATAGTAATGATTTATCAGGATTTTGTTCTCTTTTACGGTACATATTATCAAGGATAACGATTGAATCATCAACAATACGACCCATTGCAACAATTAAACCTGAAACGGTTAAAATATTCAGTGTAATACCCATTGATTTTAGTATTGCTGTTGTTGCTAATAAAGAAATTGGTAATGAAATTGCAATAACTAATGTTGATTTTACATTGCGGAAGAAGAAAAATACGCAAATCATTGAGAAAAGACATCCAAGTAAACCTTCACGAATTAAACCGTTTAATGAATCATTTAATTCTTTTTCACGATCTAATTGAGGTGTTAATTTAACAGAGCCGTCTTTTACTTGTTGTAAGCTTTGAATTCTTTCCTTCACATTTTTTGCTACGTCGGTAATGTTTGCACTTTGAGTTTTAATAACATTTAATTGAACACTTGTTTTTCCATCTGTTCTTGCAATCGTTTTTACATCATTTAGGGCGTGAGTAACAGTTGCAAATGCTGAAAGTGGAATTTGATCACCATCTGAATTTTTGATTTTTACATCATTTAATTGCTTCTCATTTAAATTCCATCCATCAAATTTAACTGGAATAGACAATTGATTTTGTAAGATTGTTCCTTCGGGTAAAGATGGAACTGATACAGCTAATGCTTTATTTAAGTCATCTAAAGTAAGTTTATTTTTTGCTAGGTCTTTCGTTCTTACAGTTAATACGTATCCGTCTTTTGCACCACCGAACACTGAAACATCGGATACGCCTGGTACTGTTTTAAGGTGTTGCACAATATCCATTTGAGTTACTGATTTTAAAGTATTATCATCTAATTTATCACTAGTCAAACTGTAAGTTAGGATTGGGAATGAACTAGTTGTAAGTCTTGTAACTAAAGGTTTAGATGTAATTGTCGGAGGGATGTCCGCATTTTCTAAAGCTTTATTTACATCAATTTCGGCTTGCTTCATATCTGTATTCATTGGAAAATACAGACTCATAAAAACTCCACCATCATAGGAGCTAGTTTCAATATCTTGTAAACCCTCTGTTGTTCTTACAGCACTTTCAAGACTATTAGTAATATTTTGTTTTACTTGATCGGCCTGATACATAGGAAGACGCATGCTTACAGTAAGAGTTGAATTGTTTATACCTGGTAAGTAATCGCGTTGCATTTGGTAAGCTGAGATAGCACCCCAAGATACAATCATAACGACACAAACAATCATTAAAATTGCTCTTTGCATGGTCCCTTCTATAAATTTTTTCATTTTATACCTCCTAAGATTTTTATTTAAAATTGAAAATTATTTCATATATCAACTCCATGTCATTGTAAAATTCCTAACTGAAACTTTAATGAATAATCAATTAAAATTAGATTAAAATGAAAAAAATACTTATTAAAAGTTCTATAATGGCATGTATACAAGGAACTTCTAAGACTAGAATTAGACTTAAAAATAGAATAGAGTTTTCGAAACACTAAAACTATTAATAGAAATAGGTGAATTAAATGAAGAAAATCTTAATTATCGAGGATGAAGTGAATATTGCTCGAGTTTTAAAATTAGAAATAGAATATGAAGGTTTTGAAGTATTGGTTGAACATAATGGAAAAGCTGGTTTGGAATCGGCTCTTAGCAATAATGTTGATCTAATTTTATTGGATGTTATGTTACCTGAATTGAGTGGTATAGAAGTATTAAGAAGAATAAGAAAGACAAACCAATTTGTGCCAGTAATTTTACTAACTGCTAGAGATGCTACACATGATAAGATTATTGGTCTTGATTATGGTGCTAATGATTATATTACGAAACCTTTTGAAATCGAAGAAGTATTAGCAAGAATTCGTTCAAGTCTTCGATCGAGCAATTTAGTTCAAGAATTTAAGAAAAATGAAGACTCAAATCCGATTTTAGCAATTGAGGATTTAGTTGTTAATTTGGAAGCTCGTGAAGTGAAGAGAAATGATAAAGTTATTCCATTAACACCAAAAGAGTATGATCTACTAGTTTACCTATTGGAAAATCAAAATAAAATCGTGACAAGAGAAGGCATCATAACAACCGTTTGGGGTTATGAGTATGAAGGTGAAACAAATGTTGTTGATGTTTACATTAGACATTTAAGAAAAAAAATTGAAGAGGACTTTGACGTTCCTTTAATTCGAACTATAAGAGGTGTGGGGTACACAATGAGGAAGGCTTAAGATGAAAATAACGACTAAAATAAATTTGCTAATTACTTCATGGATCTTAATCATTCTTATTTTAATTAACGGATTAGTTTTTTATTTGTTTATGAAAACGACTGTAAATATGGAAGAACATGTTGTGAGTCAAAAGGCTCATGAAATCTTAAAAAAACAAGAAATTCCTATCACATTGAAGATGAATGAAGAGGCATTATATCCATTTATGTCTAATCATTCTTATATTCGAATCATCGATCCAAACTCAAAAATTGTGATAGAAATTAGTAATGATAAACTACTGAATCGCATTAAACCTAAGTTCACTAGAAAAGAAGTAACGAGACTAATTCCTTTCAGTGAGCATCAAAATATAGTCGTACGAGTACCGATTCTACAAAACCAAAAAGTAATTGGAACGTTAGAAATTGGAGAGTTGCTTGTTGGACTTGAAGGGCGAAAGGATATGCTATTAACAATAATGGCAATCGTTACTGCAGTTTCTGCAATTTTATCAATGATGGCTGGTAGATGGTTAACTCGTATCATAATGAATCCAATTACTTCTATGATCACTACGATGGAAGATATTGAGAAAAGTGGAGTTCCAAAAAAGATTTTAATAAAAAATGAAACGAAAGATGAATTACACAAAATGGCAAGCACGTTTAATCGAATGATTAGCAGACTACAAGAAAACATCGAAAAACAGAAACAGTTTGTTTCAGATGCATCTCATGAGTTAAAAACTCCTATTACTGTCATTAGTAGTTTTGCTAACTTATTAAGAAGACGTGGTTTGAAAAATGAGGAAATGGCGACGGAAGCCATTGAGACAATTTATTCTGAAGCAAATCGTATGCAAGATTTAACTAAAACCTTATTAACTTTGGCCGAATCGGAACATTTAAAGAATATCGAAATGAATTCAGTCGATTTAGTTACTTTGTGTAATTCCACGCTAGTACAACTGCAAAATGTGTATAAACGAGAAATTACTTTACATGCAGAAAAACAGAAAATATTTATTAAAGGAAATGAGCTTAAAATTAAACAAGTTATTATTATCTTTTTAGATAATGCTATAAAATACAGTACTGAAAAAATAGAAGTAAATATTAGTTGTACTAGTGAAGCTGCTATTCTTCAAATAAAAGATTATGGGATAGGTATTCGAGAGGAAGAATTAGAAAATATTTTCGAACGATTTTATCGAGTTGATAAAGCACGTAGCCGTGGAGTTAGTGGTGGCACTGGACTCGGTCTTTCAATCGCTAAGAACATAATTAACTTGCATAATGGTAAAATTAATATTAAAAGTGTTGAAAATGTAGGAACGGAAGTAGAGGTAGTATTTCCACTAGATGAGATTAAGTGAAAATAATCAGTACATGAGTATTGAAAATTGAGGTTGTAATATGAACGAAATCATCCATTTATTAAATGAATATGGTTATATAATCCTATTTTTATCATTAATGTTGGAATTGATTATAGTTCCTATTCCGAATGAAGCATTGATGAGTTATGTAGGTGTTTTATGTTTTCATGGGAAAATGAATATTGTATTATCTATTATTTCTGCCGGTCTTGGAGGGGTAGTTGGGGTAACAATTTCTTATTGGTTAGGATATAAGCTTGGTACACCATTTTTTCGTAAGTTTGGACACTATATCCATATGGGCCCAGAAAAGATCGAAAAGATGTCAAAATGGTATGAAAAATATGGGAAGGTATTATTGCTAGTATCTTTCTTTATTCCGGGGATTAGACATTTCGCAAGCATTATTTCTGGAATCATTAAATTACCATATCGAGCCTTTGCTATTTTTTCCTATATAGGTGTATTTCTTTGGATAGGAACCTTTATTTGGCTAGGACAGGCAATGGGACCTAAATGGGATATCTATCAAGTAGAAATTAAAAAGTGGTTAGTACTAGGTAGTATATTATTAGGTTTTATCGTTCTCGCTTTTTTTGTTGTTAAAACAAATAAGGAAATAATTAAAGAGTCATTACTATTAATTTTTGAATCAAGTTTCAAGAGATTTAAAAGCTTCATGAAAATAAAATTGATCATCTTAATCTGTTTAATTTTTTTCGTTTCGTTTTTTATCTTAATGGTCGGGCTTATTCAAGATACAATTAGCAATGAATTTGATAAATTCAATTCTATATTCAAGACTATTGTTTTTAATTTATTTAATCAAAATTGGCATGGAAGTATGAATTTTATTTATTCATTATCGACTTGGAAGGTTTTAGTGACGATTTCACTTGCTACAATCTTAGTGATACTGATCAATAACAAAAATAAGTGGCTAGAAATGCTCTTTTTTATCGCTAGTTTAGCTGGGATTCTTATCCTATCCATAGGGATTCCATGGATATTCAACTTTATGTTGGGTGGTAATGTAAGTAAAAACTTTCCAAATGAAAAGTCTATGTTGATTTTAACAGTATTAGGTTATTTCATTATTATGTTAATTCGGCACAACAAAGCTTATATGCTTAATTTGATAATGTTCTTTTGTTTTATTTTTGTAGTAGTATTATTTTCGATTAGCAGTGTCTATTTGCACCACTTATTGCCTAGTGACATTGCTGCTGGGTTTGTATTCAGTTCGGTTTGGTTAAGTGGAATCATATTTTCATTGGAGTTGTTTCGATTTGTATCGCTGTTAAAAGAGAATATACGTGAGGAAAAATTGTTAAAAACGTAAACCAAATAATCGAGCATAATTTAATTCTAATAGAAGAGAATCCCCGTGGCTAATATACGGGGATTTTTTATTTTTAAACTATATTAATTATGTTATTCAGAAATATTTATAGCATATTATTCTCAAGCCTTTCTAACTCAAGCTTTAAAAGATTTAAAAATTTATCATATAAAACTGGTGAGGCTAAAGTTTTTGAACGAACCCATCCAATAGGAATTGTAGAAGGTTCTACATTTACTAAAGGGATTGAAACAGTTTGTCCATTCAAAATGGAAGCCTCATTTTTCAGGGATATCCTTGTATCAAATGTGATTGCCAAGTCTTCAATAACTGCACCTCTAATAACCTCTAAATTATCAGTTACAAATAATACATTCATTGTAAGATCCTTTAAATACTCTGATAAAGACTTAAAATAGTCATCATTATAAAGTACAAAGTTTTCATCTTTTAATTCATTAATTGTTACCGAATTTTTTAAAGCTAATCGTGAGGACTTACTAGCACAAATATGTATAGGGCTAGTCATAATAACTCCTGACGGGATTTTTTTTATATCATCCATTAAATAATTTCGAAATTGAATGAAACCAAAATCGTATTTTTGTTTTATTACACCTTCTACGATATCTTTAGACCCTTTCTCTACTACACTTAAAGACATATTTGGATGTTCCTTTTTAAAATTAGAAAATGTTTTTAGGATAGTAGCCATATGTCCAGGGATTGTAGCTATTTTTAATATCCCACTAGGTTCATTTTGAAGACTTACAGATTGTTCTATTAATTTTTGATAATTTTGTAGCAGTTCTTTTATTGTTTCGATTAATTGTTTTCCTTCAAAAGTTAGATTTGTTCCTTGTCGGTCTCGATTGAAAATTTTTATGCCTAATTCTTCTTCAACACTTGAGATTGCCTGACTAACTGCCGATTGTGTGACATGTAAATTTTGAGAAGCTATGGATATAGAATTTGTAACGGAAACTTCATAAATGTATTTAAGCCTTTCAATATGCATTGTGCCACATCTTTCTAAGTTAAGAATTTTTAATAACGGATCATAAAAAACACTAAATATATTTTATAATAATCTACAATTATAATTAACTCAATAATCTGTAAAAAGTATAAAAGGAGGCTTATCTTGTGATTCAGTATTATTTTGAGATAAGGACTAATAATTATTTACAAAGGAATATTGATTATGATATCGATCTAAACAAATAGAAATAAAGAAGTTTAAACCATACTAAATTGATCCCGGTTTCGTAAGTAAAATTAGGAGGAAATAATGTTAGTCGGAAAAATAATTAAGTTTTACCGTGAGAAAAGAGGATTTAGTCAAGAAATGCTATGTGAAGGAATTTGCTCTAAATCATATTTGAGTAGATTTGAATGTGGGAAAGCTACATTTTCTCCTGAAATGATCGCATTGTTTTCTGATCGATTAGGTATTGATTTAAATGAAAAGTTAGAATCATATTATCAAATTGAAAAATATTTGCATGGCTTAAACCTAGCAATTATAAAACAAAAAAACAAATGTATTGATGACTACATGAACAAACTTAAGAATATAGCTTTTATTATGTCAACAAAATATGCTGTGCAGTATTTATTATTGTTGGTTAGATTTTATCTTTATAAAAAAATATTAAAAAAAGCTAAAAAAACAATTGAAAAAATTGAAAAAGTATATGTTCATATTAGTGAATATGAAAAAAATTTCCTTCTGCATGTTAAGGGAATTTATTACATTAGCATTTATAGAACTACTGTAAGTGAAGATATGAGAGCTGCCGTAAATGTATTAAAGCAAATAAATACAGATACGTATAAAAATAAAGAATATTTATACCATCTAGCACTTGCTTATTATTTTGCGGGATCTAAGCTATTAGCATACGTATATGCAAGGAAAGCTCTAAATTATTTTAATAAAAACTATAACTATGTTCAGGCAATTAACGCTCAATCATTCTTATTATTTCAATACGATCAAGATATTGGATTTGAAGAGCTAATTGAAAAATATCATAATTTAATTCGCACTTGTGAAAGAGTAGGTGCAGATCTACAAAAGGGAATTCTATTAAATAATTTAGGTGTTAAGTATTTTAAAAAAGGTAATTTTGAAATCGCTTCAAATTACTTTGAACAATCCTTGCTTTCAACAGAAAATTATACAATCTATTATTTGAGGCGTTATTATAATTATTTAGAGGCATGTTTAGAAGGTAACTTACTCCCAAAGACTGAACTTTTAGAGTTAATTCATTTCGGAACTAAACTAGCTGAAAAACGTCAAAGTTTAATACATTGTACTTTATTCATGCTCTTAAAGCTGAACTGTGAAAATAATCAAAAGAGATATATTACATTCTTGAGCGAAGTGGCAATTCCTCAGTTTAAACAAACAAATAATATTACTTATTACGAGCAGTACGGAAAAAAATTATATTCTTATTATATTAAGAGCAATCAGTATAAAAAAGCAATTGAATTAGAATTTCAATTCAAGTCATAAAATTAAACCATGAACTAGTAAATCTATTCATGGTTTAATTTTGTAGCAAAGCCCCAAAAATCAGAATTTCAGATAAGTTCAAGTGTCTAGTTTACATATCAGTAACTTCAGAAATAGCGCGATAAAGAATATCGATCATTTCATCAAGCTCCGATTCCTTTGAAGCTAATGGAGGCATAAATACAATAACATTTCCAAGGGGACGGGTGAGTAGTCCAAGCTCTTTTGCTCTTTTGGTTACCTTCACACCTATTCGTTCGTTCCAATGGAAAGCTTCTTTAGTATCTTTTGATTTTACTAGTTCAATTCCAATCATCAAGCCACTCTGACGTATATCTCCAACATGTTTTAACTCATTAAATTGCATTAGTTTCTCTTGGACATAAGATGAGATTATTTCGACATGTTGTAATAATTTCCTTTTATTAAATAAATCTAGATTCGCTAATGCAACAGCGCATCCAAGGGGATTACCTGTGTAGCTATGTCCATGAAAGAAAGTTTTTTGTTCTTCATATGTACCTAAAAATGCTTCATAAATTCTGTTTGTCGTTAAAGTTGCTGCTACTGGTAAATAGCCACCTGTTAACCCTTTTCCGCAAGTTAAAATATCTGGCGTAACTCCTTCTAGTTCGCAAGCAAACATTTTTCCGGTTCGACCAAATCCTGTTGCTACTTCATCTGCAATTAACAATACATCATACTTTATGCATAATTCTTGTATTGCTTTTAAATACCCTTTTGGCATGACAATAATACCACTAGCTCCTTGAACAATTGGTTCAATAATCAATGCCGCAATTGAATTAGCTTTTTCGATGAATAAATTTTCAACCTCTTTTAAATAGGAATTGATTATTTCTTCTTCAGTTCCCACATATTTTGAACGATAAAGATGTGGATAAGAAACCTTTATGCTTTGAAACAGTAATTCATTATATGCTTGATGATATAAATCGATTGCTCCGACAGATACTGCTCCGATTGTATCTCCATGATAAGCTTCCTTCATCGTAACAAAAGTATTTTTATTAGATTTACCTATGTTTCTCCAATATTGATAGGCCATTTTAATCGCGATTTCGACAGATGTAGCACCTGAGTCTGAATAAAAGACTTTTTCTAAGCCGTTAGGAGTGATTTCAACTAGCTTCTCTGCTAAAAGAATTGCGGGTATATTAGCCATTCCTAGAAGTGTTGAATGAGCAACCTTCTCTAATTGTTCATGAATGGCTTCATTTAATTCTTGAATATTATGACCGTGAACATTTAACCAAATAGAGGATACACCATCGTAATATTCATTGCCTAGTACATCATATAGTTTTCGATCTTTACCATGTGAAATAATTAGCGGATCTTCGTTTAGATAATCCTTCATTTGAGTAAAAGGGTGCCAAAGATACTGTTTATTTTTTTTAGATAAATCTTGATAGAATTCATGGTTCATATAAGTTACCCCCTGTTTTATATGTTAACCAAATTTTATAGTTAGGTTGACATATATTTCAATTGCATGTTAATTTAATTTTGTTAGTTTGTCAAATTTTGCTAATTTGCCAAACTCATAAACTAATAGGGGGGATACAATGCAAAATAGAACTTTATCATTAACAGTAATTTCATTATTTGCCTCACTAACATCGATTGGAGCCTTTATAAAGATTCCTTTACCAGTGATTCCTTTTACGCTTCAAATACTTTTTGTATTTTTAGCCGGCAATCTATTAGGAAGTAAAAAAGGGATGATGAGTCAACTACTTTATGTTGGAATTGGATTAATCGGAATACCAGTATTTGCTTCTGGTGGTGGACCTGAATATGTTTTAAAGCCAACATTTGGCTATTTAATCGGTTTCATTATTGCTGCGTTCGTAATTGGATCAATCGTTGAAAAAACAAAGAAACCAAAACTTAAGCATTTTATTTTTGCTAATGTAATAGGGTTAATGATTGTTTATATTTTAGGCATTACATATGTATATATTTCTTTAAATACTTGGTTAGATAGTCCCGTATCCTTAGAAAAGGTGCTAATGATGGGACTCGTATATAGTATTGGGCAAGATTTGTTACTAGCTGTTTTTGGGGGAATATTGGCGGTGCGCCTACATTCCCATTTTGTACAAGCTAGAGAAAATGAAAAAAAGGTGGCTGCTTAAGATGGGAAAAGGATATTTTGTAACTGGTATCGATACGAATATTGGAAAAACCTATGTTACTGCCCAAATGGTGAATTGCTTGCAGAACAAAGGAATCGATGCAATACCTTATAAACCAATACAAAGTGGAGTTGTTAATATTAACAATAGACTAATAGGGGAAGATACAGCCTATTATAAAGAGAATTTAGAACTAACAGAAGAGCATGATTACTACGGTACTTATACATTGAAAACACCGGTCTCACCACATTTAGCTAGTAAACTAGAAGATGTTTATATTGATGAACATGTTATTTTAGAAAAATATAAGCAACTAGAAAATAAGCATGATGTTGTTTTTGTTGAAGGAGCGGGTGGGGTTGCGGTTCCGTTAAAAGAAAATTTTGGAACGATAGATTTAATAAAACGATTAAACTTACCAGTAATCCTTGTTACATCACTAAAGCTAGGAACAATTAATCATACTGTATTAACAACTGAATATTTAAAATCACACCAAATTAATCTAATGGGATTATTAATTAATAAAGTACCATCCGTTATGGGTGAAATGGAAAAAGATAATTTAGTTATGTTAGAAAAATTAACAGGTCATAACATTCTTGGAGTTATACCAGAGCAGATGGATTCATTTACAGAAACATCTATTATAGAATTCCAGCAATTATTAACGAAAAATCAATGAAATGGTGAGTGATCATATGAATTGGACTAAATTAGCGCAAGAGGTTATTTTAGGTAAAGAAATTTCAGATGAGGAAGCTTTGAGCATATTGTCATGTGAAGATGACGATTTACTTTCACTTTTAAACGGTGCATTTATCATAAGGAAATATTATTATGGAAAAAAAGTTAAACTTAATATGATTATTAACGCTAAAAGTGGTTATTGTCCTGAGGATTGTGGATATTGTTCCCAGTCTTCAATTTCTAGTGCACCGATTGAGAAATATCCTTTTCTATCTAAAGAAGAAATTCTTGATGGGGCAAAGCGTGCCTTTGAATTAAAAGCAGGTACATATTGCATTGTTGCAAGTGGGCGCGGACCAACGAATCGAGATGTAAATGTAGTAACTGATGCAGTTAAGGAAATTAAAGAATTATATGGTTTAAAAGTATGTGCTTGCTTGGGGCTTATTAAAGATAACCAAGCAAATGAGCTTAAAGAAGCAGGTGTTGATCGATATAATCATAATTTAAATACATCAGCTGAGCACCATAGTTATATTACGACAACCCACACATATCAGGATCGAATCGATACGGTTGAGAAAGTTAAACAGTCAGGTATATCTCCGTGTTCGGGAGCCATTATTGGGATGAAGGAAACAAAACATGATGTTATTTCGATTGCGAGGTCATTACATAAATTGGATGCAGATTCCATTCCGATAAACTTTTTACATGCTATTAATGGAACGAAACTAGAAGGAGTAAACGAATTAAATCCACGTTACTGTTTAAAAGTATTAGCGCTATTCCGCTTTATAAATCCAACGAAAGAAATTCGAATTTCTGGAGGACGCGAAGTAAATCTGCGTAGTTTACAACCACTAGGACTGTATGCTGCAAATAGTATTTTTATAGGTGATTATTTGACTACGGAAGGTCAAGAGACAAATAGTGACCATGCAATGCTAGAAGATTTAGGATTTGAGATTGAGTTGGTTGGAAAACAAGAAGAGATATTTTCATAATAAAAAAAACGAAAATCTTAAAAATGAGATTTTCGTTTTTTTGTTAGATAGACGAAAAGTTATTCTTATATAATTTATGATGCGAAATACTTATCAATAATTCTATTAAGCTCTAATTCTTCTGTTGATGATAAAACAACATTTGCATGGCTTAAAATAGTAGAATCTCCAATTGCAACAGAGAACATATTTGCAGCATTAATTGCATCAACTCCTGCAGCCGCATCCTCCACACCTATACAGTTTTCAGGGTTAGCCGAAACTGCATTAGCTGCTTTTAGAAATACCTCTGGATCTGGTTTTGAATTAACGACCGTTGCAGCGTCAACGATATGATCAAAATATGAGGTAATTCCTAAAGCATTAGCAACCATTAATGCATTCTTTGAAGCCGAAGCCATCGCAATTTTAATGTCTGCTCTCTTGATTTGAATTAAGAAAGATTCAATTCCTGGTAATAGATCCTTTTCAGAAATATTACGGATTAGTTCAACATAATGAGCATTCTTTTTTGTTGCTAGCTCATCTTTTTCAGCTTCGGAGAAATCATTTTGTCTGTCTCCTAATTCTAGGATTCTTTCTAATGAATCTGTTCGGCTTACTCCTTTTAGCGTTTCATTAAACTCTCGGTCAAAAGGAATTCCTAAATCTTCACCTAGTTTTTTCCATGCTAAATAATGAAATTCAGCCGTATCAGTAATTACGCCATCTAAGTCAAAAATAATCGCTTCAATTTGTTTATTCAAAATGGTACCCCCATTACTTCAATCAATTTATTTTAGCAACTGATTTTCGTTCGACTAGTTTGGTTGGAACAATAATATGCTCTGATTTTTCAGGTTCATTTTTTATTCGCTTAAACAGTAAGTCCGTAGCTATTTCACCAAGCTTCATAATCGGAATTTCAATCCCAGTTAAAGGTGGTGAGAATAAAGGTGAAAAAATGCCATTATTATATCCAATAATTGATATATCTTTTGGAATAGATATTCCTAACTTTGCAGTTGTATTATAAAGTCCAATAACCTTAAGATCATCTATTGCAAAAATTGCAGTAGGCAAATCTTTTGATTTCAAAAGTGATTCTGAAACTTCATATGCTCTTTCCATTGTATAACCACTATCAATAATTCGATCAGGGCGAAGTGGAATTCCGTTATCAACTAGACATTTTTTATATCCTTCCAATCTGTCAATCGATACATGGTAATCGAGAGAAGAATGAAAACATGCAATGTCAGTATGTCCTTGATCGATTAAGTGTTGGACTAATTGATAACTATCGTTAAAATTATCAGTATCCACTGAATAAATATGTTGATAATTTCCTTCAACTCTTCCAATAACAACTACTGGAATTTCATATTTATCTAATTCTTTAAAAAAGTCTTCATTTGCAGGTGAACTCAGCATTAGAATTCCCTTAATCATTTTCCCTCGAATTTTCTCGATACATTTATTTAACTCATCTTTGCTATTTTTAGATGTTTGGATAATGACATCGAAATTTTCTACTTCTGATCTCGTTGAAATAGAGTGAATAATTTCAGAGAAAAACGTATTTCCGGCAGTTGTTTTCGTAGAACGAGACATCACCAAGATTGCATCAAAGCCTGATGATGTAAGTGCTCGAGCTAATTTATTTGGCTGATAATTTAATTCTTCAATTGCCTTCATTACTCGATTACGACTTTCTTCTGAAATATTATCTTTATTATTTAATACTCGAGATACAGTGGACTTTGAAACGTTAGCTACACGAGCAATATCATAAATTGTAGGGCCCATTTGTATACTCCATTCTTGTTTAAAGTAATTTTAGTAAAAACGTTTACATTTTTTCGTTATTATTTATTTTTTAAAAAAATTATGATTCCGTAACAATCAAAAAGTTATATCGAAATACTTTTTTGTTACTTATAGCTAGGAGCGGCTTCCAAAAAAATATTGTACATAATATACATTGATAGTAACGATTTATTTTAAAATTTGTCAAGACTGTGAACAGCGAATCGTAAAATTAAACTTATTTCATGGTGTATTTATTACAAGGGCAATTATAGGGAGAATAGTAAAAAGTAGCAATACTAAATATTTAGTCTTAAAAATAAAACGCTATAAATTATTCTATTAAAGTAAAAAGATTGCAAAAAAAAAAAAGAATTTTTATAAATATTTTAAATTGACAGTAAGCGCTTTCTATAATATATTGAATTTGGGAGCGGTACCAAGACGTGTACCATTTTTTTTACATCTCTGTGGGAGCGATACCACAAGGAGGAATCATATGAGTAAAATAAAAGAAAGATTAGCTTTTATTTATGAAAATGAAGATATAGATCAGATTAATAGCTTAATAGAGAAACGAATAGAAGAAGCTAAATTGAAAATTACTAAAAAAAGAAAACAAAATTGGGATGAGTCAGATGTTGTTTTAATTACTTATGGGGACCAGTTTCAAGAAGAGGGAAAACCAACATTAGAATCATTTAAAAAAATGTTTGATGAACATTTAGCAAATAAATTTGAACTTGTTCATATTTTACCTTTTTATCCTTATACATCTGATGATGGTTTTTCAGTAGTTGACTATAAAAAAGTAAATCCAGATTTAGGAGATTGGTCACATATTGAGAGTTTATCTAAATCAGCGAGAATCATGTTTGATTATGTATGTAATCACATTTCTAGTAAGAGTGAATGGTTCCAAGGCTATTTGAATGGTGATTCAAAATATAAAGATTACTTCGTCGAAATGGATCCATCAATTGATTTAAGTTCAGTAACTAGACCTAGAGCACTTCCATTGCTATCAAAGTTTAAATTAGCGAATGGTGAGGAAAAATACATTTGGACAACGTTTAGTGACGATCAAATTGATTTAAATTTTAGTAATCCACAAGTTTTATTAGATATGGTTGATGTTTTACTGTTTTACCTGGAACAAGGAGCAGAATATGTAAGACTTGATGCTGTAGGATATATGTGGAAAGAAGTTGGAACTTCTTGTATCCATCTAGAAAAAACACATGAAATCGTAAAATTATTCCGAGATTTATTAGATGAAGCTGCAAAAGGTACAGTAATGATTACTGAAACAAATGTGCCTCATTTAGATAATATTTCTTATTTTGGTAACGGTCATGATGAAGCACATATGGTTTATCAATTTCCACTACCTCCATTAGTTTTATATTCACTTCATAATGGAAATGGAAGTGTATTAACAAACTGGGCAAAAAATCTTGAAGGCTCTAAAGAAGATACAACTTTCTTTAATTTCTTGGCCTCTCATGATGGAATTGGTTTAAATCCTATTCGTGGAATTATCTCTGAAGAAGAAATTCTTTCATTAGTAGAAGATTTAAAAGTAGAAGGTGCATTAGTAAATTATAAGAAAAATTCAGATGGTACTGAAAGTCCATACGAAATTAATGTAACTTATTTAGATGCTTTAAATAAACAATCTTCAAGTGATGAAATAAGAGTAAAGAAATTCCTATTGGCACATTCGATTTTATTAACGTTCCAAGGAGTACCAGCAATTTATATTCAAAGTATGCTTGGTTCAAGAAATGATTATGCAGGTGTAGAAAGAACAGGAATGAATCGTTCGATTAATCGCCAAAAATATTCACTTGTTGAAATTGAAAAAGAATTAAAAGAAGAAGGATCATTAAGAAATAAAGTTTTTACTGAACTAACAAAAATAATTCAAGTGCGTAAGGGTGAAAAATTATTTAATCCAGATGTAAAAATGGATGTACTTGAAGTTAATAAGAAAGTATTTGCTATTAAACGAATGAATGAAGATGAGAGCATTATCATTCTTCACAATCTATCAAATGAAGAAGTTAATTGTGATGTAAAAGGAAAGTATATGAATATTTTAACTGGAGAAGTTGAAGAATTTAATGAATACATTTCTTTAGATCCATATGAATTCCTTTGGTTAAAACCAGTAAATTAGGAGGAAGAACAATGAAGAAATTTTTAAGTATGTTCTTGGTTTTAATGTTAGCTGTTGGATTAACAGCTTGTGGTGGTAAAAAAGAGAATGGTAAAGTAACGATCGAATTTATGCATTCTTCTGTTGAACAAGAAAGATTAGCAGTTATTACAGACTTAATTTCAAAATTTGAAAAAGCAAATCCAAATATTAAAGTAAAGCAAGTTCCAGTTGAGGAAGATGCTTATAATACAAAAGTTGTTACATTAGCAAGCTCTGGTAAACTTCCAGCAGTAATTGAAGTTGGACAAGACTATGCAAAAGTTATGGACAAAGATGAATTAATTGATAAAGATGCAGTGAAATCTGTCATCTCTAAAGTTGGGGAAGATAAGTATTATGAAGGTGCTTTAAAGCTTTTAAAAACTGAGGATGGCAAAAATTATACAGGTGTTCCAATTAGTGGTTGGGTACAAGGAATTTGGTATAACAAGCAAATGCTTGCGGACAAAGGATTCGCAGAACCTAAAAACTGGGATGATGTTTTAAAGATTGCAAAGGCGTTTACGAATAGCGGAAGCAAAAAATACGGAATCGCAATTCCAACTGTTGAAGGTGGTTTTTCTGAACAAGCCTTCTCACAATTTGCTTTATCAAATAATGCAAATATGTTCGATAGCAAAGGGAATTTAACATTAGATACACCTGAAATGAAAGAAGCTGTAAGTTACTACAAAGAATTATCAAAATACACAATGCCAGGTTCTAATGATGTTACTGAAGTAAAAGATGCTTTTATGAATGGCTCTGCTCCAATGGCGGTTTACTCAACTTATATCCTACCTTCTGTATATGAAGAAGGTAAAACAAACAATATTGGATTTGTCATTCCAACTGAAAAAACAAAAGCAGTTTATGGAACAGTATCTGCGTATACGATTTCTTCTGGTTTAGATGATGACCAAAAAGCTGCAGCAGAAAAATTAGTAGAGTTTATGGCGAAACCTGAAAATAATACTAAGTTAGTATTAATGTCTCCAGGTGGATCTCAACCAGTAAATAAAGATGTAACAAAAAGCAAAGAATATAAAGAAAATAAAGTTGTAAATTCATTTGGTGAACTTTCAACTGAAATCGCAAGCGCGTTTGATAACATTCAAGTTTTTGGTCTTGTAGATAACAAGAACTTCTTAAAAATGGGTGATGTGACAAGTTCAGGAGCAGTTGCTAAGTTAATTAATGAAGTGACTGTTGGTGGAAAAAGCGTAGATTCTGCTATTAAAGAAGCAGGAGAAAAATTAAAAGGTGTAATTAAATAAACTCTTAATTTACCTTGTATTAATTATTAGATTTCTAATTACTGAAAGTTGTTTAAGAAGAACGAACGCTTGAAAAGCAAGCTAAGTTGCTTTTTAAACAACTTTTCTTTATCACCAATCTATCAAATGAAAGAATAGATTGTTTTTTAGGAGGTAGTATGAAACCGATTGTCCGAAAAAAATCTGATATAAAGCTAGCCATGGTACTACTTTTACCAAGTATTTTCCTTCTATTATTACTAGTTGCTTATCCGATGTTATCTAATATTAAAATAAGTTTTTTTGATCAGCCAATTAACCCTAGATTACCAGCTAAGTTTGTTGGTTTATCTCATTACACAGATGTTATTAAAGATATAGAGTTTTATAAATCTTTAGGTATTACCATTCTATATACAATATTAACTGTAGTTGGTAGTACTGTAGTTGGTCTAGGAGTTGCGTTATTCTTTAATCGACCATTTAAGTTTCGTAAAACTGCTCGATCTTTAATTATCTTATCTTATGTAACGCCATCTATATCATTAGTTTTTGCTTGGAAATATATGTTTAATAACTCATATGGGATTATTAATTATTTAGGTACGGACGTTTTCCATCTATTTAAAACTGCACCATTATGGTTTGATAATCCAGTTAGTAGTTTTATAGTTGTAGTAGTTTTTGCAATTTGGAAGTATTTCCCTTATGCCTTTATTTCGTTTTTAGCAATCTTGCAAACGATTGATAAATCGTTATACGAAGCTGCTGATATTGATGGTGCTTCGCTTTGGCAAAAGTTTAAAGTTGTAACTTTACCTGCGATTATGCCGGTATTACTAACTGTTGTAACATTACGATTTATCTGGATGTTTTACATGTTTACAGATGTTTATTTATTAACAAACAAAGTAAATATTTTAGGTATTTATTTATACGAAACAGCGTTTGCTTTCAATAATTTAGGAAAAGCATCGTCAATTTCAGTAATCTTATTCATCATATTATTCATTGTTATTATCGTATCAAGAAAGAGGGTGAACTTAAATGGCAGCAGTAAGTAGCAAAAGAAACAAAATGATTAAGAAAACTGGTTTCTACGTTGTGCTGATTCTAATACTAGGAATCATGTTATTTCCATTCTTTATTATGCTAATGACGTCATTAAAAAGTTCAAAAGATGCAATTGCAACAAATCCGACAATATTGCCACATGAATGGACTTTCCAGCATTATATTGACATTTTTAATCCAACAATTTTCCCATATTTAAACTACTTCAAAAATAGTTTAATTGTTTCAATAATAGCAGCTTCATTATCAGTTGCACTTGGAATATTAGGAGCGTACGCATTATCGAAACTGAAATTTAAAGGAAGAGTCACAATTAATGCTAGTTTTTACACAGTATATATGTTTTCAGGGATTTTACTTGTAGTTCCTTTATTCAAAATAATTTCTGGCTTTGGCTTATATGATACAAAAATGGCATTAATCATTACGATGATTGTGCAAACTCTTCCAACTGCGATTTTTATGTTAAGGAGTTATTTCGATACAATTCCTGAAGATTTAGAAGAAGCGGCAATGATTGATGGTCTTAGTCGATTAAAAATAATCTTCTATATTATTATTCCTTTATCAATATCAGGAATCGTTTCTGTTTTCGTATATGCATTTATGATTGCATGGAATGATTACTTATTTGCATCGATTTTCTTATCAAGTTCAGAAAACTTTACGTTACCAATCGGTTTAAATACTTTATTTAGTACACCAGATTATGTGTGGGGTCGTATGATGGCAGCATCTTTAGTTACTGCATTGCCAGTCGTTATTATGTATGCATTATCCGAGCACTTTATTAAAGGGAACTTAACTGAAGGTGGAGTAAAAGGTTAATTCGAAACAATTTTTTACTGAAAGGAAGAAATAAAATGAAAAAATTAGTAGCAGTTGAACCGAGAGTTGCAGCATTAGTCGAGTACGAAGATCGTCCAGTACAACCAAATGAAGTAAAAATTAAAGTAGAATTCGCATCACCGAAGCATGGTACGGAAGTAGTTGATTTTAGAGGACTTAGCCCATTTATTGATGAGGAGTTCAATGAAGAGTGGAAAATGTTTATGCCACGTGAAGAAGGTTCTGCTCGTGGAATCGTATTTGGTGAATTTCAATTAGGAAATATGGTTGTAGGTAGCATTTGTGAAATTGGCGATGAGGTGACTGAGTATAAATTTGGTGATCAAGTTTGTACTTATGGTCCAATAATGGAAACTGTAATCGTTAATGCTGTAGATAACTATAAATTACGTAAAATGCCAGAAGGTTCTTCATGGAAGAATGCCGTTTATTATGACCCAGCACAATTTGCGATGAGCGGTGTCAGAGACGCAAATGTTAGAGCGGGTGATTATGTAGTAGTTGTCGGTTTAGGTGCGATTGGACAAATTGCAATTCAATTAGCAAAGAAAGCTGGCGCTAGTATTGTAATTGGTGTAGATCCAATTAGCCACAGATGTGATATCGCTTTAAAAAATGGAGCTGACTATTGCTTCGATCCAACAGCTTGTGATTTAGGATACGAAATTAAAAAAATAACAAATAAATTAGGTGCAGATTCAATTATTGAAACTAGTGGTGTTTCAAGTGCACTTCAAGCAGCGTTAAGAGGAATTGCATACGGTGGAACAATTTCTTATATTGCATTTGCTAAACCTTTCCCAGAAGGATTTAACCTTGGACGTGAAGCTCACTTTAACAATGCAAAGATTGTATTTTCACGAGGCAGTAGTGAACCGAACCCAGATTATCCTCGTTGGTCACGTAAACGTATCGAAAATACTTGTTGGGAATTATTAATGAACGGGTATTTAAATTGTGAAGATTTAATTGAACCAGTTGTTTCATTTAATGAAGTAGCTGAATCATATATGGAATTTGTTGATCAAAAACCTGAACTAAGTATTAAGATGGGTGTTCAATTTAATAAGTAAAAGAAGAATATTGGGAGTGTTTAGCACTCCCCTCTATTTAGGAGTGAATAAAGATGAAAATTGGAACTCAAAATCAAGCATTTTTCCCAGAAAACATTAAGGATAAATTTAACTATTTAAAAGAAATTGGTTTTGAAGGTTTTGAAATCGATGGTAAATTTTTAGTTGATCATTTAGATGAGGTTAAAGAAGCGATCGCAGAGACTGGTTTACCTGTAACTACAGCTTGCGGTGGTTATTATGGATGGATTGGTGACTTTATTGAAGAGCGTCGATTAAAAGGGTTGGCTGATATTGAAGAAATCTTAAGGGCATTAAAAGAGGTTGGAGGAAAAGGGATTGTCGTTCCAGCAGCATGGGGGATGTTTACATTCCGATTACCACCTATGACATCACCAAGAAGTATAGAGGGAGACCGAAAAGCTGTTACTGAATCACTAAAATTTTTAGATAGAGTAGCAGGTGAAACAGGAACTACAATTTACTTGGAACCATTAAACAGATATCAAGATCATATGATTAATACTTTAAATGATGCACGTAAATATATTGAAGATAATCAGTTTAAAAATGTGAAAATAATTGCTGACTTCTATCACATGAATATTGAAGAAGATGGTATATCAGAAGCACTTCACAATAATCGTGATTTAGTTGAACATATCCACATTGCAGATAATCACCGTTTCCAACCAGGTAGTGGATCATTAGATTTTAAAAAGCACTTTGAGCAATTAAAAAATGATGGCTATGATGGTTATTTAACATTTGAATGTCGTGTTCGTGGAACAAACTTAGAAGATGAATATATTAAGGCATTTCATCATATAAAAGAAGCTTTAAATTGAGAGGAGTAGCATTGTGATTAAGAAGAGAGTAGCTATTATTGGCGGGGGACAAATAGCTGAAAAAGTTCACGTTGCTTACTATAAAACTAGAGAAGATTTAGAAGTTGTTGCAGTAGTTGGTGTAAATGAGGAATCGCTAAGGAGCTTTGCAGAGCGTAATAATATTCCTAACTATTACACTGATGCTACTGAAATGTATGCAAAAGAAAGTCCTGAAATTGTTAGTGTCTGTACTCCAAATAAATATCATTTTGAGAGTGTTATGCAGGCATTAGAAAATAATTGTGATGTTTTTTGTGAAAAACCACCTGCTATCTTAGCTGAAGATGCTAGAAAGATGTATGAAACAGCTTTAGCCAAGGGACGTATACTTGCCTATGATTTTCATCATCGTTTTGCTGACGATGTATCGATTGTAAAAGAAAATATAGAGCAAGGATTATTAGGTGATATTTATTTTGTTAAAGTAAAGGCTTTAAGACGAAATGGCATTCCTGGTTGGGGTAACTTCACTAATAAAGTAATCCAAGGTGGAGGACCACTAATCGACTTAGGAATCCATATGCTTGATACTGCACTTTACGTTTTGGACTATCCAAAAGTTAAAAAAGTAACAGCAAAAATGTTTAAGAAAATTGGTCATAAGAAAGATGAAGGTGCATTTGGTAAATGGGATCCTTCAAAATTTGAAGTAGAAGATTCTTTATTTTCTTATATTGAATTAGAGAATGGATGCTTAATCCAATTAGAAACATCCTTTGCATTGAATATAAAAGAAAAATCAGAAATGAATGTAGAACTTTGTGGAGATCAAGCTGGTGCTTCGATGTTTCCAGCGGAAATCTATACAGATGAAAAAGGAGAGCTTGTAACTCTTTTAAAGAGAGAAGAGGCTGATCCTGACCGTCATTCGAAAAGCATAGCTGCTTTTGTTGATCGTTGCCTAGGGAAGAATGTCATGTTAGCAGATGGAAAACAAGGTTATGCTATCCAACAACTTGTTGAAGCGATCTATCAATCAGCTGAAAAAGGTGAGAGTATATCTTTATGAATGAAGTAAATGTCATTAACGAAAATAAATTTGATTTACAATCTATCAATAAATACGCAACGATTATGGCTTTAGGAAATGGCTATTTAGGTTTACGAGCAAGTCATGAAGAATACTATTCAGAACAAACTCGGGGAATGTACGTAGCAGGAGTTTATAATAAATTCACATCAAATGATGTTACAGAAATCGTAAATTTACCAGATCTAATTGGTATGAAAATTGAAATAAATGGTGAGATTTTTTCTGTCCTTACAGGTGAAATCCTTTCATATGAGCGTATTTTAAATATGCAAAAAGGTGAACTAACAAGAGAAGTCGTATGGAAAAACAAAGATGGTAACCGTTTTTGTCTAAAATTTCAACGATTTGCTTCAAAAGATAATTTACATTTACTTGCATCAAAAATTACTGTGATTAGTTTGGATTGCGATGCATCAGTTAAAATAACAACTGGTATTGATGCACAAACATCTAATTTTGGAAAGCAGCATCTATTAGAGGAAAACATTCGTGTCATCGATAAAAAAGTCATGCATGCTGTCTATAGAACGACTGAAAGTAATCATACAATCGCTTTAGCAACATCATGTAATGTACCTAGTACAAGTGATGTTTCTTTTGTGGCCAAGAACCGTCAACTTATGGCAATCATTAAACAAGATTTAACTGTTGATCAGCCGTTCGAATTAGAAAAAATCAGCGCAATCTATACTTCAATTGATAAGGTAGAAGAGGAGCCTGCACAAGCTAGTATTCAGGCTGTTCAAGATAATAAATCAACTGGTTACGATCGTCTACTAGAAAGTTCAGCTATTAAGTGGAATCATTTTTGGGAACAAAAGCGTGTTTGCATTTCTTCAAAGGAAGAGATTGATCAAATCGCAATCGACTTTTCACTTTACCATATTGAAATAATGACACCATCACATGATGATCGTTTCAGTGTTGGAGCAAAGGGTTTAACTGGTGAAGGCTATAAAGGACATGTATTTTGGGATACAGAAATTTTTATTGCACCTTTTCATTTATTTACTGAACCAGAAGTAGCAAGAAAATTATTAACCTATCGATATCTTCATATAAAAGAAGCAAAAGATAAAGCTACTAAAAATGGTTATGCCGGAGCTCTTTTCCCTTGGGAAAGTGCATACACTGGAATGGAGGAAACTCCTGAATATGCAGCTATTAATATATTAACTGGTACTCGTCAAAAGGTTGCTTCAGCTATAGCCGAGCATCATATTGTTGCTGACATTGCTTTTGCAGTATGTCAATACTATGAAAATACATTTGATGATGTATTTATGGCAAATGAAGGTTTAGAATTGTTAAAAGAAACTGCACGTTTTTGGATTAGTCGTACGATTGATGAAAATGAAGTACTTTCCATTAATGATGTAATTGGACCTGATGAATATACAGAACATATAAACAACAATGCTTACACGAACTATATGGCTTATTATAATGTTCAACAAGCATTATGTTATATGGAAAAATATAATAAAATTGAAGAAGACCTAATAAAGAGCGGAAATGACTTTTTAAATCGACTTTACTTACCACAACCAAACGAAGACAAGATTATTCCACAGGATGATACATTTTTATTAAAACCTGAGATTGATTTATCGATTTATAAACAGACACAAGGTAGCCAGGCAATACTCTTTGATTATTCACGACAAGAAGTAAATGAGATGCAGATTTTAAAACAGGCTGATGTAGTTATGCTACTTTATCTATTCCCAAATTTATTTGATGAAGATGTAGTCAAAAAGAATTTGCATTATTATGAGGAGCATACAATTCATGATTCATCACTTAGTAAAGCGATTCATGCTATTGTTGCTGCAAGATGTGGAGAAAAAGAAAATGCTTATCGACTTTTCCAAGAAGCTTGCTTAATTGATCTAGGGCCTAATCCGAAGTCTTCAGATGAAGGAATTCATGCAGCATCACTAGGTGCAAATTGGTTAGCAACAATCTTTGGTTTTGCAAACATAACGGTAGAAACAAATAAGTTAAAGATTAATCCAAACTTACCTAAAAATTGGGACAAACTTTCTTTCCCGTTCCATTGGCAAGGTACAAATCTTGAGATTTCAATTTCGCAAGAATCTGTAACTGTGACTAAACAAACTGATACAGAAGTTGCGATTGAAATTAATGGAGAATTATTTAACTTAACAGATCAAATTATCGCTTCACTTTAAGGAGGAAAAATGAAAGTAGTAATATTACCTGATTCCTTTAAAGAAAGCTTGGATGCAACGAATGTAGCTAATGCCATTCATAAAGGCTTTCATTCCGTATTCCCTAATGCAGAGTATCATTTATTACCATTGGCCGACGGAGGGGAGGGCACTGTTCAAGCTTTAATCGCATCAAATGGTGGAGATGTAGAAACCATTAATGTAACAGGCCCTCTTAGTGAAACTGTACAAGCTAAAATTGCATTTTCAAAGGATAATAAAACGGCATTTATAGAAATGGCTGAAGCTTGTGGTTTGCATCTTGTACCGCTTGAAAAACGTGATCCCTTGCAAACTACTTCCTTTGGTGTTGGCGAATTAATTCTTCATGCTATTGATCGTGGAGCTTCTGAGCTTATTGTTGGTGTTGGAGGTAGCTCAACAAATGATGGTGGGATTGGGATGGCTCAAGCGCTAGGTTACCAATTCTTCGATCAAAACGGTAGGGAAATTGCATGCAATGGTGAGGCATTGCTAAAAGTAGCTTCAATGTCTGATAAAAACAAGTCACCACTATTAGATCAAGTAAAAATCACTATAGCGGCAGATGTTGTAAACCCATTGATTGGTAGAAATGGAGCAACATATATATTTGGACCACAGAAAGGGCTTTCTGCGGATCAATTAGCTACAATGGATGAAGCAATGGGAAATTTCTATCAGATTACTGAGCATTATCTAAATAAGTCCGTCACAGAGATCCCTGGTAGTGGAGCTGGTGGAGGCATGGGTGCAGGCTTAATGCTATTCGCAAATGCTTCAATAAAAAAAGGGATTGAACTGGTTCTTGATCAATTAAATGTTAAAGAAGTTTGTAAGGATGCTGACATTGTAATTGTAGGAGAAGGCAGAATTGATGGACAAACAATTTATGGTAAAGCACCTATTGGGGCGGCTGCTTGTGCCCCAGCTAATGCGAAAGTAATTGCAATTTGTGGAAGTATTGGCGATGGAATCGAGGAATTGTATAAACACGGAATCGATGCTATTTTTCCTACAATTCCTGCAATCTTACCGATTGAAGATATTATGAAAAACGCATTTGAAAACATTGAAAGAACTGCAAGAAATATTGCTGTATTGTTAAAATAATTGAAAATAAAAAAGCAGAAAAACCTTGTCTGAGTTTTTCTGCTTTTTTTATTCGATTGTTCTTCTATTAATAAATGCGAGGAGCGGTTCTTCTAGAGTTTGAACAGATCTATTCATCCAAATTAAATTTAGATTCTAGATATGATTTCCCCACTAATTGCTCCTACAAGTACAATAACCCATGGTGGTAATTTCATAATTACTAACATACTAAATAACATCGCTACGATTAGAAAGTCAGCAATCGAAAAAACAGAACTTATCCATATTGGATTAAAAAAAGCTGAAATTAAGATCCCAACTACTGCTGCGTTTACGCCTAATAAAGCTCTCCTTAATTTTGAACTACGACGCATACTAGACCAAAATGGGAGAGTACCTATAATAAGTAGGAAAGCAGGTAAAAAGATGGCAATCGTTGCAATTAAACCTCCTCGCCAGCCCAACATTGCAGTTCCTAAATAGGATGCAAACGTAAATAATGGTCCTGGTACTGCCTGCGTTACACCATATCCAGCCAAAAATGTTTCTTTGTTTATCCATCCTGTAGGAACAAACTCACGTTCAAGTAAAGGAAGAACAACATGGCCACCCCCAAATACCATTGATCCTGCTCTGTAAAAACTGTCAAATATAGATATCCATTTTGACGCTGTAAATGAACTAATTAAGGGTAATAAAACTAATAATATAAAAAATATAGCCAAACAAATGATTGAAACTTTTTTTGATATATTCGTAACTAATGTAGTTTTATCACTATTTTCATTATCTTGATATAGAAAAAATCCGCAAATTGAAGAAATTGAAATGACAGCAATTTGAGTGAATGTCGTTTGCCATATTAGTGTGGCGATCATTGCAAACAAAGCAAGAGCTTTCCTTTTTAAATCAGGCGTCAAGTTCTTTACCATACCTAAAATAGCCTGTGCAACAATAGGTACTGCAACCAGTTTTAGTCCATGGATCCAACCGGAATTTTTTATATCCAAGTCTTGTAGTAATAATGCAAATAACACAAGTACAATGACTGATGGTAATGTAAATCCAATAAATGAGACAATGCCTCCTAAGACACCTGCACGTATTACCCCAATACCAATGCCAACCTGACTGCTTGCCGGTCCAGGTAAAAATTGTGACAAAGCGACTAGGTCAGCATAGTTTTGATCGTCAATCCACTTTTTCCTTTTTACATATTCTGCACGAAAATAACCTAAATGAGCGATTGGTCCACCAAAAGAAGTTAAACCCAGTTTAGTAGAAACAATAAGTATTTCTAACAAAAGAGATAACTTATTATTTTTATGATTAGAATTCATATTTTCCTCCAACAACTGATACATAAAAACAGTATAGTTTGAATCAAAATCTAAACCAATCTCTTTTCATGTGAATTTACAAAAGATTAACAATCAAAGCTATTCAAGTGATAATATCTGATAAACTACATATAAACAGATTAAGTCTAGGAGGTATATAGATGGAAAGAATTGATATACAGACATATATAGAAAATTATCCAACCCTAAAAAAACTGATGAACTTAGAGGAATATCTTTGGTTGAACCCAAATTTTGAGACGTTTCAAAAAGCAATGAAACTGTCACCACTTACTCAAGATGATGTAAACGATGCGGATGAGCGATTAAAAAGGTTTGCACCATATATTTCAAAGGTTTTTCCAGAAACAAAAGATACAAACGGCATTATTGAATCTCCTTTGGTACAAATTCCTTCTATGAAACAATCGTTAGAGAAAAATTTCCAACAAACTATATTAGGAGAATTATTTTTAAAATGTGATAGCCATTTGCCAATATCAGGATCAATTAAAGCAAGAGGTGGCATTTATGAAATATTAAAGCATGCTGAAAGCCTAGCTATAAAGCATCATCTATTAAAGATTGAAGATGATTACTCAAAAATAGATAGTGATATTTTTAGAGAATTTTTCTCCAACTACTCAATTGCTGTAGGGTCCACTGGTAATTTAGGTATGAGCATTGGCATTATTAGTGCTAAGTTAGGTTTTAGAGTAACCGTACATATGTCAGCGGATGCAAAGCAATGGAAAAAAGATTTACTTAGAAGTAAAAATGTAAATGTTATTGAATACGAGGCGGATTATAGTAAGGCAGTAGAAGAAGGACGAACTCAAGCAGAAGCAGATCCTAATTGTTATTTTGTAGATGATGAAAATTCAAATGATTTATTTTTAGGATATGCAGTAGCAGCTTCACGTTTAAAAAAGCAATTTGAAGAATTAGACATTACAATAGATGAAAATAATCCATTATTTGTTTATTTACCTTGCGGAGTTGGAGGAGGACCAGGTGGTGTCGCATTTGGTCTGAAACTATTATTTAAAGATAATGTTCATTTCTTTTTTGCTGAGCCAACTCATTCTCCTTGTATGTTGATTGGATTAATGACAGGTCTTCACGATCAAGTTTCTGTACAAGATTTTGGCATTGATAATAAAACGGATGCAGATGGCCTAGCTGTAGGGAGACCATCTGGTTTTGTAGGAAAAATCATCGAGCCTTTTTTAAGCGGTAGCTACACAATAAGTGATGAAAAACTATACACCATGTTAAAAGAGTTAGTTGATACTGAGGATCTTTATTTAGAACCGTCGGCACTAGCTGGTATGATTGGTCCAATTAAATTATTTAAAGAAGGCAAAGATTATTTACTAAAAAATAATTTATCGAAAAAAATGGAAAAAAGTACCCATGTCATTTGGGCTACAGGTGGTAGTATGGTCCCAGAAAAAATGATGAAAGAGTACTATCAAAAAGGGTCTCTTTTTAAATAAAATAGATAGTGTAAAATTTTACTAATATTTTAAAAGTGAAAAAATTCTTTTAATACAGAATAATATGACATATATTTGTATATGTAAATAAGTTTTCTATTTAGATTTTGACGCAAGATATTTTCTAATTGGTTCTGTTTTAAAACTGATAAATTACTTTAAAAAAGCCATTCCGTCATGAGCGGACTGGCTTCAGTGCATTTTGTATAATACCCTATTGGGTATTGGAATACTCGGTTTTATCTTAATTATCTAAACAGAGCTTCCGATTAAAAAGCACACAACATTTTCTCATTAGGAGCGATAAAATTGAATTTAGAAAAGTATTTTTCACAATTTAGAAAAGAGATTATTGGAAATGAAAAAACATTCTTATCGCCATTTGGTGAAAAGAACATTATTTATTTGGATTGGGCTGCAAGTGGTAGGTTATATGGACCAGTTGAAGAAAAATTACTTTCAACTTTTGGGCCGTATGTTGCAAATACGCATACTGAATCAAATATTACTGGAAGCACGATGACGAATTGTTATCATGAAGCATTACAGATTATAAAAGAGCATGTTAATGCAAGCGCTTCCGACACAATCATTACGGATGGATCAGGTATGACTGGAGTTATGAATAAATTTCAACGCATTTTAGGCCTAAAAATACATGAAAATTTCCACTTCC
The DNA here is from genome assembly GCF_900112535.1 of Bacillus sp. UNCCL81. Lineage (NCBI taxonomy): Bacteria > Bacillati > Bacillota > Bacilli > Caryophanales > Bacillaceae > Bacillus > Bacillus sp. UNCCL81. The sequence goes on along the minus strand of NZ_FOMF01000008.1, from coordinate 167,996 downwards.
GTTTAAGTATACCTGAGGAAGAAAGACCAGTTGTTTTTATAACAAGTATGGAGCATCATAGCAATCATACTTCGTGGTTGGAAACGATTTGTGATGTAGAAGTTGTACCTAATTGTACTAATAATGTAATCGATTTAAACTATTTAAGAAATCGACTTGAGTTTTATAAAAATAAACGAAAATTAATTGGATCTTTCAGTGCTTGTTCTAATGTATCTGGATTAATTACACCTTATCATAAGCTAGCTAGACTATTGCATGAATATAATGGCGTTTGTTTTGTGGATTTCTCAGCTTCTGCGCCGTATGTTGACATTGATATGCATCCTAGTGATCCGATGGAAAAACTAGATGCCATTCTGTTTTCTCCACACAAATTTTTAGGAGGACCTGGTAGTAGTGGAGTTTTGATATTTGACTCTACAATGTATCAAAATAAAATCCCTGATCATCCAGGCGGAGGAACTGTTGAATGGACAAATCCATGGGGGGAGAAAAAATACATTAACAATATTCGTGAAAGAGAAGATGGCGGTACTCCAGGATTTCTGCAAACAATTAGAACAGCTCTTGCAATTAAAGTAAAAAATGCAATGGGTACAGCGAATATATTAAATCGTGAAGAAGAATTGGCACACATCGTATTAGATGAGCTTCGTACAATTGAAAATGTAGTCTTACTTGAAGATTCAAGTAATCCACGATTAGGTTTTTATTCTTTTTATTTAAAAGATATTCATCATAATTTAGTAGTTAGATTGTTAAATGACCGTTACGGTATTCAAGTACGAGGTGGTTGTTCATGTGCGGGTACTTATGGACATATGCTACTGAATATTACAAGAGAAATGTCTAAAGCAATTACAGATGAAATCGATAATGGCAATATTAGCGTAAAGCCTGGTTGGATTCGCATGAGTGTCCATCCAACGACTACGAATGAAGAAGTAGTCATATTCACTAATGCTTTAAAAGATATAATTCAAAACATTGGCGAATGGTCTAATGATTATCTTTATTTAAAAGAGAAAAATGACTTTATTCATAAAGACGAAGCAGTTATGGAAGTAGGTACTTATTTTGAGATGGGGATGACTGTAAAATCTTAAAATTTCAAGGTAACGCTTGAAAAACAATCTTGTCAATTAATTATCAAGTTTTCGTAAAAGGAGTAGAATGATGTTGATTTCCATTACAGGATGCTCGCTTTCCATGGGGCGAGATTCTTTAGCCTCCTCGGCAAGCCTGCGGGGTCTTTAGCCTTCCCGCATATCCCATAGGAGTCGAGCATCCCTCCATTCCAATCAACTAATCCATCAAAAAAAGTTTATGATAAGAACATAATTTAATATCCTTTACTTAGTGCAATATAACAGATAGTTAATCAGTTTGAGGTCAATCGAGCACGAGCACCAACTTATATATAGTATCATTTGAAATTATTTTATCTAAAATTTGTTCTAATATTTTTAACTTCTGAAAAAAACAATTACTATAGTTTAACATTAAATAATAAATCACTAAATTTAACATTAATAATGTTCCACTTAATATTGTTTTTCCGTTTAAACTGTTTTATATTGCAAAACTTTGAAAAAAAAGATTACATTATTGTGATCTTTTTTTACATATCTACTTTTAACTTACTAAAAGAAGACTAATTTATATAAAATTAAATGGTTGACAATATACCCTGTGGGGTATATATTTTAAGTAAGAATATCGCACATATATTCTTAAAAAAATGGTTAAGCTTAGTTTTATAAGTTAGGGGTGATTTAATGAATTATGATGATCCAGTAAAAAATAGAGTAAAGCGAATTGAGGGACAGATTCGTGGAATTTTAAAAATGATGGAAGAAGATAAAGACTGTAAAGATGTCATTACACAGTTATCAGCAGTTAAATCAGCTTTGGATCGTACGATTGGCGTAATAGTAAGCTCAAATTTAGTTGATTGTGTCCGAAATGCGAATGAAAACGGGCAAGATGCCGAAGATTTAGTGAAGGAAGCAGTAAACTTACTTGTAAAAAGTAGATAAGAAGAAATGGTTTGACACCATTTTTTATTTTTAATATCATATACCCATAGGGGTAATAGTATATATAAGATATAATATATTTTTTTGTTTTTTAATATACCCCAATGGGTATAAAGAACGAGAAGGAGAAGGAATATGACAACTAAGAAAACAAATATCATTTTATTTAGTGGAGATTATGATAAAGCAATGGCCGCCTATATTATTGCGAACGGTGCAGCAGCTTTTGATCATGAAGTAACCATTTTTCATACATTTTGGGGACTAAATGCTTTACGAAAAAGTGAACATGTAGCAACAAAAAAAGGTTTTATTGAAAAGATGTTTGGAAAGATGATGCCTAGAGGCGCTGATAAAATGGGACTTTCTAAAATGAACTTTGCTGGTTTCGGTCCAAAAATGATTAAGGATATTATTAAAAAGCATAATGCAGTTCCTTTGCCACAATTAATTGAAATGGCCCAAGAACAAGATATAAATTTAGTAGCATGTACAATGACAATGGATCTGTTAGGTCTACAAACCGAAGAGTTATTAGAGAATATTCAATATGCTGGTGTTGCAGCCTACTTAGGTGAAGCAGAAGAAGGTCAAGTTAACTTATTTATTTAATTAGAAAGGATTTGAATGACATGAATGAAATTACTGCGATTGAGCTTGAAAATGAATTGAAAACTGGAAAAGAAGTAAATATTATCGATGTACGTGAGGTAGATGAAGTTGCAGCTGGAAAAATCCATGAAGCAATTCATATTCCACTTGGGTTAATCGAATTTCGATTACATGAATTAGATAAATCAAAAGAATATATTATGGTTTGTCGTTCAGGTGCTCGAAGTGGGCGTGCAACGGAATTCCTTCAATCTCAAGGGTTTAACGTTAAAAACATGGTAGGCGGAATGCTTTCTTGGGAAGGAAACGTAGAATAATTTTTTTGATTAAATTAATACCCTAGGTGGTATCATAAGTGCGGAGGTCATAATATGGAGTTCATTAAAACTAACATGAAATTAGATGCAAAAGGATTAGCTTGTCCAATGCCGATTGTAAAGACTAGAAAAGCAATGAAGGATCTAGATAATGGACAAGTGATTGAGGTTCAAGCGACTGATAAAGGTTCAAAAGCAGACATTAAAGCTTGGGCGGAAAGCACTGGAAATCAATATTTAGGTACAATTGAAAATGGAGAAGTATTACTTCATTATTTAAGAAAATCTTCAGATGAAAATACAATTGAAAAAAGATTTGAAAACGTCATTTCGAACGATCAATTAAATCAAAAGCTACAAAACGAAAATATAATCGTTTTAGATGTAAGAGAAGAAGCAGAATATGTATTTAATCATATACCAAATGCGGTATCAATCCCTTTAGGTGAATTGGAGAACCGTATGACAGAATTAAATAAAGATAATGAAATATATATTGTTTGCAGAACTGGAAACCGTAGTGATCTTGCTGCTCAATTACTGTTTTCTAGCGGTTTTACTAATGTATTTAATGTCATTCCTGGAATGACTGAATGGTCTGGGAAAACAACGAGCATAAAAGGTTAATCTAATTTTTTTTGAATGAAATTATACTATAGGGGGTATAAGATATGGCAGTCACAGCAATGTCTGCAAAAGAGATTACAAAAAAAATATTTGATAAAGAAGAACTATTTATTCTAGATGTACGAAATACTGATGGTTATAACGATTGGAAAATTGAAGGTTCAAATTTTGAACATTTAAATATACCTTATTTTGATTTACTTGATGGGGTTGAAGATATTTTAGATAAGATACCTACAAGTAAAGATGTTTTAGTTGTGTGTGCTAAAGAAGGGTCTTCCATCATGATTGCAGAGATGCTTTCAGACGAGGGACTAGACGTAGCTTACCTTAAAGGCGGAATGAAAGAGTGGAGTGAACATCTAGAACCAGTAAAAATTGCAGATTTGAAAAATGGTGGAGAGCTGTATCAATTTGTCAGAATCGGCAAGGGATGTTTATCCTATATGGTTATCTCAAATAATGAGGCAGCTATATTTGATTCTACTCGAATGACGGATCTCTACATTGATTTTGCAAATACAAAGAACGCAAAAATCACAAATGTATTTGATACTCACCTTCATGCAGATCATATTTCTGGTGGTAGAAAAATTGCTGAGATTACGGGAGCAACATACTGGTTACCGCCAAAGGATGCTAAAGAAGTTACTTTTGAATATAGTCCATTAGAAGATGGTAATAAGGTATTGATTGGTGAAACGTCAATCAATATCGAGGCTCTTTATTCACCAGGTCATACAATCGGATCAACTTCATTTGTTATTGATGAAAAGTTCTTACTTTCTGGTGATATTTTATTTATCGATTCAATTGGTAGACCTGATCTTGCTGGTATGGCAGAGGATTGGGTAGGGGACTTACGCGAAACCCTTTATAAAAAATACCGAAATTTATCGCTTGAATTAATTGTGCTTCCATCACATTTTATGGTGATTAGTGAATTGAACGAAGATGGTAGTGTTTATAAGAAACTAGGATATTTATTTGATCAGAATCATGGATTGAACATTGAGAGTGAAAGTGAGTTTAGAAAATTAGTAACTGAGAACTTACCTCCACAACCCAACTCATATCAAGAAATCCGTGAAGTGAATATGGGCAAAATTAATTTAAATGAAGAAAAACAGAGAGAAATGGAAATTGGTCCAAATCGCTGTGCAGTACGATAATGAGACTTGGAGGAGAATAGAATGAAAACTACAAAATTATTAGATGCAAAAGGTTTAGCATGTCCAATTCCAATTGTAAAAACAAGAAAAGCAATTGCAGAGATTGAAGCAGGCGAAGTACTTGAAATTCATGTAACTGATAAAGGTGCTAAAAACGACCTTGCAGCTTGGGCTAAATCAGGTGGACACGAATTATTAAATTATACAGAAGAAGACAATGTTTTAAAATTTTGGATTAAAAAGGGATAAGTTAAAAGATTAATATGAAAAGGAGAGTTAAGAGTCACATCTCCTTTTCTATTATAGGGGGACTTAAAATGGAATGGACCTTAATTTTAGTACTTTTCTTAGTTGGTTTTTTTGGGTCCTTTATTTCAGGGATGGTAGGAATTGGTGGAGCGATTATAAATTATCCAATGCTCTTATTTATCCCTCCATTATTAGGATTTGCTGCTTTTACACCACATCAAGTCTCAGGTATAAGTGCTGTCCAAGTAGTATTTGCAACTTTAGGTGGGGTATTAAGTTATCGTAAAAGCGGTTATTTAAATAAAAAAGTTATATTAAGTATGGGAATAAGTGTACTAATAGGAAGTTTTCTTGGTGGATTTGGTTCAAATCTACTTTCAGAACATGGTATTAACCTTGTTTATGGTATTTTAGCAATGATTGCGGTCGTTTTAATGTTTATTCCTAGAAAAAACGTCGAGATGTCAGCAGATGGTCAAATTTCAATTAATGTTTGGCTTGCTTCAGGTTTGGCATTTATCGTTGGAATTAGTGCGGGTATTGTTGGTGCAGGAGGAGCATTTCTGTTAGTACCAATCATGTTAACAATCTTAAAAATACCAACTCGTGTGACAATTGCTTCGTCATTAGCCATTACATTTATCTCTTCAATAGGCGTAACGATTGGGAAAATCTCTACTGGTCAGGTTGAAATTTTGCCTACAATTATTGTTGTTATTGCAAGTTTAATTGCCTCACCATTAGGAGCAAAAATAGGCAAAAAAACAAAAACGCAGGTTTTACGAGGAATTCTGGCAGTATTAATTGGTTTTACCGCTTTGAAGATTTGGATTACGATTATTAAATCATGGATTAGCTGAATGAGTATTAACTGTAAAAAACAGAAAAACTATCTTGGGAGTTTTTCTGTTTTTTTATTGGTCCCTATTATGGTGGTACTTATTGCAATATTCTTAAATAAAATTTGCTAATCATGTACTAATTTAATTAAAATGGAACTAGTCGTTTTTTTTAATAGACTTAACTATAAAATTAAAATGAAATGGAGAATGGATTAAATGTCAAATCAAAATGAAACGAACGCTTTACCACCAAAAACATGTACGATTGAACGCCTTGTTACTCTTCAAGAGGATGTCAAAAAGGTATTAGCAGGACAAAAAACTGCTACTCGCCGAAACGGAAGATATGCAGATGTTGGGGAAGTGATGACCCTTCAAAATCACCAGTATGTTGTTGAAAAAGTTTATTCTCAATCCCTTGGTGAATTAACAGATGAGGATGCTAAGCAAGAAGGCTATGCGACAGTGGAAGAGTATAAGCAATCGATCTTATCAATCCATCCTGGAATGCCTTGGCTGCCAAAAATGAGGGTATGGGTTCATGAGTTTCGTCTCATCCAAGATTAATTTTTATGCTGTATAGACTGCTTCTTTACATACATATTGCTAGTGTAATTTTATCGATTGGTCCTTTTTTTGTATTGATTCCTATACTTAAAAAGCTGCATACCACACAGTCCGCGATACAACAGAGCTATTTGGATGTATTCCGGTTTGCTGTCAGATTGGCAAAGCATGCTGGGCATGTACTGGTTGGATCAGGGATCTTGTTGGTACTAGCGGGCCATTGGTCGTGGAAAACATCTTGGATTGTGATGACTATTCTTCTTTTGGTGAGTTCATTATTTTTCCTAGCTAGAGCCTTTTCACCGACCATTCGGAAATTCAGTGAACCAACCCATGACGGGAGAATGTTGATTCAGAAGCTTCGTCGATCTATCTGGATTTACATCGTTCTTTTGATGATCATGCTATGGTTCATGGTGGTAAAGCCTACATTATGGTAGGCACAATTCAAAAAAGCAGACAAGTTCTATCCTTGTCTGCTTTTTTTCCTTCTTTTAAATGAATTACTAATAAAAACTAAAAAATGTGTATCTAGACCTATTCCAAACGGTTTATGAAATAAGTTTCTTGATTTGAATATGAAGGACCTAAGACTTATGCCAAACAGTGTGTTTAATAAAATTACTATTATCAAAACTCAATTTTGACTAAAAAATTTAAAAATAGTTCTTGACGGATTATAAAAAGAGAGATAACATGAACACAATAATTTAAAAACTTAATAAATTCTATTACTTATCCAGAGAGGTGGAGGGACTGGCCCTGCGATACCTCGGCAACGGGTTTGTTGTTTCGTAACAAATACCGTGCTAATTCCTGCAAATCGTTCATGCGATTTGAAAGATAAGAAGTAAAGTGGCTTATATATTATAACCCCTCTTCTTATCTGTTTTCTTGGATAAGAAGAGGGGTTTTTTGATGAGGTGCCATAGGAGAAAAAGGGGGATATATAGTTATAAAACCTAGTTTTCAAATCTGTTTACTTAGTTATAGTGAATTGAAATAACTTGCATTGGGGGAAGTAATTTGATTGAAATTAAAAATGTCTCCAAGGTTTATCCTGGAAGACCACCAATTAAAGCTATAAATAATATTAATATGAAAATTGAGAAAGGAGAGATCTTTGGGATCATTGGTTTTTCCGGAGCAGGAAAAAGTACATTGATTCGTTGTTTAAATAGACTTGAGGAGCCAACAGAAGGATCAGTTTTCATTGATGGATTGGACTTAATGAAATTAAAAGATGAAGAGTTACGTAAGACACGTAGAAAAATTGGTGTCGTCTTCCAACACTTTAATCTACTTTCTGCCAAAACGGTATTTGATAATATAGCAATGCCGCTATATCTAGAAGGAAAAAAGAAACGAGATGTCCAGGAAAAGGTAATGGAGTTAATTGAATTTGTAGGACTTACAGGGAAGCAAGATGTATTTCCGGGCCACTTATCGGGAGGACAAAAGCAAAGAGTGGGGATTGCAAGGGCACTCGTAACAGATCCAGATCTTTTGCTATGTGATGAAGCTACATCTGCATTAGACCCTGAAACAACAAAGAATGTATTAGAGCTTTTAAGGAAGGTAAATAAATCCTATAATCTTACAATTTTCCTTATTACCCATGAAATGAGTGTAATTCGTGATCTATGCGATAAAGTGGCCGTCATTGATAATGGTGAAATTGTAGAAGAAGGTAATGTTTACGACGTATTTACGAATCCACAAAAAAGTATTACAAAGAATTTTGTTAACACAGTATTACAAAATGAGGTGCCATCTAAGTTATCGAAATCATTATCAAAGGGAAAATATTATCAATTAGTCTTCCTAGGTGACAAGGCAGGTAACCCATTATTATCAGAGGTTCTTAAAAAATTCGATATCCATTTAAATATTCTTTATGGATCCATTACAGAGCTACAAGAAAGACCTTATGGGAATTTGCTTGTGGCACTAGAAGGAACAAAAGAGGAAAGCGCAAAAGCTATAAAATTTATTTCGGAAAAGGGGATAGACGTAAGGGAGGTTGAGTTAAATGGAGCTTAATTGGGAATTCTTTTGGCCGCAGTTTTTGCAGGCAACTCAAGATACATTTCTAACTGTGCTAGGGTCATTTATTTTTGGCACAATCATAGGATTGCCGTTGGGTATAATCCTAGTTGTAACAAGGCCAGGTCATATAATGGAAAACAAACCTTTATTTACGTTGTTAAATACCATTATAAATATTGTTCGATCTGTACCATTTATTATTTTACTAGTTGCCATTATACCGTTTACTAGATTATTGACGGGAACGTCCATTGGTGTAATTGCAGCAATTGTTCCGCTTTCAATCTTTGTAGGACCTTATTTGGCAAGATTGATTGAGAATTCCATGCTAGAAGTTGATAAAGGGGTGCTAGAAACAGCCTATTCAATGGGAGCAACAAAGTTTCAAATCATCTTGAAGTTTATTTTACCTGAAGCGATTCCATCGTTGATTCTATCATTTACAACTGCAACGATTGGATTGATTGGATCGACTGCGGCAGCTGGTGCCGTTGGTGCTGGGGGATTAGGTGACTTAGCTATTACATATGGTTATCAGCGCTTTGAAACATTGGTTATTGTCATTACAGTTGTATTACTAGTAGTTATTGTTCAACTCATACAAAGTTTAGGAAATACGTGGTCAAGATATGTAAGGAGGAAAAGAGGATGAAAAAGTTTTTTACTATTTTTGCAGCATTATTATTAACGGTTTCGGTATTATCAGCATGTGGTTCTAAAGCATCATCAGGTAACGGAAAGGAGAGAACGGTTAAGATTGGTATTAACGGTGATGACTATGAACTTTGGAATATTGTACAAAAACAAGTAAAAAGTGAAGGCATTAAATTGAAAATTATTTCATTTTCAGATTATGTTCAACCTAACACAGCACTTAATGACGGTAGTCTTGATTTAAATGCTTTTCAAACGATTACGTATATGAACCAATTTAAAGGTGATCATAATTTAGATATTTCTGCGATTGGCTCGACGGTGATTGCGCCAATGGGAATTTACTCACATAAGTTTAAAAAGTTAAGTGATATTCCAGATGGAGCAACTATTACGATACCAAATGATGTTACGAATGCAGGCCGTGCACTTAAACTATTACAATCTTCAAAGTTAATTAGTTTAGTAGATAATTTTGACCCTAAAGGAAGTATTGAACAAATTAAAGAAAATCCTAAGCATCTAAAAATCAAACCGATTGCTGCAGGGCAAACAGCTAGATCATTGGATGATGTGGCAGCAGCTATCATCAATAATGGATTTGCCGTTCAAGCAGGCTTAGACCCTGCAAACGATCCACTTTATAAAGAAGATCCAAATGATAAAGCAGCTATGCCGTATATCAATGTTATTGCATCTCGTACGAAGAATAAAAATGACAAGGATTTTTCAAAGATTGTAAAGGCTTATCAATCAAAAGAAGTTCATGATTACATTATTAAACGTGACAAAGGCGCTACGGTTCCAGTAGTCATTTCGGTTGATAAAATTAAAAATCTATAAAGCTAGTTCATGCTTATTTAAAAGAATGGAAGGGAGATCAGTTTAAATGACAGTTAAAATTGAAACACAAAGAGAACAAATTGTGAAAAGTATTGAGGAATCGAAGGAAGTTTATCTTGAAATTAGCCACAAGATTCATGAGAAACCTGAAATTGGCAATCAAGAATTTTTTGCATCAGAAACACATACTAAAATTCTAGTAGAAGCTGGTTTCGATGTAACACGTAATATAGCGGGGCATGAAACAGGCTTTGTAGCAAGGAAAAAGTCATCTAAGCAAGGACCGACCATCGCTTTTTTAGCAGAATACGATGCACTACCTGGTCTTGGTCATGCATGCGGACATAATATTATTGGAACAACAAGTGTGGCAGCAGGAATCGCTCTTGCTGAAGTTATTTCTGAGACCGGAGGAGAGGTTGTCATATTTGGAACACCTGCAGAAGAGGGGGGACCAAATGGAAGCGCTAAGGGGAGTTTCGTAAAACACGGATTACTAGAAGGTGTTGATGCAGCACTTATGCTCCACCCAAGTGGTAAAACAGGTTTATCGAGTCCAACTTTGGCAGTAGATCCATTAGACTTCCATTTTTATGGAAGAGCTGCCCATGCTGCTGGATCACCAGAACATGGAATTAATGCTTTAGATGCAGTAATCCAATTATTCAATGGAATTAATGCCCTTCGTCAGCAACTTTCTAGTGATGTACGCATACACGGAATTATTACTCATGGAGGCGATGCACCAAATATTATTCCAGAATATGCTTCAGCAAGATTTTTCATCCGTGCCAGTACTTGGAAGCGTACAGAGGAAGTATCAACTAAAATTCGAAATATTGCCGAAGGAGCAGCACTTGCAACTGGTAGTACAGTGAAAATTGAAAGATTCCAAAATGAAGTCCATGATTTTATTATCAATCAATCTCTTGATGAGATTGTAGGTGAAGAACTAAGCCTATTGGGTGAAGAAGTAAATGGCAAAAGCGGTGGTCTTGGATCCACTGATGCAGGAAACGTAAGCCATGTTGTTCCTACTTCTCACGCATATATTAAAATTGGACCTGATGATTTAATAGCTCATACGAATGAATTCCGTGAAGCTGCAAGGTCGCCACTTGGTGATCATGCTCTAGTAACGGGGGCAAAAGCATTGGCTCTTACAGGCTATCGTTTAATTACCGAAAAAAACCTTTTGGAAAAGGTTCAAAACGAATTTCAACAAACAGAAAAATAGTTAGATTGAACGGTCAGAAAGATGGACTGAATTACCATCTTTTTGATCGTTTTATTTTTGATAGCTAATACTAATGCTGTTATTTGTTCTATTTATATAGAAGTCTTCTGTTAACTCCTTCGTAAATAATATAGATTTACTTTACCCCATTTCAATTTTATCAAAACGTAATCTAAGTTTTACTAAATCTTAAATATTAAAGATTAAACTAAAACTAAGATATGTTTTCGTTAAGTTTATCACTCTATAAATCTTTGATTGGGGTAATTTAATATGGTCTCTTTAAGTAAAGTAAATGATTTATCAGATGAAAGTGTTAAATATGCACAACAGCATCTAGCTAATGAAAGGACATATTTAGCATGGTTGCGAACTGCAATCTCAATTACTGGTGTAGGGTTTTTAACAACGTCACTACACTTTACAATTAAAATTAGTGATAACCAATTCATTAATACATTAGCAATTTTTCTTGGCATATATGCATGTGTTGTTGGTTTTATTACGGGTGTATTAGCTACTATTCAGTACAGTAAAAAGCGGAAAGAAATTCAAAATGGAAAATTTTTACCTACTCATAATTCAATTATTCTTGTATCAATTCTATTTTCTTTTTTAATATTCATGATTGTGTTGTATTTGTCATTATTATTATTTAAATAGACCCGAATCTTTTCAGTATTTTCTCTCTAGTTTTTATAGGGATATTTTTATAAAAATCGAATATTACATAAAGTGGACACTAAAATGAATGGAGTGATTAATATTTTCTATCCTGAGTCTCGGTTTGAATCGATTAATGGAATGGAGCTTCATTTTGCAGAATGGGGAGAAAGAAAAAATCCAACAGTTGTTTGCTGGCATGGTTTAACTAGAAATGGTAGGGATTTTGATATTTTAGCTCGTCATTTAGCTAAGGATTATCATGTAATTTGCCCAGATACGATAGGACGAGGATTAAGTCAGTGGAGCACCTCTCCTGAGCAAGATTACTGTTTTGAAAACTATGTAAATATAGCGATTGGTTTATTAGACCGTTTAGAAATTGAACAAGTTCGTTGGGTAGGGACTTCGATGGGTGGAGCAATTGGAATGCGACTTGCTGGTACGCCGAAACATCTAAATCGTATTTCCCATTTAGCATTAAATGATATTGGGGCAGGAGCTTCAGAAAACCAACCACAAGATATTGAAGGAATTAAGAGAATTATTAGCTATGTTGGAACACCACCTCAATTTAAAACATTTACTGAATTGAAGAATTACTATAAATTAATTTATCATTCATTCGGTGTTTCGAGCGAAGAAGAATGGAATGATTTTACGCAAAACTCTTGCCGTAGAAGAGATGAGGGTGGAATTGGCCCTGATTATGATCCAAAGATTGCTTTACAATTTCAGCATACAGAAGATTTAACTTTGTGGAATTACTGGGAGGCTATTCAATCAAAAATTTTACTTATTCGAGGAGAAGTTTCGGATGTCTTGCCACTTGATGTAGCATTAAAAATGAAGGAAACCCAGAAGTTTCAAATGGAAACAATACCTAAAGTTGGTCATGCACCTGCATTAAATACGAATGAGCAAATTTCAATCATTGATGAATTTTTAAAAAAAGCTTAGGCAATATACGATATTTAGTCTGAAAATGGGGCTGTCCTAGAAAGTCGGTTTAACTGACACAGGGGCGTCCCCTTTATTTGTAAAAAGAACGCATCAATTTTAATGTACTTACGTTTCGTGTTCCTGGTAGTAGTGGGAGGTATCTCAGATGCGTTTTCATTTGTAGTTGAGATTTAAAGAAAATGTAGGTGGTTTTTATCAATTTTTTTATTCGATTTTGTATGAATTAAAGGGTTTTCCAATCGAAAGTATCAACAATCTTACAATTTTAAGGTCATATTACCTTTACTGGTATGGGTAATTTCTATTCATATTTGCGATTCTCTCGGATTTAATTGCAGTTTTACAAATTTTAATTGCGATTCTCTATTTTTAATTGCAGTTTTGCCAATTTTAATTGCGATTTTCAGATTTTATTTGCAGTCCGCTGTTTATTTGCAACTTTTCATCCTTTATTTGCGCAGATGCATCCCTTATTTGCAGTTCAAACTTTAAACACCATAGAATTAGACTTTGTTAGACAAGCTAGTATGTTTTATCATCAAAAATTAAATTTTAATAAACATAAAAAAACAGAAAAATCATTAAGATTTTTCTGTTTTTTTATGTTTCAAGAACCCCTGTACTTGATATATAAATATTAAATTTTGGATGGATTTGAATTGTAGGATATTTTTTGTCCCAGTCCAATGATTTCCATAGGTTAGGATTATGCTCCTTAATGTATCGTCCAACACCTATAACATCGCTATTTGCTTGTTGAGTTTGCTTAATTACGTCTTTTGCTCTTTTATTTAAATCTTTTTCAATCATTGACTTTATTTCTTTTTTAGATAAATGTTGTCTATTTGTAGATTCAGCAATTCTTAATTTTACTTTTATTGGAATATCAACATCAATTTTAGTATTTGACGCATGGACAATCAATTTTCTCGAAGGCCTGCGTATTTCGTAGGATAGAATATTGTATGGTGATACATTTGAATTTTCTTTTTCTATCCTAGTAGAGAGTAAACTAGTAGTGTTAAACTGATCCATCATCATCAACATTAACGGAGCATCAGATTTTTCAATATATTTACCAGTGTAAGATCCTTTATGAAATAGTCCAGCTCCTAACACACCAGCATGTTTATCCTTTGTTTCATCAATTACAGGTAATACTAAGTCAATCCCAACATCTGTAATCAGTGTAAATACTTTCTGAAGATCCATATTTGGAATAATTGATAATCTTTTTGCTCGATCCACTGTTTCATTAATAATAAATGAAATTGGTTTATTCACGTTTTCTAATGTTAGAATATCTTTTGCTTGTTGTTTGTTCGTTACAACAACATTCACATTTACATTTGTAAATGGAGTACGGTTAAACTGGTCTAAGATAAATTGGAATTTTTCTTTCGAGAAATCTTCTCCTAATAAGAAAAGTCTTGTTTTAGCAGTTTCAATTCCACCAGGTAAAACCGTTTGAACTTTCACTGCGGCATCAGTTATTGAATCTGCTTCTGTAGTAATTAATTCATTTTCTAAATCAAATGCCCCAGTTCCTTTACCAATAATATTTAAAATTGAAGCATTTAATTCAATTTTATGATCTTGTTTAATGTCAAAACCTAGTCCATTAATTAACATTCGATCTTTTATTGGTCTCTGATCCCAGCAACCAGTACATATTACAGTAACGAAAAGTAGGGAGAGCAAACTGGTTAATTTTTTTATCAAGTTATCAACCTTCTTACTTTATTTACGATAAATAATAGGCACGGAATGACGATGATGAAAATAGTGTCAAAGTATATACTGATTCGTAGAAATTGTATTTTGTCTATAATTGGTATTGAAAATATAGGATATGTACAAATCAAAATGAAAGAGATGACGATAACAATTAAAGTGCGATTTTGAAATTTAGTTTTGAACTGTTTTAGAATGCCATCGCTAAGAATATAGAAATAAATAATAATTGATAAAGCGATTATGATTGTCCAAAAACTTAGTAAAATAATATGAAGATTTTCGACCATTTGTAGCTGATAGCCTTTGATAATATAGAGTATTGGGTACGTTATCTTTGTACTTTGGTAGTGACTTAGTGATACATAGCATGTCAATACAACAAATGTAAATAAGATTGTTGAAACTAGGTTGGCCATTGAAATAGTAAATAGCTTCTTTTTTGTCTTTTCAAAATGAGTGGATAGGAAGAGAAACACTTCAAATCCTAACATGTTTACAAATGATGAGCTCATTCCCGAGCTGATCTTTCTAATCCCACTACCGCCAACTGGAAGTAATCTACCAAAATGAGCATCTTTATAAGCAAACATTAAAAAGAGAATGACAAAAATAAAGATAAACGAAAAGGATAAAAAAGTTCGTCCAATCGTTTGAATATCTTCTTTGGCAATAAAAATTGCTGTAAGTATGAATAGACAGAAAATAATCCAAGGAGGAGTATTTGGAAACATCCAATTATTAATAACGTCAACAAACTCGATTGATAATTTGATACAAATATAAAAAAAGTATAAAAAATAACAAGCATTAATGAAGTTGCCAATATAAGTAGTCATTAACGTTTTTGTATACTCAGTAAAGGCTTTATCTGGAAATGACTTATACAAGCTGTAATAGATGAACAAAAGAACTTGGATGAAGACACCTGTCAGCAAAACTGAAATCCATCCATCAGGTCCGGCTTTTTTATAAACAGTATAAGGTAGTTGAGAAATCGTAACACCAAATTGTGTAGTCAGAATGATAAAGAATAAGTGTTTATTTTTAATCATGTTTTTTTACCTTTTTACTATTAAGAAGTGTAAATTCTTTAAAGCCTGGATTTTCAACATAACGCTCGCCGAACAACTTGATTTTAGAAAGATGGCAGACAATCATTAACATTCCAAAGGAGATCCCTAAAAATCCAAATATTGAAGCTAGTATTGTAAGTGGAAGGCCAATTAATCTTGCAGCCGTTGACATTTCTTTCACTGGAATTGTAAAAGATGCAACAGCGGTTAAGGCTATTACTACAATCATTGAATTTGATATTAAATTTGTTTGGACAATAGATGTTCCAATCACAATCGCACCAACCGTACCAATTGTTGAACCTACTGCTTGTGGTAAACGTAAGGATGCTTCTCTTAAAAGCTCTAAGAAAATTTGCATCGTAAGGGCTTCTAAAAGCGGAGGTAAAGGTACATTTTCTACCGATAATTTAAGAGTATAAAATATTCCAATTGGTAAAATATTTGAATGAAATGCAGTAACTGCTATATAGAATGCTGGTAATAAGACGGACATCCAAAAAGCAATAATCCTAATTGCATAAAAAAATACGCCAAGCAACCACCGTAAATTAAAATCCTCGGGACTTTGAAAAAAACTATATAAATTAGAAGGAAATAATAATGCATTTGGGTCGTTATCTAGTATTATTGCTGGCTTACCTTTTAATAAATGCTGAAATGTACGATCAGGTCTCTCTGTACGCATTACTTGAGGGAATGGCGAAAAAGGAGATTCCTCTAGTAAAGTATGTACTTGGATAGATTCTACATAAGGTTTAGATTCAAGGGTTTTTAAGTTTTTCTCTAACTTTTCTATCATGTTTTTTGGAATTAGCGTATTAATATAAAACAATGAAAGAGTAGTAGGAAACTGTGACCCTAATGTCATATTTTTAATGACAAGTTCTTTAGAGCGAATTCTTTTTCGGATTAATGTAGTATTTGTTTTTAAACTTTCAACGAAGCTATCGTGCGTTCCAGCAATAACACGTTCTGAACTAGATTCTTCAATCGAACGATCAATTTTTTGAGATATCGAAAAGGCAATTCCTTTTTCTCCATAAATAATAGCTACATTGCCATCAATTATTGCTTGAATGCAATCTTCTTTCGAATGTAATTCCATCGTTTGTAAAACACTGGATTCTACTTTATCTTCTTTTGGATTATAGATGATTTTTTGTAGTAAATGGGTTTGAACATCATCAGAGTCTATCATCGTATCTAAATAGCAAAGATGAAGAACTTTACCATCACATATAAATTTTCGGTATTGAAAATCAGCACTTGAATGAAATTCATCTTTTAAGTCCTGAATAAAAGGGATTGTTTCATTTTCCTTCAAAGTGCATCAACTCCTTCACTATATTAATAGTATGAGTCAGCAAATAAATGGTTATGTATGGAAAGTAACGTAACTGTGGATAAATAAAAAAAGATTGAACTAATGTAATGTAACATCTGTTCAATCTTTTTTATTATTTAAAGAATGTTGCCCAAAGTAAATATACATTTAATACTGCAATAACTGAAGCAATCGTCCAAGCTACTGACTTGAGCCAAGTTTTATTAACAAATTTACCCATTTTCTTAGCATCACTAGTGAACATAACTAGTGGTATAACCGCGAAAGATAACTGTAAAGATAAGATTACCTGACTTAGTATTAATAAATCTGCAGTTCCTTTTGACCCGTAAAAATAAGTGACGATAAGAGCTGGTGTAACAGCAATTAAACGAGTAATTAATCTTCTTATCCAAGGTTTAAGCTTAATATTTAAAAAGCCTTCCATTACAATTTGCCCAGCAAGAGTACCAGTTAAAGTAGAATTTTGACCTGAAGCCAATAATGCCAATCCGAAAAATGTACTTGCTAAAGTCGTACCGAGTAATGGAGTAAGAAGCTGGAATGCATCCTCAATTGATGCAACACTTGTATGACCCGATTTGTAGAAAGTTGAAGCAGCTAATATTAAGATCGCTGCGTTTACAAACAATGCAATCATCAATGCAACTGTTGAGTCAATTGTTGCAAATTTAATCGCTTCTTTCTTACCAGCATCTGATACATCAAACTTTCTAGTTTGAACGATTGAAGAGTGAAGATATAAGTTATGAGGCATAACAGTTGCCCCTAAAATTCCTAAAGAAATATAAAGCATTTTTGGATCTGTAATAACTTGAGAACTTGGAATAAATCCACCAAATACAGCTTTTACATCAGGTTGAGACATAATCAATTCAAAAACAAAACTACCAGTAATTAATATGATTAATGAAATAACAAAAGCCTCGATATACCTAAATCCTTTATTTTGTAAAAGTAAAACAATGAATATATCTAAAGTTGTCAAACAAATTCCATAAAACAACGGAATACCAAATAATAGATTTAAAGCGATGGCTGACCCTATTAATTCAGCTAAGTCACATGCAGCAATTGCAGCTTCACAAAGCACCCAAAGCATAAATGATACAGGTTTACTGAAGTGGTCTCGACATGCCTGAGCTAAATCTCTACCGGTAACGATACCTAATTTAGCAGCTAATGATTGTAGAATGATGGCCATAAGATTAGAAATTAAAATAACAGATAATAAATTGTAATTAAATGCAGATCCACCTGCTATTGAAGTTGCCCAGTTTCCAGGGTCCATATATCCAACTGCAACTAAATATCCTGGGCCAGCAAATGCTAGAAACTTACGAAAATTACTAGCTTTCTTTGGAACAGATAATGAACGATGAACCTCTTGCAAACTAGGTTGTGTATGTTCCTGTCTCCATCCAGCTTCTTTATATATGACTTTTTCTTGTGATTCTTGTGACATGTTTCCCACCACCTGTTTTATTGTGCACATCAAATAGTTTTTCCCTAGGGAAAGTTTTTTAAATTATATGCTGATTTTAACACAATAGTTCCCAAATGTAATAAAAAATTTTTGATAACTTCGTAAATTTTTAGTAAACAGATAATATACGTAGAATATTTTCGTTTTCTTTTGTTTCTGCTTTTTTAATATTTCTTATGCAATTTTTCAGATAGTTCTTTTTTAAAAATATACTGACGTTTATTATCGAGTTAATTATTTTTAAGTGTGATATACTAGTCGAAAAATTCAGTTATATTTGGGAGAGAGTTCTATGAAGTTTGTATTAGTATTTGGGCCTCAAGCAGTCGGAAAAATGACTGTAGGGCATGCACTAGAAAAAATAACAGATTTAAAATTGTTTCATAATCACATGACAATCGATTTAGTTAGTAAGTTTTTTGATTATGGAACAAAGGAAGGGAGTAGATTAGTTAATTTATTTCGAAATGAAATATTTGAAGAGGTGTCCAAAAGTAACTTATACGGCATGATTTTTACTTATGTTTGGGCTCTCGATCTAAAATCTGATTGGGAATATGTCGAGAAAGTTTGTACCATATTTGAGTCAAAAGGGGCGACAACCTATTTTGTTGAACTTGAAGCAGAACTCGATGAGAGACTTGCACGAAATAAAACTCCGCACAGATTAGAACATAAGCCAACAAAAAGAGACATTGAATGGTCTGAAGATAATTTATTGAAGACAATGGAAAAATTTAGATTAAATTCGATAGAAGGGGAAATTCAGAAGGAAAATTATCTTAAAATAAATAACACAAATATGAGTGCAGAAGAAGTTGCTAAATTAATTAAAGAAAGATTTGATTTGTAAGTAGTAATTAATAGATTCACTTCTAACTTTCATTTTAATAATGTTTACCCATTATTGTAGAAAATTGCTTTTGTGAATAAAAAAGTTTTTTCTAACGATAACGAATAGATTTATCCGTTTAATTTTACTTCATCACAACTTTGCAACTGTTAACTTACACCTACTTAATTGACAAGCTTCGCAAGCAAAGTGGTCAGCTTCTTAAGGGAAAGTTAAACCACCTAATTAGTATATTAGGTGGTTATTTGTTATGTATTAGTTGTTGTTAGGATCAGTGTCGTCGTAGTATGTACCGCCACCAGTTTGAGCATTAAATGTCCAATCAACTTTTAATTTATCGCCTTGGAATTGATTTTGGTCTTGTCCATTATCAACAAACTCGAATAATACGAAAATCTTTTCCTTTTGACCAGCAGGAATGCCATCTGGATCCTTTGTGCTACCTACGAATTGATTGATTTCTGTTAAATCAGGAGTTTGATTTTGTAAGTCATATAATGATGTTTCAACGATCTCATTTGTAGCACTGCTAGTGTTGTACATAATTGTAACTTTAATATTCTTAGCTAAATCTTCAGTGTTATCATTTTTTACGTCTTGGATTTGATATTTAGTGTTTAATAGAACTTTATTAATATCTAAAGTACCATTGTTTTCTAAAGTAAACTCACGATATACTTCATCACCTGGTTTTAAATTACTAATGTTTACAACAGCATTAGGGTTCATACTTAAGTCTAGTGTACCAGATGCAAATGTGTTATCAGTTTTAATTGTATCGCTAAAATACGCAAATGTACCTCCACTAATTAACGATAATCCAACTGCTCCACTCATTACTACTTGACCAATTCTCTTAGTAAAACTCATTCCATGTTCCCCCTTAAGGTTAAGTTATTAAACTCTTAAGCTTTTATAGTGCTTAAGAGATCTAACAGATTTTTTAACTCAGAGTAAGAACTGTTCTGTGATGTTTTCATTATCGAGAACTCCTTCGCAAAAAGCCCTGTTGGAATCCATTATTACTTAATTTTCAGAAAATTAAAACCGGGTTATTTTGATTAGAAATTCATGAAATTTTTATCGAATTTAAACGTAAAAAGACAAAATGCAAGGTAAATACTTGCAAAAAAGAACCCGCCCTTGACATATTGATTTAAAACATTATTTTCTGAATAATTAGAAATGTGGTTGCAACACAATTCAAATAAGGGGTGAATGTTTTGAAAATGAAAAATGAAAAAAGAATGAGAAAGAAGACTATTCCAGCTGTTATGGCTTTAACTGTTGCTTTTTCAGGTGGATTAACAACTTTACCTTCATTTGTAAATGTAAAAGCAAGTGCAGCAACAGTTAATGAAGCATTGAGTAAAGAAGAAGTAGTAAAAGCATACCTTAATTCAAAACTTGATAGTGGATTTACTAAATCTGTAACACCTTATGATCAATTCAAAATTATAAGCGAACAAACGGATAGTACGACCAATACATACCATGTAAGAACTGTCGAACAGTATAAAGGAATACCAATCTATGCCTCTGGACAGACTGTAGCGTTAGATGAGAATAATAACGTAATTGCCTCATTTGGTAATGTAACGAAAAATTTAAGTCGTTCTATAATTCCAAGTGAAGCAGCAATTTCTGAGGAAGAAGCGGTTAGTATTGCAAAATCAAAGGTAGAAGATCAAATTGGTGAAGTTAAACGATACGATGGAATTGATACAGAATTAACGCTTTATCCGTTTAAAGGTAAGTACTATTTAACTTATTTAGTAAAGGCATCAACTTCAGTTCCAGCACCTGGATATTTTCACTATTTTGTAGATGCGACAAATGGACAAATCGTTGATAGCTTTAATGCAATTGATTATGCTTTACCAGAGGTGACTCCAGTAGCGGGTAGAGGACTGGATGTAAATGGAAAAATGCAATCATTTGCTGCTGTGAAAGATCTTAAGACAGGTACAAGTTATTTACATGGTGCCTCTGTATATGGATCATCTCCTAGCACACTTAATACTGTTCTTTTGAATACATATGATGCTCATCGTATGCCAGAAACAGCATTTATCCTTCTTTCAGGTTTATTAGGGTTTACTGGATTTGAAGTACAAACAAATAGTTCATCTAACTTTTTCTATGACCCAGCTGCGGTATCTGCTCATATGAATGCTGATAAAATTAATAAGTACTATCAACTATCGGTGAAGCGTAATAGTTTAGATGGGAAAGGTATGTCATTAACAAGTACAGTACATGTTGGTTCGAAGTGGAATAATGCTGCTTGGAATGGAAAGCAAATGTTATATGGTGATGGCGATGGTATTGTCCTTGGTTCGTTAGCTGGAGGATTAGATGTAACAGGACATGAAATGACTCACGGTGTTATTTCAAATTCAGCGAATTTAACATATAAAGGGGAGTCAGGGGCTCTTAATGAATCAATTGCCGATATTTTTGGACAATTAGCGCAGGATTATTTAGAGTATCAAACAATCGCTACAACGGACCCTAAATGGGAAATGGGAGAAACGATCTATACTCCAACCAAGCCTGGTGATGGGGGACTTCGTTCTCTAAGTGATCCAGGTTCTAAACGTGTTAGTACAACCTATATGCCTTCTGGTTACTATCCGGATACGTATGATGAGCGATACTTAGGTGATTTAGATAATGGTGGAGTTCATATTAATAGTGGAATTAACAACAAGGCTGCTTATTTAATTGCAAAGGGCGGTACGAATAATGGATATACTATTAAAGGATTGGGTAATGCAACCTTACAACAAATATTGTATCGTGCTTTAACCCTTCATTTAACTCCTGCCTCTAACTTTAAAGATATGCGTGAGGCTCTAATTCAGTCTTCTAGAGAGATGTATCCTGACAAAAATGGAGTGCCTTCTGCACAAACAAAGGCAGTAATGGATGCATATTCTTCTGTAGGTATAAATTAATAAGAATCAACTTCTTAGACCAAACCGCGCAAGCGATTTGGTCTTTTAAATAAGTACTTTTTTCAAAACTTATAGAAATAGAATAGGAAGAATGAACTTCTTTAAGAGGAGTATAAAATGAAGAAACTATTTATTTTCTTTTCAATATTTTGGTTAACTGCATGTGAAAACAACTCTTTATCAATTGTTGTAAAAGAGTATGATGTGGGTAAGTTGAATATAAAATTTAGTGAGAACAAAGCATATAATATAGGAGCTAATTACAAAGGTATGCCAGTCTTTAAGGATACTAAAAAGGCATTAAAACAAGCTAAATTAGACTATAAAGAAGCCTTTAAGGCAATAGCTCTTGAATACAAATTAAAGCCGATCAGTCATCATAATTATAAAGAGTACGAAGTGTACAGCTGGCAAACTACGGTTATGAATGAAAGAATTCAAAAGCAATGCGTGGACATTTCAAAATTTTTGGATATATACGAGAATAGCTTTCCATAGCAAAGGAGATTAAAAGGTTAAAAAAATAAAACCACCTAACTAATCTATTAGGTGGTTTTATTTTTAGTTGTTGTTAGGATCAGTGTCGTCGTAGTATGTACTTCCGCCAGTTTGAGCGTTAAATGTCCAATCAACTTTTAACTTATCGCCTTGGAATTGATTTTGGTCTTGTCCATTATCAATAAACTCGAATAATACGAAAATCTTTTCCTTTTGACCTGCTGGAATTCCATCTGGAACCTTCGTACTACCAACAAATCCTTGAATTTCTGTTAGATCTGGTGTTTGATTTTGTAAGTCATATAAAGTCGTGTCAACTATCTCATTTGTAGCACTGCTAGTGTTGTACATGATTGTTACTTTAATATTCTTTGCTAAATCTTCATTGTTATCATTTTTTACATCTTCAACTTGATATTTAGTGTTTAATAAAACTTTATTAATATCTAAAGTACCATTATTTTCAAGCGTAAATTCACGGTAGATTTCATCACCAGGTTTTAAATTACTAATGTTAACTACAGCATTAGGATTCATACCTAAGTCTAATGTACCTGCTGCAAACGTATTATCAGTTTTAATTGTATCGCTGAAATACGCAAATGTACCTCCACTAATTAACGATAATCCAACTGCTCCACTCATTACTACTTGACCTATTCTCTTAGTAAAACTCATTTCATTTCCCCCTTAAGGTTTATTTATTAAACTCTTAAGCTTTTATTTTGTACTTAAGAGATCTAACCAACTTTATCCTGCAGTTTTTTGCTCAAACTCTTTCTTTAATTGAAACAAATTGCGTATTGCTGAAAGAGTTAGAAGAAGCCCTGGAACAATTAACAATAGTGCAGATCCAGCTTTTGAGCTTACAAAATTTAATGCATAACCAACATATGGAATCGTGAAATTCGAATATTTTCCTACGATATTCTGAGGGGACACGGTCCATAAGTCTTGGGCGTTATTGTTATCACCTTTTGTTTTATAGGAAATTTCACCATTTTTTTTATGGACAGCTGCTATTCTGTGAGTGATCAGCTTATTGTCCATGTGAAAGGTAACAATATCACCTTTCTGATAAGTTGAAGGATTTGCTCCTAGCTTAATGGCAATTATTGAGCCCGTATGAAAGGTAGGTTCCATTGATCCGGATAAAACAGCTTTTAATTGATAGCCTAAAATGGTGGAATCACCACCTGTAAACCTAGAAGAAATCACAATAAAAGCTAAGAAGCACAAGATGACAATAGAAATACTTTTAAAAATATTACCTACAATTGATAAAACTTTCTTCAACATGAGATATCACCTATTCGTTTTGAGTTGTATTTGCAGAATTATTAGAATTTTAATTTTGGTTTGAAACTGTATCGGAATTATTTGAATCGTGCTTTAGAGTTGGATCTGTATCGGAATTATTTGAATCGAGCTTTAGAGTTGGATCTTTATCAGAATTATTTGAATCGAGCTTTAGAGTTGAAACTGTATCAGAATCATTTGAATCGTGCTTTAGAGTTGAATCTGTATCAGAATTATTTGAATCATGCTTTAGAGTTGAATCTTTTTCAGAATTATGACTTTTATTTGATTCTGTATCATTTTTAGGTTCAATAATATCGTTATTAATCTTCTCCTTACTTTCATTTAGCTCGGTTTGAATTGTGGATTTAATACTTTCTATTTTTTGTAGATTAATTGTTTCATTTACTTGAAGAATTAGTTTGTTAAGAGCTTGGTAGCCTTTTCTCTCAAATTCATAACTACTTTGTTCAGTTTCTGGAAGTTCATGGATTTGATTATGATAGGTGTCCATTTGGTCTTGAATGGTATGTAAACTTTGTAATTCACCATATAATTCATGTTCCTCATTAAGAACATTTGTAAGTAACTTGGACAATTCAGGTTCGCTACCAGATAGTGTTGCTTCCATAATCGATTCATATAATTGATTAGCTCTTGTTGAATGATCTTTTGCAGCTGTTGCTAGTTGTTGAATTGTTTTAGGAAACACAATTGCGGCAGAAACGACTTGTTCTGATGAAGCCTGACTAGAAAATGTTGCCTCGGTTTGACCAACTGTTTGCATTGCTAAGTAAAATTGAATCGAACATAAACTTACTATTATGTAGACTTTTTTCATTGGTTGTTTCAAATTTTCACTCCTTTGCAAAAGCCCTGTTGAAATTCATTATTGCTCAGTTATCAGAAAATTGAAACCGGGTTATTTTCGGACTAATTATAGGTAGTATTTTGTCGTAAATAGTCGTTAGAAGGATAAAAAGCTTAAAAGACAGCTCAAAAAGAACCCGGGTTTGACATATTGATTTAATTTAGAATTTTCTCAATAATGAAAATTGCAATCGCAACACAAATTAATAAGGGGTGAAAGTTTTGAGAATGAAAAAAGAGAAAAGAATGAGCAGAAAAGCAATACCATCAGTAATGGCATTAACTGTAGCATTTGGGGGCGGACTAACTTTACCTTCATTTGTAAATGTAAAAGCAAGTGCAGCAACTGTTAATCAAGCTTTAAGTAAGGAAGATGTTGTAAAAGCCTTTCTTAATTCAAAAGTAGATGGTCTAGCAAGATCAGGTTCTGCATGGGAACAATTTAAAATTGTTAGTGAACAAGCTGACAGCACAACTAATACATACCATGTGAGAACAGTTGAACAATACAAAGGAATTCCAATCTTCGGATCAGGACAAACTGTAGCACTAGATGCAAATAACAATGTATATGCATCATTCGGTAATGTAACACAAAGATTATCACGTGCAATCATTCCAACTGAAGCATCGATTTCTGAGGACGAAGCAGTTAATATTACAAAATCAAAAGTTGAAGAACAACTTGGTGAAGTTAAACGATATGATGGAATTGATACTGAATTAACCATTTATCCTCATGATGGTAAGTACTATTTAGCATACTTAGTTAAGGCTTCAACATCTGTTCCAGCACCGGGATACTTCCATTATTTTGTAGATGCTACTAGCGGAGAAATAATTGATAGCTTTGATGCAATTGATAACTTAGTAGATCCTGCAAATCTTACAGTTGCGATTGGAAGAGGTTTGGACGTGTTTGGTAAAATGCAATCTTTCCCAGTAGGAAAAGATGCGGCAACTGGTACTAGTTATATGTATGGTGGATCAATTGCGGGTGGTACAACAACGGCACCAAATATTGTTCCATTAGCAACTTTTGATGCTCATCGTATGCCTGAAACTGCATTTATTTTATTATCAGGACTTTTAGGTTTTACAGGATTTGAAATTTCTACTACTAGTTCAACTAATTTCTTCTATGATCCTGCAGGAGTATCAGCGCATATGAACTCTGATAAAGTAAACAAATATTATCAAACTGTTCAGAAGCGTAACAGCCTGGATGATAAAGGCATGACTTTAATTAGTACGGTGCACATTGGATCAAAATGGAATAATGCTGCATGGAACGGTAAACAAATGTTATACGGAGATGGCGACGGAATCGTACTAGGTTCACTTGCTGGAGGATTAGACGTTACTGGACATGAAATGACTCACGGTGTTATTGAAAAGTCCGGTGTTAATTTAACATATAAAAACGAATCTGGGGCTATTAATGAGTCACTAGCAGACATTTTTGGAACATTCGTTGAAATTTATTCGACTAAGGAAAACGAGTGGGAGATGGGTGAAGATGTATACACTCCAACTAAACCAGGTGACGGAGGTCTTCGTTCATTAAAAGATCCAGGTTCAGTACGTGTCAGCACAAAATATATGCCATCTGGCTACTACCCAGATACTTATGCTGAAAGATATTTAGGTGCTGAAGATAATGGTGGAGTTCACATTAATAGTGGAATTAACAACAAAGCTGCATATTTAATTTCACAAGGTGGTACGAATGAAGGATACACGATTAAAGGTGTAGGTGTAACAACTGCAGAAAAAATTTACTATCGAGCTTTAACGAAATACTTAACTGCTTCTTCTGGATTTAAAGAAATGCGTGAAGCAGCTGTACAAGCAGCTCGTGATCTATACCCAGATAATAAAACTACTGGTGCGCCTTCTGCTCAAACGAAAGCAGTAATGGATGCATATTCTTCTGTAGGTGTAAATTAATAATAAACCTCAAACCATGAGCTAGCTTGCCTGTTCATGGTTTTCTTATTTCATATTAAATTTTTCCTAATTATTCCAATGTGATAGTAATAAAATACTATATTTTATTATTAATTCTTCATTAGATTATCCTAATAAATTGTGTGAATAGCATGATGGAAACTTAGTTGAACTATTGTATATTTAGTATAAGTTTTAGGATAGGAGGAGCAATCAATGATCGAAGGAGAAGTTATAAAATTTTATCGTACTAAAGCCGGTCTAACACAAGAAGAACTAGGAAAAGGAATCTGCTCTTCCAAGCACGTAGGAAAAATTGAAAGAGGGAATACATCCTACTCTTCTGAAATTATTACCTTGTTTTCTGAACGATTACAAATTGATATTCGAAAAGAAATTGCGAACTTTGAAAATCTTGAAAATAAACTACATAACTGGCATACAGCAATTATTAAACTAAGAATGAAGGAAGTTGAATCATTAAAGAAAGAGTTGGAAGAAAGTCCTTTTATTAATTCACCAAAATACGATGTAATGTATCAATTATTACTAGCAAGATATTATCTTTTAAAGAATGATTATAAGAACACTGATACGATTATTCAATTTATCCAAAGAAACTATAAGGATCTACCTCCTTTTGAAAGAAACCTCTTTTTGCACGTGATAGGGGTTTATTATTTAAATAATTATAATAATTCAAGTACAGAGAATCATCATAAAGCAATACAAACATTAAAGAAAATTGATATAAATGAGTACGGCAATCCAGAATACTATTATCATTTAGCAGTTGCTTACGGTTGGGCAGATTCTAAGGTGATGGCATATGTATACGCAGAAAAGGCACTTAAATATTTCAAAGATACAAGTAATTATTTACGTGCCATAAATGCTGAATCAATTATGCTTTATCAATCAAGTCATGATTCTCACTTGGATTTCAAAAAATTGAAACAATCATATAAAAATTTGATCCATGATAGTGAAACACTTAATGCACCAGATAAAACAGGGATGTTATTAAATAATTTTGCTTTGGAATATTTTAAAAGAAAAGATTATGAAAAAGCGCAAAAATATTATAAAGCTGCGTTGCAATTAGAGAAAAAGCCATCAGTAATCTATCTTCAGCGACTTAATAATTATCTTAAGAGCTGTTTCGAAGGTAAATTAATGCGCAAATCTGCCTTATTAAGTAGCGCTCAAAAAGGGCTAACAATCGCAGAAGATCTAAACAATGAACATTATCAAGTACTCTTTACTTTGCTAATCTATTCGATTGAAAATAAAACGAAAGAATATATTAAATACATAGAAAAGAAAGCGTTCCCTTATTTTAAGTCACGGAATCATACAGTTCTAATAAAACGATATGGTAAGCAGTTGTATGATCATTATGTAAAAGAAAAAGAGTTTGAGAAGGCAGTAGAAATGTCTAATTTCTTAATTGATCCTGTTGTTAAAACGTATAACTAAAGGATTGTTTTAGAACAGTTCTTTTATTGAATCTCTTTTATCTGACCAAAATTTTATCATTAATGCATGATAAAAAGTGGTCCTATAAAAGACAATGATTAAAAAAGATAAGATTCAAAAAAAGTTCCCTTAAGGAACTTTTTTTTTGATCAGTTATTATGTTGAAACAGTAATATCGGAAGTAGGTGCAGTACTTACTATTTCTAACACAATTGGAGTGTCAGCTATATTCCGTCTCCTCCAGCAGGTACAGTGATCGCTAATTAACTAACACCCGTAGCTCCAGGAGTATAAGCTGAAATACCACTCATTTTGTAGGTAGACTCTTTTCGAAATAATTGTTGTAAACAAGCTTTTTAAAGCTGATTGTTAAAACAAGGTGTGGGGTTTCTGTAGGAGTATCAGAAAAAGTGAAATAGTTTAGATGCTAACGGACTACTCTATGTTCAGACTAAAATCAACTAGTCATCTTCTTAATGAGCAACAAGAATTACGAAAACAGCTTTAATGTACTACAATAATAATTTTATGTTTAAAATACAAAAATGTATGGGGGACAAACTATATTATAGAAATTTTTTTTATAAAGTTATAATTCATCAGCATTTTCTGCCCATGAAAAAGAGAATAAGGATATTAAAATTAAAATATGATATGATTTTTTAAATAATTGCACTAAATTCTAAGAATGGGGATAAAGTATGATTCGAATTTTAATTGTGGATGATGATTCTCATATAAGAGAGTTACTGAAAATGTATTTACAAACTGAAGGCTATACGACATTTGAAGCAGCTAACGGAGACGAAGCTTCTGCATTGCTTGAGCAACAACAAATTAATTTAGCGATTGTAGATATAATGATGCCAGGTAAAGATGGGTACCAGCTTTGTGAAGAAATAAGAGAGTATTATGATTTTCCAGTCATATTGTTAACTGCAAAAAGTGAG
Organism: Bacillus sp. UNCCL81; assembly: GCF_900112535.1. Taxonomy (NCBI): domain Bacteria; kingdom Bacillati; phylum Bacillota; class Bacilli; order Caryophanales; family Bacillaceae; genus Bacillus; species Bacillus sp. UNCCL81. The sequence continues at coordinate 138,656 of NZ_FOMF01000008.1, read as the reverse complement.
CTTTCTGATAAAGAAAAAGGGTTTGCAGTAGGCACAGATGACTATTTGACTAAACCATTTGAACCAAAAGAAATACTATTCCGGATTAAGGCACTGTTAAGAAGATACAATATGATTAGTGCTCAAAAAATAAAACTGAACGAAACCGTTATCGATCGAAAAAGCTATGAAGTTTACTGTAATGGAAAATTACTTATGCTTCCAATGAAGGAATTTGAATTATTGTCTCAATTGGCAAGTTATCCGGATCGAATTTTTACACGTGATGAGCTGATCCAATTAATTTGGGGTGCTGATTTTGAAGGTGATGATCGAACAATAAATGTTCATATTAAACGTTTACGTGAAAGGTTTTCTAGTTTAACGAATGACTTTAGTATAAAAACCGTTCGCGGTGTTGGTTATAAATTGGAGGTCACTAAAAAGTGAAAACTTTATACATAAGAATTGTTCTTACAATCCTCGGTGTAATGATTTGTAGCAGTTTATTGGCTTTCTTTCTTTCAAATGTGTATTACCACTATAATTTAAAGCCTTATAATGATAAAAAATTAACTAAAATGGCTTTAGACGTTGGTACTTTTTATGAAGAAAATAATGATATTGAATTAAGCAATTACTTAAAAAGTATTAGTAAATTAGGATATCAAATTTTATTAGTAGATCAACAAGGAAATCAATCTTTTTATGGTGGTTCTTTTAGAGAAAAAAAACTAGATCGTAAAGTGATTGATTCAGTTTTAAACGGAAAGGTCTATCATGGTATTGCCGAATTTCCAACATCATTATTTGTGACTGGATTTTTTGATAATACATTGAGTAATACAGTTGGTGTTCCTATAAAGTCGACTACTAATCATTTGGCGCTATTTATGCGTCCGAATGTACAGCTTCAATTTGGTGAATTGCGTATACTCTTTTCTATTCTCCTATTACTGACAATTGTATTAAGTATTGTATTCGTTCTAGTTAGTACAAGATATATAGTAAAACCGATTATTAAATTAACTGAAGCAACTAAAAAAATTGCAGAAGGAAAATATAATGTTCAATTGCAAATTAAACGCCAAGACGAAATAGGAAAACTTGCTAATCACTTTTCGCATATGTCACAAAGATTAGGACAAATTGAAGCGATGCGTCAGGAGTTTGTTTCGAATGTATCTCATGAAATTCAATCACCACTTGCATCGATACAAGGTTTTTCGCAATCTCTACAAACTGAAACATTAACCGAAGAGCAAAAGAAACATTACTTATCGATTATAGAGGAAGAAAGTAAAAGAATGTCTTTGTTAAGTAAACAATTATTAACGTTAGCTGCATTGGATAAAGAAGAAAGTATTCTTCAAAAAACAACTTTTGATGTTGCCGAACAAATTAAACAAGTAGTTTTTACAACTGAATGGAGTTGGAGAAACAAAGAGTTGGCCATTGATTTGGAATTACCACAAACTTATGTGTTTGGTGACAAGAATCTACTGCATCAAGTTTGGACAAATTTAATGACGAATTCCATTAAATTTAACCATGAAGGTGGGTCAATCTCAATCAAACTTAGTAGTAATGAAGAGTATGTTCATATTGAATTTCAAGATACTGGGATTGGCATTTCCGAAAAGGATCTGGAACAAATATTTAATCGGTTTTTTATTGTTGATAAAGCAAGGAATCGAAAGGAATCCAGTAGTGGCTTAGGTTTAGCAATTGTTAAACAAATCATTGAATTACATAATGGCCATATAGAAGTTAGCAGTAAAGTAGGAGAAGGAACAAAATTTCATCTAACCATACCTAATATTAAAGAGTTCTGATTTAAAATTGTAATCGACTGTTCACCTGTTGTTCATCTAACATTCCTATACTCTGAATTACAAAGAGTGCTTCTACTTTTTACACTTTTTAAAATTTAGTAATTTAAAGGAGATGAATGACAGGTGTTTCTTGCATTAAGGGAATTTAAACACGCAAAATTACGTTTTTTATTAATTAGTCTAATCATGATCCTTATATCATTCCTAGTATTATTCGTTTCAGGATTAGCGAAAGGATTATCTTTTGATAATGCTTCTTCTATTGATAGCATGGCTTCAAACTATTTTGTATTACAAAAGGAATCAGGTAAACAAATTAATCATTCAATGTTAACGGAAAGTCAAATAAATGAAGTTCAGAAATTTGTTGATGAAAAGAATTCTGCAACTTTAGGAGTTCAAATGACTACTTTTCTAAAGGAAGGAACATCTAAAAAAATTGATGCTACCTTATTTGGAATTGATGTGAATGGTTTAGCGGCTCCAAAGGTAATTGAAGGCGAAATGATTAATAATTCAACAAAGAATGAAGTTGTCGGTGATATTTCTTTGAAAGAAAAAGGGATCAAGCTTGGTGACAGCATTTCTGATCAAATCTCGGGTAAAGAATTTAAAATTGTTGGATTTACTGAAAATCAATCATATAGCCACGCTCCAGTAATTCATATGAATTACAATGAGTGGTCGATGGTGAATAGCAAGAATTCATTTAATGCAATTGCGTTAAAAACAAACGAAAGTACGGCAAAAAAGGTAAGTGAAAAAGTCACAGGAGTAGAAGTAATTAATAAAAATCAAGCATTAAAAGGTATACCTGGTTATAAAGAAGAACAAGGTTCTTTATTAATGATGATTGTCTTTTTATTCTTTATCGGTGCTTTTGTGTTAGCAGTCTTTTTCTATATCATTACGATTCAAAAAATTAATCAATTTGGCGTGCTAAAAGCAATTGGTTCAAAAACTAGTTATTTAGCTAAAAATATTATTTTTCAAGTTTTAACACTTACACTGTTAAGTCTAATGATTAGTATTTCAATTACATTTGGATTATCTAAAGTATTACCAGCAAGCTTACCTTTTGTATTTGATACTCAGTTAATCATCGGAAGTTCATTATTATTCCTATTTGTAGCAATAGTCGGCTCGTTAATATCTTTATTAAAAGTAATAAAAATTGATGCGATTGAAGCAATAGGGAGGGCTTTTTAATGAGTAATAAACTAGTGTTAGATAATATTAGCAAAACATACAATGACGGAGATTCTTTAGCAACAACAGTATTAGACCAAGTTTCTATTCAAGTAAAAGCTGGCGAACTAGTAGCAGTTGTTGGTCCATCAGGCTCAGGTAAAAGTACCTTCCTTTCAATAGCAGGTGCCTTATTATCTCCTACTAGTGGGAGAATTTTAATAGATGATATTGAAATAAGTAATCTCCCAGCAAATAAATTGAATGAATTTAGATTATCTAAAATCGGATTCATTTTTCAAATGTCTAATTTAATTCCGTATTTAACAGTTAAGGATCAGCTTCTATTAATTGCCGAATTAGCTGGAATAAAAAACAAAATTGCCGAGAAGAAAGCTAACGAATTACTTGAACAATTAGGATTATCAAAGAGAATGAAAAACTATCCAGAAAATTTATCAGGAGGAGAGAGACAACGAGTAGCCATTGCAAGAGCACTAATGAATGATCCAGAAGTAATCTTTGCGGATGAACCTACAGCTAGTCTCGATTCTGAAAGAGGAAGATCAGTAGTTGAAATGCTATCTAGAGAAGTAAAGCAAAGACAAAAAGCTGCGATAATGGTTACTCATGATAAAAGGATGCTAGACTTGTGTGACCGTGTTGTTTATATTGAAAATGGAAAACTAACTGAACAAATTTAAAGAAAAGCCCGTTTTAAATGAACGGGTTCTTTTCAGATTGTTTATGTGTAAGTACTCTTAAAGATTGAGCTATTATAGTGAGTCATGAAGGTGTTATGAGTAAGTAAATTTGAAAATAGAGCTATTATAGTGACTCATGAAGCAGTTATGAGTAATAACTTTTTGATTTGCCAATTTCATAATAAACAATAAAGAACCCGTTCAAATCGAACGGGTTCTTTAATTATAGATGGAATCGATCTAAAAGATTCGTTTTAGCAAGATCAATTACATCACTTGCATGGCCATTTAATACAGCTTTTAATGTCCAAAGTGTAAATCCATGTGCTTGCTCAATACTTACTTTAGGAGGCATTGCAAGTTCTTGACGGTTTACTAAAACATCGATTAATGCCGGTCCATTGTGTTCAAACGCACGTTGTACAGCGGATTCTAAATCAGCAGGATCTTCTACACGAATTCCTTCAATCCCCATCGCTTGAGCTAATGATGCAAAATTAGGGTTTTCTAAAGTAGTACCAGTTTCTAGGTAACCAGCAGCTTTCATTTCTAATTCTACGAAACTTAGCGCGCTATTGTTAAATACAACTATTTTTACAGGTAATTTATGTTGATGGATTGTTAATAAGTCACCCAATAACATTGATAATCCACCATCTCCGCATAATGCGACTACTTGACGTCCAGGTTGGGAAACTTGAGCACCAATTGCTTGAGGCATGGCATTAGCCATAGTTCCATGATTAAATGACCCAAGTAATCTTCTTTTTCCATTCATTTGTAAATAGCGTGCAGACCATAATGTTGGCGTACCGACATCACATGTAAATATAGCATCTTCACTTGCAAGATCACTTACAATCTTTGTTAAATACTGAGGGTGGATCGGCGTGCGCCCTGGTTTTCCTACAGCAAATTTATCTAAATCTTCACGTACATTTTTGTATGCTGAAACATACTTTTCTAGATGGATTGAATCTTTTACATCAGTTAAGAGAGGTAGTAACTGACTAATTGTCTCTTTTACATCACCACATAGTCCATAAGTAAGTGCAGCTCGTCGACCTAGATGCTCAGCTCGAACATCTACTTGCAAAATAACTGCATCGTCCGGATAAAATTGTCGATAAGGAAAATCTGTTCCTAGCATCAATAAGACATCGCAATCCATGATGGCGTGATAACCTGATGAGTAGCCAATTAATCCGGTTAACCCTGCATTGTATGGGTTATCGTATTCTAAGAATTCTTTTCCCCTAAGTGCAATAACCATTGGAGATTTTAACTTTTCACAAAGAAGCATTAAATGAGAATGAGCACCTTCACAGCCTGCTCCGCAAAGTAATGTAACTTTCTTACCATCGTTAAGAAAGCCAGCTAGTTTTTCTAATTCAGGTTTCGATGGACTAATCAGTGGATTAGTTACGTGAATAACTTGTTCTGGAACAGTTTGTTGATCTTCTAAAGCAGCAATGTCACCAGGTAAAACAAGTACAGATACACCTTTTCTTGCGATTGCATGCTGCATAGCAATTGTTGCTAGACGAGGCATTTGTTCTGCTCTATACACCGTTTCACAGAAGTGACTGCATTCTTTAAATAATTGCTCGGGACGAGTTTGTTGAAAATACTCACTTCCAATTTCGATGCTTGGAATTTGAGCCGCAATCGCAAGTACAGGAATACGGCTTCGATGACAATCGTATAATCCATTAATTAGGTGAAGGTTACCTGGACCACTGCTTCCCGCACAAACTGCGATACTTCCACTCATTAGAGCATCTGAACCTGCAGCAAAAGCTGCAACTTCCTCATGTCGAACGCCGATCCATTCAATTCTTTTTGAGCTTTTAATTGAATCCAAAACAGCATTTAAAGAATCACCAACAATACCATAAATTCTAGTAACCCCTGCTTGAATCAATGAATCGATTAGTAAATCTGCAATTGTTTTCCTCATTGTAATCTCCTTCTAGTTCACCATGATGGAACTAATTCAATTTATTAAACCTTAGGCTACAGATAAAGTTATGTTTTGCAGAACATTAAAACGTTATACCAAAAAAAGGCAGGAAAAGTAGGAGGTATTGAGAATAAATACTTTAAAAAGTCTCTTATCCTCGAATTTTTTGTCGAAGGAATCTATCTTGAAACTTACGTTTACGTAAGATTTATAATGAATCTATAGCTAGAAGGAGGAGGGCATTTTGAAGTTTTATTCGATTCGAGAGATGACGAAGGAATTTAATACGACTCATAGAACCCTTAGATATTATGAAGAAATCGGATTATTAATGCCTACCTATACTGAAAGTGGTAGAAGAAAGTACTCCCAAAAAGATTGTACACGTCTTTATTTAATTCAAAGAGGTAAAAATTTAGGCTTTCATTTACAGGAAATAAAAGAAATGATTGATTTATTTATGATTGATCGAACAGGTGAAAAACAATTACAAAAAACAATTGAATATGGGAACCAGAAGATTAGAGAGTTAGATAAAAAAATAAACGATTTAATCCAATTAAAAGAAGAAATTATGAGGATTAAGAGCAATCTTGAGCGAAATTTATTTGAAATCGAATGAAATACTTCCGAAAAAGGATGTGGAAGGCTAAATGAATTTTTATAAAGAAGATCTTAATCTACAGATGATTTTAAGAAAATATTTTAATGAAGATTTTTTTACATGGGCTAATAGAGAACTAGAAGAATACGGAGAGCTTTGTGCGAATGAAATTGATCAACATGCAATCCACACTGACAGAGAAGGCCAACCCCGTTTAATCAAATATGATGCATATGGTAATGATATTTCACATGTTTGGGTAAATGAAGGTTACAAACAAACTGTAAAAGATACTTATAATAGAGGGATTGTTAGCTATATCCATAAGCCAATACCAGAGCTTGGTACTAAGGGGAATTATATTTATTCCTATGCCCAAGGTTATTTACTATCGCAGACTGAAGCTGGTTTTTATTGTCCGGTAACATTATCAATGGCTGCTACGTTTTTAGTTGAGAGATATGCAGATGAAGCATTAAAAGCAAAATATCTTCCTCATTTATTATCGACTGGGGAAACAGAATTATATGAAGGAGCGACTTTTTTAACCGAAAGACAGGGTGGTTCAGATGTTGGAGCCAATGTAGTGAAAGCAGTTAAGGAAGGAGACTACTATCGTATTTACGGAGAAAAATATTTTGCTAGCAATGCAGGTCAGTGTGGTATTACAACGATTTTAGCAAGAATTGAGGGAGCTCCTGCTGGGAGTAAGGGGTTAAGTTTATTTTTAGTTCCTTGGAAGAATGATGATGGTACAAATAACGGATTCACGATTAGGCGATTAAAAGATAAGCTAGGTGTAAGAGCTGTTCCATCAGGAGAAGTTGAGTTTAATGGAGCGAAAGCATTTCTAATCGGAGATCCTTCTAGAGGAATTAATTATATGATGGAAGCATTGAATCTATCTAGAATATGTAATGCTGTAGCATCAGTTGGAATAATGAGAAGAGCTTATGTAGAAGCGAAGAAATATGCAGAAAATAGGCCAGCATTTGGACAATTACTAACAAATTTTCCGATGATTCAAGAGACATTAGCAAAACTTGCATCGATTCAAGAAGTACAAACTAATGCAGTATTTAATTTAGTTGCTTTATATGATCGAGTAATCGGGAAAGAAAATGGAACAACTGAAGAACAAACATTAGTACGAATTTTAATTGCTATTTTAAAAATGCGTACAGCAGAAGAAGCAATTCATTTTTCTCATGAGGCGATTGAAATGCATGGAGGAAATGGTTATATTGAAGATTTTGTTACACCTCGACTTTTAAGAGATGCTCAAGTACTTACAGTCTGGGAAGGAACTGCCAATATTTTAGGTTTAGAGATTTTGAGACTGTTTAACAAAATGAATGGTTACAAAGCCTTTAAATTATTCATTGAAGAAAAATTATTAGATATACCTCAATCACTAGTAAATGAAGGTGAAATAATAAAGAAAAAGCTGGATGAATTACATGAAAATGTTCAGTATCTATTTACTTTAGATACTAATAAACAAACATATTATGCAAAGAAAATAGCAAATAAAATGGCAGATTTAGTAGAAGCGGTTACTGCTCTTGAAGATACAAAAGAGCATGTTCGAAAAGAGTATATTGCAAAAGTATTGATCCATGAACGATATTTTAAGGATGAAATTAATAAGGAACAAATTCATTTAAAGTATTTTGATGAAATTGTTAATTATAAAGTTTCGGTTAATAAATAATCTTAATATAAAAAAAAGGAACCCCTTACTCTGCGAATAAGGGGTTCCTTTTAATTCAATTTTAGTAAGTATAAATTGGCAGCGATGATGAGTACTCGCCGTAGTTGCCAATTTTAGTAATAAAGTATAAATGCCACGCTTTTGACTTCGCCTAAAAGGCCGTCAGTCGACAAGGTTTCTTTTTAATACACTATTTTGGTAGTTAGGTGAAAACTTATTTTAATATAACGATTTAGAAATAATTTCACTAGTTTTCAACAATAACGGTATATGTTGTTCCATTGATTTTTTATTCCAGCGAAAAAGAGGGCCTGAAATGGCTATGGCACCAATAACTTTACCTTTTGCACCGAATACAGGAGCAGATAATGCAGCTACATTCTCTGTAAGTTCTTCTTCATTAGTTGAGTAACCAGTTTTTACGATTGTTTCTAATTTCGCTTGAAGTATGTTTCTTTCTTCCTCGGATAGGAAACTTAATATTTGAGCTTTTATATCTTCACTTAGAAACGCTAAAATTACTCGTCCACTTGAACCTAGTTGAAGTGGTATTTTATTCCCAACTCCCGCTCTTCTGCTTATTTCCTGTTTACTTTCGTGTTCTACAACACATATCCGATCCATTCCCGTTAACATATATAAGCCTACAGTTTCCTCAGTTTCGTCCCGTAACTTCATTAAATGTGGATCAATTAAAGAAATAATAGGCACATCAGAAATTACTTTATTTGCATAATCAATAAATACCGTACCGAGTGAATATTTTTTAGAATTGAGATCCTGATAAACCATTCCCTCCAACTTTAAAGTCGTAAGTAGTCTATGAGTGATTGGAGGTGAAATATTAAGGTTTTCGCTGATATCTTTTATTCCTTGTGGCCCGTATGTTTCATTTAAATAGTTAATAATTTTTATTGCGCGTTGAACTGTTGACGAAATCTTTGAATTCATAAATATGTTCCCCCAAGCCAATTCCATTCCGATTTAGTTAATAAATACATTATATCATACTAATATAATTGGCCATACAGAGGTAAGGCGATAGTAGAATTGATCGATTTTAATTACCAAAAATATGAAGCAATTTCCAGTAAAAATTAATTGACCCTTAAGAAAATTATCTTTATATTCATAATAAAGGAATCTAAATTCCGATATTATGAATTAGTTAGTAAAGTTAGTATTGTAGGAAATGAAATAACAGATATTGCTTAATATTGGAATAGGTTTCCTAGATACGGGAAAACTTCCTTTACAATATGGAAATCAACGTCCGAATTTAATACATTATCAGAATTTTAAAACGAGTTATCGAGTTATTTTCTTTAGTGAAAAATTAATTCCATTCCCATGTAAAAGAAATCGAAAATAGAAGGTGTAAGAATAGGCAAAGAAGTGGTGTTAATGATGGAGAAGAATACATCTAATCGAACATGGACTGTAGTCTTTGTTACATGTTTTTTAAGTCTCTTGGTTGATGGTATGGACTTACAAATGCTTTCAATAACGATGCCAAGTTTGATGAAAGAGTTCAATATTGGAGCAGTGGATGCGGGACTAATTGCTACATGGTCTTTAGTAGGTATGGCAATTGGTGGAATTACTGGGGGATGGCTATCTGATCGTTTAGGCCGAGTAAGAATGGTTGCTTGGATGATGGTTCTATTCTCTGTCGGAACAGCGTTACTAGGGTTTGCTCAAACCTACGAACAATTTATTATTATTCGGCTTATTTCTGCCATCGGAATAGGAGCGGAATATACAATATGTACGATGTTGATGGCAGAATACGTACCTACAAAAAAGAGAACGACAATTCTAGGATCCTTACAAGCGGCTTATTCAGTTGGATATTTAGTGTCAGCATTATTAGCAGGCTCAATTTTACCTCAATACGGATGGAGACCACTTTACTTTATTGCGATTATACCTGTCGTATTGGCCGTTTACATTGGATTTAGGATTCCAGAGCCTAAAGGATGGACAGATAAAATACAAAAATTTCAAGAATCAAAGAAAAATGAATGGCTGGCAATCTTTAAAGATTCAAAAACAAGATCAATTTTTATATTATGGGTTATTACTGCAACCTTCTTGCAATTTGCCTATTACGGAGTAGGTACTTGGCTTCCTACATATATAGTAACTGATTTAGGTTTTGATTTTAAAAAGATGACAGGATACATTGTTGGAACTTATTTAGCAGCAATTTTAGGAAAAATCATTACAGGTTGGCTGGCAGACCGTTTTGGACGCCGCACAATGTTTATCATTGGAGGAGTGTCTACAGCAATTGTTTTACCAGTCGTTTATCTTTATCATTCACCGACTAATATTATTGTTTTACTTACAATATTAGGGTTTTTCTATGGAATGCCTTATGCAGTTAATGCAACATATATGAGCGAAAGTTTCCCTACTTCTATTCGCGGTACAGCGGTTGGAGGTTCCTATAATATTGGTAGAGTTGGGTCAGCAATCGCACCTTATGTTATTGGCATCATTGCAGAATCTCAGTCAATCGGATTCGGCTTAGCTACATTAGGAATTGCTTATATCATATCTGCACTTATTCCAGCATTGTTCATCCGAGAAAAAATGTATGATCCATTTGAAAATTAAAAAAACATAAATCAAAAAGAGAGCGCAAACAGTGTGCGTATTATATAAAATTCAAAAGCTGAAAAGCATTTATTGAAATTGAAAACCTCATTCTATTGATCAATAAGAGTACCTTGTAAGACGGTATATAAAAAGTAAAAAACAATTTGTAAAGAAGGAATTTGAAATGATGAATTTCTCACTAACGGAAGAGCAAGAATCAGTAAGAAAAATGGTACGTAAATTTGTTGATCGCGAAATTATTCCTTCTATTCAAGAATGGGATGAAAAAGGGCATTTTGAAAGAGGAATCTTGAAACGATTATCTAATTTAGAGTTAATGGGAGTTGGTATTCCGGAGAAATATGGCGGTGTCGGAATGGATTACAATACACTAGCGATTGTTTGTGACGAGTTAGAACGAGGTGATACTGCATTCAGGACAGCCTTATCAGTTCATACTGGCTTGAACAGTATGACTATATTACAGTGGGGCAATGAATCTCAAAAAGAAAAGTATCTAGTACCACAAGCGCGTGGTCAAAAGATCGGTGCATTTGGTTTAACAGAACCAAATACTGGATCGGATGTTGCTGCATTACAAACAACAGCGAGACGAGAAGGAAATAAATATGTTTTAAGTGGCTATAAGACATGGATTTCGCTTTGTGATGTAGCCGATCATTTCTTAATTTTTGCAAAAACGGATAAAGATAAGAACCATCACGGCATTAGCTGTTTCATAGTTGAACGAACGTTCCCGGGATTAACGACAAAAGCAATCAAAGGAAATTTAGGTATTCGTGCAGGGAATACTGGAGAAATGTTCCTAGAAGAAGTTCATGTACCGGCTGAAAATTTATTAGGCGAAGAGGGTGAAGGCTTCAAAATTGCAATGTCTGCTTTAGATCATGGCAGGTTTACTGTAGCAGCAGGTGCTTGTGGATTAATTAATGCATGCTTAGAAGAAAGTATTAAATATTGTCATGAACGTAAAACATTTGGTAAAGAAACAGAAAACCCCCAATTAGTACAGCAAATGATTGCCAAGATGTCTGCGAATCTAGAAATCTCTCGTCAAATTGTCTTTCGGGCAGGCTCTTTAAAAAATGAAGGGGAACGAAATACCCATGAAACATCGATTGCAAAATGGTTTGCATGTGATGCTGCGATTGAAGCAGCGAATGATGCGATTCAAATACACAGAGCATACGAATATTCGAATGAGTATTCGGTAGAAAGATTTCTAAGAAATGCAAAAGCACCTGATATATACGAGGCCACAAGAGAAATTCACACAATTACGGAAGCTGAATATACTTTAGGTTATCGTGAAGATAAACCAATTAGTAAAAAGCTTCCAACATGGCCATTTGTCGAGAGTTTAGAAACTAGTAAATAAATAATATTTTTTGTATCTTAAGATGTGAAAAAAGAACAGACTTGAAAAAGAAATCTTCATGTCTGTTCTTTTTTTTGCTTTCCTCTATGTTAATTATTTTCTACTTAATAATAGCACTAAAGTTGAATAAATCAGCTTTTTAAAAATTTAAGTGGATTTTGATCATAGTTTGAAAAAACAGTAGTTTCAAAATGAGTGAAAGAATAAAAAACAGTTACGATGAGCAGCAGGCTAGAAATAATAATTACTGGAAAGAATGATGATAGTAGTTTTGGGAATCGCTGACTTAAAAACATAGTAGAACAAAATATGGCCGAACAAGTTAATAATAATAAACAAATTAATAATAAAGCATGTGCTTCTGATATTGAAATCATAACGACGATCATGCTCCCCATCATACCGGCCATCATGCCAGTAAAGATCCCCTCAAGTAATGCAAGGAAATGTAATCGAAAGCCGATACATAATCCGATGAATGCAGATAAGCCCATCGAAATGAGTAAAGAATTGAAAAATTGTTGGTGATTTGAAAGTGTAATGAGCACACCTATTGTTAAACCAGTAGTCATACTGATCATCATCATATACATCATTTGATGCATCTGGTCATTTTTTGTTGGTTTGAGGTGGATCGAAATGATTGTGATAAAGAGCATAATGCTAATACATACCCAACTGGTGAACATATATGATACCCCCTAACTTTTCGCTTTATATCATCATATGGACAACTAAAAATAAATAGAATAAAAAATTGACACCTATACCCCCTATGAGTATATAATAATGGAGAGGTGATAAAAAATGGAAAATTGCCATGATGACCAAATGGTTCCAAGAAGTGAAGACGAAATTAATGATTTAATGAAGCGTCTTCGTAGAATAGAGGGCCAAGTAAGAGGAATTCAAAAAATGGTCGAAGAGGACCGATATTGTATAGATATTTTGACCCAAATTATGGCAGTTGAAGCTGCTATGAAAAAGGTAAGTTTTTCATTAATTGAAAGACATGCGAATCATTGCATGGTTAAGGCAGTTAAAGAAAATAATGGCGAAGAATCCGTAAACGAATTAATGGAGGTTATTAAGCGTTACGTAAAGTAAAGGGGGTTGATTAGAATGAATAATGCAAAGCAGTTAACCCTTGGTATAGAGGGTATGACCTGCGCCGCATGTGCAACCCGAATCGAAAAAAGCTTAAATCGAATGGATGGCTTGAATGCGAATGTGAATCTGGCATTAGAAAAAGCTACTATTGTCTATGATAACGGACAATATCAAACTTCTGATTTAATAGAAAAAATCCATTCGATTGGCTACGAGGTTGCAGTTGAAAAAATTACGTTAAATATTGAAGGAATGACATGTGCTGCTTGTTCAGCTCGAATTGAAAAAGTAATAGGGAAAATGGATGGAGTTGTTCAAATCAATGTTAATCTAGCTATGAATATAGCAACGATTTCATATTTACCTGAAGTACGTTCACTTCAATCGATAATCGATAAAATTAGTCATATCGGTTATGCAGCAGCTATAAAAGAAGAAAATGCAGTGAAAGAAAAAGATACAACAAAAAACAAACAGATTCAATTGATGATTTCAATCTTACTTTCACTTCCACTATTGTATTCGATGGTATCTCATCTTCCATTTAGTTCAAATATTTGGATGCCACATTTATTAATGAATCCATGGTTTCAATTATTGTTTGCAACTCCTGTTCAGTTTATTATAGGTTGGCATTTTTATGTAGGAGCTTTTAAAGCAATACGAAATTATAGTGCAAATATGGATGTGCTCGTCGTACTCGGAACTTCGGCAGCTTATTTTTATAGCTTAGCTGAGTCGATTAAGACAATAAATAATAGCTCGTATATGCCACATCTTTATTTTGAGACAAGTGCAGTATTAATAACATTAGTCTTACTTGGAAAATATTTTGAGCATATCGCGAAAGGGAAAACGACTGAAGCAATTTCAAAACTAATGGAATTACAAGCTAAGGAAGCAATTGTTTTAGAAAATGGAAATGAAGTTTATGTACCATTGGAAGCTGTAAAAGTTGGAGATCTACTACTTGTTAAACCAGGTGAGAAAATTCCAGTGGATGGTGTTATTGTTTCGGGAGTATCTACAGTTGATGAATCAATGATTACAGGTGAGTCTTTACCAGTTGATAAAAAGACTGATGATAAAGTTGTTGGAGCAACAGTTAATGGAAATGGTATTTTAACAATACGAGCTGAAAAGGTTGGTAAGGATACCGCATTAGCAAATATTGTGAAAATAGTTGAAGAGGCACAAGGTTCAAAAGCTCCAATTCAAAGATTAGCTGATCGAATTTCGAATATATTTGTTCCAATTGTAATTGGCATAGCCATATTGACCTTTATCATTTGGTTTTTTGTAGTCGATCCACAAAATTTACCTAAGTCAATTGAAGTAGCAATAGCTGTTTTAGTCATAGCATGTCCTTGTGCTTTAGGGCTTGCTACACCAACTTCGATTATGGTTGGAAGTGGAAAAGGTGCGGAAAATGGGATTTTATATAAAGGCGGAGAATTTTTAGAAACTACACAAAAAATTAATACAATCATTCTTGATAAAACAGGAACTGTTACAAAAGGAAAGCCTGAAGTAACAGATATCATTAATTTAAATCATCGGGATGATTTATTGAAGCTTGTTGCAAGTGTAGAGAAAATGTCAGAGCATCCTTTAGCACAAGCAATTGTTCAATACGCTCTTCAACAGGAATTGCAACTAACGGATCTTACAGAGTTTATTGCTATACCTGGACATGGTGTAGAAGCCTTGATTGAAAATAAAAAGGTATATATCGGTACTCGAAAGTTAATGAATGAAAAGAATATCGATTTTTCTCCAATTGAAGAACAATTAATCGTATTTGAATCTGCCGGGAAAACAGGAATGTTAGTAGCAATTGACGACAAGCTAGAAGGAATTATTGCTGTAGCCGATACAATTAAAGAATCTTCAAGAAATGCGATTAAAGCATTAAAGGATCTAAAAATACAAGTTTTTATGGTAACCGGTGATAATAAACACACAGCAAAAGCGATTGCAGATCAAGTTGGGATTGAAAATGTATTTGCTGAAGTTCTACCAGAGAAAAAAGCAGATATAGTAGCTGAACTACAAAAACAAGGGAAAATTGTTGCGATGGTTGGAGATGGGATTAATGATGCACCAGCTCTTGCGAAAGCTGATATTGGGATGGCAATTGGTACTGGTGCAGATGTAGCGATTGAAACAGCGGATGTTACGCTAGTAGGTGGCGACTTATCACATATTCCGAAAGCTATTAGCTTAAGTAAGAAAACAATGAATAATATTCGCCAAAATTTATTTTGGGCGCTATTTTATAACAGTTTAGGTATACCGATTGCAGCTTTAGGGCTGTTGCAGCCTTGGATTGCAGGTGCTGCCATGGCATTTAGCTCTGTATCGGTTGTCATAAATGCATTACGATTAAAACGCATAAAAATTTAGGAGGATTTAGAAAATGGAAACAATTTTAAAAGTAGAAGGTATGACATGTGGACACTGCAAAGCTGCAGTTATGAAAGCTGTAGAAGGAGTGTCTGGTACAAATAATATAATCGTAAGTTTGGAAAATAAAGAAGTAACTTTCAATACTTCAAACGCTGAAACAGTTGAGAAAGTGAAAGAGGCTATTGAAGATCAAGGTTACGATATCGTTTAAAAGTGATATCGAACAAATAAAAGGCGAACTATAGGTTCGCTTTTTATTTGGGAAAAATACTATATCGGGGAGAGAATTAGATGAAATACTTATTGTTGATACTTAGTTTTTTTACTGTTATAGGTTTAAGTGGTTGTGAAAGTAAGACACACGTAGGATCAACTCATCAAAATATGAATCATGAAACAAAAGAAAAAAAAGATACTACTCAAGTGAGCTTTTCATTTAATGGTACTCCAGAGAGTAATAATAAAGTAGATTTAAACATACAGGTTAATAGTTTAAAAGGTAAACCAGTTGATCAGTTTGAACTTGAACATGAAAAATTAATGCACCTGATCATTGTAAGTAAGGATTTATCTTTTTTTGACCATTTGCATCCACAATATAAAGGTAAAGGATTATTTACAGTAATACCGAACTTTCCAAATGGGGGTGAGTATAAGTTATTTACTGATTTTATCCCTAAGGGCTCAGATAAAAATGTAAAATCCAAATTAGTAAAGGTAACGGGGCAACCAGCAGGACCAGTATCACTAATACCAGATAAAGTATTAACAAAAGTAATCGATGGAAAAGAAATTACATTAAAATTTGATAAATTAACGACAGATCAAGAAGTTAAAATGACATATACGATCAAAGATGCTAAAACAAAAAAAGAGATTAATGATTTACAGCCTTATTTAGGTGCAGTTGGTCATGTAGTTGCGATTAGTGGCGACACTAATACATATTTACATGTGCACCCTATGAATGAAAAATCAAGCGGACCTGTTGCGGAATTCATGACGAGTTTTCCAAAAAAGGGATTATATAAAATATGGGGACAGTTTAAGCAAAATGGAAATGTGTTTATCGTACCATTTATAGTAGACGTACCATAAATTAAACAGAAAAAAGCAGGAAACTTTTAAAGTCTTCCTGCTTTTTTATTTAATCGCTTTATAAAATATTCGGCTTAATATCTGCTGGTCGACTATTGGTTTTATTTAAACCATCAGTCTTGCTAGCATCGTTAAGTGATAAGTATTTAGTTTGAGTCTAATTAATTTATAGAGATTTTATATAATTAGCCCTTTCAAAAACTAGTAAATTAGTAGTCTTTGAAAGGGTTTCTTTTTCAACCTAAAACTTTCCGATAGAGTTCCTTAGCAACAGATGGTTCCTTTGTACCGTGAATAATCGCTCGACCGTCTTTAAATAAAACAATGCGATGTTCTTCATAAGTACATGACAATAAATAAGGATTTACAATCAAATCATTTACTATCCCTTGTAATCTATCAGAAAGGTTAGTTAGTGTTGGAATTTTAGGAGATGATACTCTTAATTGAACTGCATCTCTTCCACATAAGACATATGACTTCATATGGTCATCATCTTTTAAAAATGGATAACTTCTTATAGGACCACATGTTGGACAGTTTTTATTTTTTAATTTTTCGATGTTTATATCAGACTTTTCATGCTTCCAAACATCAATCGATTGTAAGATTGGTAAGAGTTCATAGTTAGTAAGATATTGCATGGCATAGGTTACTTGGTAGGCAGCAATCATTTGCACAATTGGACTAATAACGCCTACTGTATCACAAGTCATATTTAAAGTTGGTATATGATTTAATAAACAGTTAAGGCATGGAGTTTTTCCTGGAATAATTGGAAACGAGAGGCCATAGCTTCCAACACACGCACCAAAAATAAAAGGAATGCCATGTTTAATTGCTGCATCATTTACTACCATTCTAGTTTCAAAATTATCTGTTGCATCTAGTATGATTGTTTGACCTTTAATCAACTCTTCAATATTAAGACTAGTAATATCTTTTATTAAACTAGTTATCGCTACTTCACTATTAATTTGTTGAAGTCGATTTTTAGCCGCAATTACTTTAGGGAGTTTATTTTTAGCATCTTCTTCCGTATAAAGAGATTGCCTTTGTAAATTAGTCCATTCAACGTAATCACGGTCAACAATTGTTATCTTTCCAATTCCCGCTCTTACAAGCATTTCTGCTATTGATGAGCCTAGTGCACCAACACCAATAATAATAGCACTGGCTTTTTGTAAGTGTGATTGACGATCTCTTCCTAAAAATAATTCTTGTTTTGCATAACGGTTTGTCAAGAATTCACCAACCCTGTGATTGGGCTACTAGCTTCACCATAATTTTTTTCTTCAATTCTTCCTGCCTCATAACCAAGTCTTCCTGCTTCAATAGCAAGTTTCATCGCAACTGCCATTTTTACAGGATCTTTTGCGTTAGAGACCGCAGTATTTAAAAGGACTCCATCAGCACCTAGCTCCATTGCAAAAGCTGCATCTTTTGGAGATCCGATTCCGGCATCTACTATAACAGGTACATTGGATTGCTCGATGATAAATCTAAGATTTAATGGATTAATAATTCCTTTTCCGGAACCGATTGGAGATGCACCTGGCATAATCGCATGGACACCAAGTTCTTCTAGTCTTCTTGCAAGCACAACATCATCGGAAGTATAAGGTAATACAATAAATCCTTCGTTTAATAACATTTCTGATGCCTTCAATGTTTCGATTGGATCAGGTAATAATGATTTATCACACCCAATTACTTCTACCTTGATCATATCGCATAAGCCTGACGCTTTTGCCAATCTTGCAATTCTAACTGCCTCTTCAGCAGTTTTTGCACCAGCTGTATTTGGCAATAATTTATATTTCGTTAGATCTAATTGTTCAAGAAAATTTGGTTGAGATTCCTCAAAAATATTCATTCTTCTAACAGCAAAAGTTAGTATCTCGGCTTCCGATACTTCAACAGCTTCTTTCTGGACTTCAAATGAAGGGTATTTTCCTGTTCCTAATAATAATCTTGAATGAAACGTATGATTTCCTACTTTTAACATGATTAGCCACCACCTACAAAATGTATTAATTCTACAGAATCTCCGTTAGAGAGATGAGTTAATGAATACTGTTCCTTATAAATAATTTCTTTATTAACCTCGACAATAACAATTCGGTTTTCTAATTGATATTTATTAAGCAGATCCTGAATTGTATAGGTATTGCTCGAAATATCGATATTCTTTCCATTTAATCTTATTTCCAAATGCATACACCTCCAAAGAGTTAAAATTAACGATTGATTTTAAATGCTTCGATCCAATTACGATTGACTTTCCGCTTAAGAATCAAATCTCGAATTAACTTTCCAGTTGCAGGTGCAAGCAATATTCCATTTCGAAAATGGCCAGTAGCAAATAAGATTTGATCTTCTTCTGGATGAGTTCCAATAAAGGGATTATAATCGAGAGTTCGCGGACGTAATCCTGCCCAAAATGAATCAATTTTCATGTCTTCAATGTCAGGAAGCATTTTTTTAGCGCTTTGTATTAATGACTCAATCCCCCCTAAGCTAGGGTTCTCATTCCATTCGTTGTCTACCATAGTAGCTCCGATGACAAGGCGACCGTCATTCCTTGGAACAATATATTTTTGTTCATGGAAAAGAGTATGTTTTAATGCAACCTTTTCACTTCTAACCGAGATGCATTCACCTTTAACGGGAATAATTTCGTGATGTAATCCAAGCTGTCCAAACAATGAATTACTCCAGACTCCACTTGCAACTACAATGGTTTTTGCTTCAAAATTGCCATTTGTTGTTTTAATTAAATAATGTGAATCATTTTTTTGAATCTGAAATACATGTGTATATTCAAAAATAGATGCACCTAAAATTTGAGCACCTTTGCAAAATGCGTTACAGACAGAAACAGGCAATACATTCACATCGTCTTCAATATAAGCTGCTCCAATTATGTTTGGATAAATGCCAGGTATCTGTTCTTTTAACTCTTCCTCGTTATACCAACGTGCCGAAGTTTGAGTGAGTAGGGGAGTTAATTGTTTTTTTTCTAAATCTGTATAAGCTAGTTTGAAAATGCCACCTTTTTTAAGTTCAATATCAATTCCACATAATTCCTTTAATTCTTCTTGAAGGTGAAAATAAGTTAATTGACTGTTTCTAGCAAAAGTAAAAAATGACTCAGAGTGATCCCACTCGGAATGGGCACCAAGCATTCCAGCAGCTGCCTTAGTTGTTTTCTGCCCAACTTGCTGTCCTTCAAGAACTGCGACATTAATGTTTTCTTTGGCCAGATAATAAGCAATGGAACAACCTATTATTCCACCACCAATTACGACAACATCAAATTTCTTGTTCATAAGTAAATTTACACCTTTCAAAATATTGCAACGCAGCTTCTAGGGGATTTCGGGCAGAAAATATACCAGACATTACAGCAATACCGTCAATGTCGTTCCTTTTTAGAACTTGTATATGTTCAGGTAATATTCCTCCGACCGCATAGATTGGTATGGTTAACGTTTTTTTCATTTCTGGAATTAGTTCAATTCCATTAGGTGTTAATCCATTTTTACACTCTGTTTCAAAACAATGACCGTACATAATATAGTCAGCTTGATCATTTTCTGCCTGTATTGCTTCAGTAAGTGTGTGAACTGATTTTCCTACTCGTAAATTAGGAAAATATTCTTTTACATCAACAAGTGGAAGACCATGTCCTGGCAAGTGAATATTTGTTAGGTTAGAGAAAATAGCTATATCTAATCGATCATTTAAAACAATTTTTTTCATATCTACTTTGTTCATTTTTAGTAGATTTAAGAGTGATATTAGCTCGATTGCCTTTTTCGATTTTTCGCGAATATGTACATAATCAACTGCATCGATTATTTGAATTATTTTTGTAGCAAGTACTTCCACTGTGTGCTGATCATCTGTAATTGCAATAAGTTCCATGTCCCAGCCACTTTCATTATCAAAATTTTTTCAACAAAAAAACCACTTCCCTAAAAAAAGAAAGTGGTTACATTGCACGCGAAAAAAGTATAAAATGCGCCACTTTCCTACGCAGGTACTAGCCTGTTCAGGTTTTGAGGGTTTAAAAGTAACTACTTTATTCTCAGCCCTTATCAAGGGATCCCCTAGTGATGAATATGTATGAAAATTAATCTTAGCATAGCATATAAAAAATAATATTCAATACTAAATTTATTTTTACTAGTCCAATTTATTACCAGAAATTGGGCTTGAAGTATAGTGAAATCAGTGTTTTTAGGGTGATAAAAAAACTAATAATTTTTTTAATTTGGAATTTCTGTAAAAATTTAGGGAAATAAAATCATTTACATTTTAAATTTGTGGGTTTATATTTAGGTGGAACAAGTTAATAGATTGACTAGGGGTGTCCAATTAGTTGGGCTGAGAGAGAAACGCGATCTTAGTTTCTTAACCCTCAGGACCTGATCTGGTTCATACCAGCGTGGGGAAGTTAGAAATTTCTCATTAATGATTACATAATTGTTAATGTAGTTTTACTAACATTTAGCCGGGTCTTAAATATAAGATTCCGGCTTTTTTCATGCTTTAAATGGATTGGATTTCGTCCTTTTTAAACTAATTAAAAAGGGGAATGAAATCAAATGAACAATTCTGTAAATGAAATGAATTTTTCCATCATGTCTAGTTTTTCAGGGAGTAAGAAGGTGTATGTTGAAGGATCTAGACCTGACATTAAGGTGCCAATGCGTGAGATTCAATTAAGTCCAACAACTGGCACTTTTGGCGAAGAAGAAAATGCTCCAGTTAGAGTATACGACACTAGCGGACCTTACACAGATTCAGCTAGCTCAGTTGATATTCGAATGGGACTTAAGGCGATTAGACAAAACTGGGTAATCGAACGAAATGATGTTGAAGAGTATGAAGGGCGTGAAATTAAGCCTGAAGATAATGGATATAGAAAAGAGTCAGATCAACATAATGTTGAGGTATTTAAAGGGTTAAAAAGAAAACCGTTACGTGCAAAAGATAATGGAAATATTACTCAAATGCATTATGCTCGTAAAGGGATTATTACACCTGAAATGGAATTTATTGCGATTCGAGAGAATGTTTCAGCTGAATTTGTTCGCGATGAAGTTGCAAAAGGAAGGGCTGTCATTCCATCGAATATTAATCACCCTGAAAGTGAGCCAATGATCATCGGTCGTAATTTTCATGTAAAAATAAACGCCAATATAGGTAATTCAGCGGTTACCTCTTCAATCGAAGAAGAAGTAGAAAAAATGACATGGGCTACTCGCTGGGGTGCGGATACGATGATGGATCTTTCAACTGGTAAGAATATTCATACAACACGTGAATGGATTATCCGAAATTCTCCAGTACCAGTAGGGACAGTTCCGATTTATCAGGCGCTTGAAAAGGTTAATGGAATTGCGGAAGACTTAAGCTGGGAAGTGTTTCGAGATACTCTAATTGAGCAAGCGGAACAAGGGGTAGACTATTTTACAATTCACGCGGGTGTATTATTACGTTATATCCCATTAACGGCAAAACGAGTGACAGGAATTGTATCTCGTGGTGGCTCTATTTTGGCTCAGTGGTGTTTAGCTCATCATAAAGAGAATTTTTTATATACTCATTTTGAAGAAATTTGTGAAATTATGAAGCGTTATGACGTAACATTCTCTTTAGGAGATGGACTGAGACCAGGTTCAATCGCCGATGCAAATGACGAAGCACAGTTTGCTGAGTTAGAAACTCTAGGTGAGTTAACGAAAATTGCATGGAAACACGATGTTCAAGTTATGATTGAAGGACCGGGACATGTACCAATGCACTTAATTAAAGAGAATATGGATAAACAATTAGAAATTTGTCAGGAAGCGCCATTTTATACATTAGGACCGTTAACGACTGATATTGCGCCTGGATACGATCACATTACATCAGCGATCGGTGCAGCAATGATTGGTTGGTTTGGTACTGCAATGCTTTGTTATGTAACTCCGAAAGAGCATTTAGGTCTTCCAAATAAAGAAGATGTAAGAGTAGGTGTTATTACATACAAAATAGCAGCGCATGCAGCTGACTTAGCAAAAGGCCACCCTGGTGCACAAAAAAGAGATGATGCACTTTCAAAAGCAAGATTTGAATTTAGATGGCGTGATCAGTTTAATCTTTCACTTGATCCGGAAAGAGCAATTGAATATCACGACGAAACATTACCTGCTGAAGGAGCTAAAACAGCGCATTTTTGTTCAATGTGTGGTCCAAAATTCTGTAGTATGAGAATCTCTCAAGATATTCGAGATATAGTAAAACAAGAAGAACTTCAGAATGATTCAATCATTGAAGAAGGAATGCAAGAAAAAGCACTTGAATTTAGAAAACAAGGCGGAGAAATCTATCAATAAGGGTGTGAGCCTTATATGAATAGGGTAGAAGAAATCATAAAAGAAATAAAGAATTTGGAAAGAAATATGAATCAGTTGAAAATTGAACTGAGCACAATTCAAAAAAACTGTGTACACGATTTCCAGAAGAAAGATACGATACAAGAATGCCTTAAATGCAATTTAATTGAAAGTTTAAGCTGGTAATAGGAATTAACAATGAAAAAACAAACCTCAAAACAAAGAGGTTTGTTTTTTTACTCGAGAATTAATGTTCCGACAAACTATTGATTGAAACTTCTTCCTCCCGATCTGGTTGACCAAGCGGATAGATTCTAGCAGTTTCATTTGTTTCATCAACATGTTGAATGTAAATTGGTACTCCATTATACGTCACATTTGCCATTTCAGGTGAAGAAGCAATCTCTTGAGCGCGTTGTTTATTCATAGTGAACCTCCTCTTAATTAAAAATAGAAACCTAACATATTATTAACCGTGGGGTGATTGGGTATTCATTTAAAATTTTTCTTAAAAAGCATGCCGCATTATAAAGACTTACGCTCTTAAATTTGAGAGAAGGTCTTTTTTTTATTGTTTTTTAAGAGAAATGCTGAAGGTAAAGAAATGAAGTAAAAGGGAATAGGAAGAATCAAGCAAAGAGGCCTTATATACAAATATTACCATTGAAAATGATTATCATTACTGCTACGATTGTAAACGGTAATTGATAATGATAACTATTTTCAATAAAATGCAAAGGAGGTGGAATTTATCGAGGATAATCAATTTTGAGAATTAAATATCAATTTTAAAAAAAACACATGATATTAGTGAGAATTTAGAATTTCTTACTATAAAGAATTGGAGAACTTATTTAAATGGAATTATTCATTCAGCAACTAAAAAATAATGCTTTTCAATGTTTATTTACTTTAATGCGAATTCTATTTGGAATTGGTTGGTTATTTGCTGGGGTTACGAAAATTACTGAGAAGCGTTGGTATAGTGAACCTGGGACTTTTATTAAAACCTATTTTATTTTGGCCATTGAAAAGCCAAATGTCCCTGAGTTTTATAAATATTTCATTCAACATTTTGCAATGAAGCATTACTTATTTTTTAATTACACGATTCCTGTAGTTCAAATTTTAATTGGCATTCTATTAATAATGGGTTTATTCATTCTTCCTTCTGTATTATTTTGTCTATTTATGCATATTAATTTCATTCTTTCAGGTAATATGAACTTAATAAGTTTAACCTTATATACAAGCGCTTTTGGAATTTTACTTTCTTTAAATCGAGTTTACGTGTTAAGTTTAGATCGTTACCTTGGAATAGAAAAACTGTTCGTCTTAAAAAGTTCAGTACATATCAATACAATTCATTCAAAGCAAGCTCAGGCTTCTTAATATATAATAAAAAAACTCCTGTTAAAATTTAACAGGAGTTTTATAGTTTTTAAAGATTACCAGTGATGTCCATATCCATATCCGTCATATCCAGACCAGCAAGCTGCTCCAACAATGATTAATAAAATAAATAGAACAACGATTAAAGCAAAACCGTTAAGATGGTGACCGTGATGTCCAGTACTCATACATGTGACCTCCTTCATACGATATTTAAGGGAAACTCCCTTAGGGTCATGTAACTAATTGAAAATTACAATTAGGAGAGGTGGATAATGTATCGTATGTTTTTTTGCCAACTATGAAACTAGTCTATAATGTAATTAGGCTTATACCTAGACGTAAGTTTTAATAAATGAATTATTTTTCCTTAGGAAGTGAAATTGCAGTTTCAACTACATAACCATTTTGAAACTTCACAGCAATTGTACCTAAATAAGTGTCAGTAGGCTGAAGTGTTTCGGTACAAGTAAAATAACGAATATGTACAACTTCTTTCGTATCTTTACTAATCTTTTGACAAGCAAGTAAATTACTTAGTCGTTTTAATGCAATCTCTCTTTTCACTCCAATAAGATCTTTTTTAATAAATGATTCATAATAATTTTTTAATGGGAACATTTTAACAGCTCCTGTTCTTCGAAAATAAAATTTCCTAAGTCGTATCATATCATAAAGTAAATCTGTTTTTGTAAAGTTTGTTGTTGTGGAAAATATGTAACTAACAAAAAAATCCCACTATAGGTTACTATAGTGGGATTTGCTTACTTATGCAGTTTGATTTGAATCCTTATCAAACTTATTTTTACCGTTTAGTTTAGAATTTTTATATCCGTATGTGCTATAAATTACTAAACCGATTACTAACCAAACTACGAAACCTTTCCAAGTAAATGATGAAAGTTGTAGCATTAAATATACACAGAATACAACAGCTAATACTGGTACTACAGGTACCCAAGGAGTTTTGAATCCTCGCTTTAAGTCTGGGCGAGTTTTTCTTAATACAAGAATACCAAGAGAAACAGCAGAGAAAGCGAATAGCGTACCGATATTTGTTAATTCAGCTAATTTGTTTAATGGAATTAAGCCAGCGAATAAAGCAACTAATCCGCCAGTTACCCAAGTGCTTGTTACAGGAACTGAAGTTTTCTTATTAACTTTTGATAATTTACCTGGTAATAAACCGTCTTTAGAGATTGCATAGAATAGACGAGTTTGTCCAAACATCATTACGATTAATACAGTTGTAATACCGATGATTGCGCCAAGTGAAATGAAACCAGCAGCCCAATCTTGGTGAATAAATGCTAGTGCAAAAGCAACAGGGTCTTTAACACCTAATTGATCAAACGGAACGATACCAGTAAGAATTAATGAAACGACAATATATAAGATTGTACAAATTGTTAAAGCTGAGATAATACCGATTGGTAAGTTACGTTGAGGGTTTTTAACTTCCTCAGCTGCAGTTGATACTGCATCAAATCCAAAGTAAGCAAATACTACTACTGCAGCACCAGCTGTTACCCCATGGAATCCCATTGGCATAAATGGAGTCCAGTTATGCGGTTGAACGTACCAAACACCAACAACGATGAAAAGTGCTACTACTGCTAATTTTACAATTACCATGATCGTGTTAAGTTTTGCAGATTCTCTAACACCTCTAGTAAGAATGAACGTTACAAGTAAAACAATAATTACTGCTGGTAAATCAATAAAAGTATGTTTAGATGGATCAAATGCACTTGTTAAAGCTGTTGGAAGGTTTACTCCAAAACCATGTAATAAACTTTGGAAATATCCAGACCATCCACTTGCTACTGCTGAAGATGCAAGTCCATACTCTAGTACCATATCCCAACCTAATATCCAAGCAATAACTTCACCAAAAGCAACATAACTATAAGTGTAAGCACTACCAGCCTCTGGAATCATAGAAGCAAATTCAGAGTAACAAAGTGCGGCGAATGTACAAGCTAAACCTGCGATAATAAATGAAAGAACAAGTGCTGGACCTGCATAATCAGCTGCTGCTACACCAGTTAAAACGAATATACCTGTACCGATGATGGCACCGATACCTAACATTGTAAGATCAAACGCCCCTAGAACTTGTTTAAGTGAACTAGGCGAACTGCTTGTAACCGATTTTTTTCGAAATAAATTCATATGAGCCTCCTCTAATCTTTTTTTGTAGTTTTTTAATCTTCTATTAAGAAAGTTTAGTATTTTCTAATTTGACCTTAAAAAATAGAAAATTCTGACAATTAGCTACGAAGTAATATTACAGTTTGTCTCCCTTAAGTGATTTTTATGATAACACACTTATAAAAATATTCAAACAATATTTCGACTTTTTTTTCAATTTTTTTAAAAATAAGTAGTAAATTAGACTTATTACCCAATACCTAGTCGTTTGGTAAAAATAAACTAGTTGATAGTTATGCCATAAGTAATACTGCACTCATAAAGCATTATATTCCTAAAGGTTTCAGATGAAATCAGACTAAATAGTTATATAATTGGGCTTTTTTCCCAAAAATGAAATAAACCTCCATAATAGAGGTTTATTTTCGGGTCTTTTTTATCATTTATTGTTCTTTTAAGTGACTTAATGATACTTCTTTATCATTTTGCGGTTGATCAAGAGGATAAATTCTTGCTGTCCCCTCATTTTTATTAACATGCTGAATATAAACAGGTACTCCATCGCATGTTACATTAATCATACCAGGTGCAGCTACGATTTCTAAGGCTCTTTCAGTATCCATCATAATACCTCCTTTAATTACTAACCTATTTTATTATTTACATAGTAAAGTTAGAGTATTCATGGAAAATAGGAGCTTTTTTAAAGGATTATGTAATATAGGACAAGGAGGGTAATTGTTGAAGCGATTGTTTTAAGTTTTGCCTGCATTACTTAACTCGTTTCTTTTCTTGTTGTATGATAGCAAAGAAAGCGAAAAATAAAATTGAACTACACATAAATAGTAAACAAAGTAAACCAAAAAGTATTTGCATATTCGTACCTCCTTTTTATGATTAGAACATCGTAAAGTATGGAACTAGTTTCAGAGCAAGAAAAAGTTTAGAAAAGGTGAGAAAATGTCTAATATTAAAGAAATTGCGAGGATTGCCGGCGTTTCGGTTACAACAGTCTCACGAGTTTTAAATGATGAACCATACGTTAGTGAGGAAAAAAGAAAAGCAGTTTTAAATGCAATTGAGTTAACAAATTATCAACGAAATCAAAATGCAGTCAATTTAAGTAAAGGAAAAACGAATCTAATTGGAGTGGTTATTCCGTTCTCGCAACATCCGTACTTTGGATTGCTAATTGATGGAATTGCTAACGAAGCGATAAAAAATAATTATAAGTTAGTACTATTTCAATCAAATTATGAGGAGAAGAGAGAAATTGAGGCTTTAAAGATGCTGCAGCATAAACAAATAGATTCGCTCATTATTTGTTCTAGAATTTGTTCGATTGAAATGATCGAGCATTATAAGCAATATGGACAAATAGTATTATTTGAAGATACGAGAAATACGGGGGTTTCCTCAACATTTATCGATCAATACAATTGCTTCATGATTGCATTAGAATATTTATATCAAAAGGGACATCGGAAAATCGGTTATAGTATTGGCCGTAGAACAGGCAAGAATAGTAAACAAAGAGAATCTGCCTATATTGATTTTCATAATAAATATAATGAATCTCTAAATAACGATTTCGTATTCGAGAATTGTTACTATTTTGAAGATGGTGAAAGAATCGTCCAATCTTTATTAAATTTAAAAGAGAGACCAACAGCCTTGTTAGTAACAAGTGACCAAGTGGCAGCGGGTGTGCAGACTTGCTGTAATGATCGTGGAATAGCTATTCCTCATGATCTAGCGATAATTGGGTTCGATAATCAACCAATTGCAAAAGTAATGAAGTTAACAACAGTCGAAATTCCATTACGAGAAATAGGGAAGAAACTTTTTATACAAGCGATTGATTCTGTAATTAATCAAGAGGAGATAGCGATTAAATTAATTGAGCGGCAGACGGTATAATAAAAAAGCTAGTCAGGGGCTAGCTTTTTTTCGTGACGTTGTATGGGGAAGTGCAAAAAAAGCTGAAACTGCAAATAAATCTGGGGAAGTGCAAATAAAAAATTGGTATCTGCAATAAAAATCAGCATAACTGCAAATAAAGTCTTGAAACATGATTGTATAGAGTAAATGCATTAAAAAAATAGAAGAAATAACATTAAAAATGGACTGAGAAACAGCTAAAATTAAATAAAATCCAGTAAAACCAATATTATTACACAATAAATTTTCAAGGATTATGCCGAATTATTTCAATAAAATTTAATCAATAAAGTTAAACTATATGTCCGGACTATAACTCCAAAGTAAAAACTAATATAAAACTAGCTTTTGATAGACTGATCCCATAAAGGTGACTGTTCTCTAACAACTTCCATAAATTTTCTAGCAGCACGGGATTGCCATCTGTTTTTATGCCAAGACATGATCGTAGATACACTTCCTAAATTTGTATCCCATTTTATGACTTTTAGTTTTTGTTGCTGCATTTCATTTTGAACTGCTACGAGTGGGAGTATGGATATACCAAGTCCACACATAACACATTGTTTAATTGCCTCAACACTCCAAAATTCCATTCCAGTCTCAGTTGCGATTCCTTTACTTCTTAAAAATGCTTCAAAATAATCACGATAACTACCTTGTTCTGTGAGAATTATATTTTCATTCGCATTTAGTGTAAACGATGAAAGTGTTCTAGTATCAGAAGATGGAGGTAGCAAAATGACAAGTGGTTCTTCAATTAGTGTTTCCGTATATAAATCAGAATCCGGTAATGGAGCCTGCAGGAAGAAGCCAATATCTAGATCGCCTCGACGTAATTCATCTTGTAATTCCCAACATGAACCAGATTTCATCATAATATTTACTTTCGGGTTTTGTGATCGAAATGCTTGGATAATTAGTGGAAGACGATAGATTGTTAAAGATTCTGGAGCGCCAATTTTTAATGTAGATACCTCTTCATTTTCCATTTGGAATACATCTTTTGCTTTTGTATAGAGCTGAATCATTTCGATTGCGTGAACTAAAAAGTTCTCACCGACCTCAGTCAGATGTACCTTTTTACCTAATCGGTCAAATAAAGGTACTCCTAGCTCTTGCTCAAGTGCTTGTATATGTGCAGTAACTGTAGATTGTGCATATCCGAGATGGATCGCAGCTCTAGAGAACCCGCCCATATCCACAATTGACTTAAATGTAATTAAATGTCGGATTTCCATAATTGCCTCCTAACTATCGGATTTTCCGATAGTTTATATCATAACTATTCATTTTACCGATGTTAGATTGGTTCATATAATTAAATTATACGAAATTACAATTTGTTTCAATAACTATTGGAGGGATATGAATGAGGAATCGAAAAATTGGTTTTCTTTTGCTCAGCGGGTTAATGATTGGACCTATTTTAGGTTCAGGAATTATTATTTTACCACCTGCAGTGTATGTAACTACTGGAAATTATGCTATTTTTGCTTGGGTTCTTATGCTTGGTTTAAGTTTAATATTTGCACTAATGTTCGGTAAGCTAAGTTTGTTGATTCCAGGAGATTCTGGAGTGCCATTGGCAGTTGAGCGTGCTTTTGGTACACAAATAAAAAACCTTTCAGCTATTTTCTTTTTACTTGCAGTTTGTTTTGGACCAATTGCAGTTACAGGAACGGCAGGGCATTACTTACAACTACTGACGAATCAAAGCTTCTTCAATGAAAAGTGGCTAGCTTTAGGAATACTATGTTTTGTTTATATCATTTTAACTAGAAGCATTGCCGATGTTGGAAAATTTGCCTTTTTCATGTCTAGTTTCATTGTAGTGACACTTATAGTTGGCAGTATTCATACATTATTTACAGTTGATGGGAGCTTTACTTTATCGAAGCCAATTACTGTTTCTGATTTTGGAGAAAGTTTACTTTTATTATTTTGGGCATTAATCGGGTGGGAGGTCATCGGTAGCTATTCTTTAGAAGTAAAAACTCCAGAACGAACAATTCCTAAAGCAGTAGTCTTAAGTTTCTCGATTATAGCAATAGTAAGTTTAACAGTTGCATTTGCTTTCCAGTGGA
Organism: Bacillus sp. UNCCL81; assembly: GCF_900112535.1. NCBI lineage: Bacteria > Bacillati > Bacillota > Bacilli > Caryophanales > Bacillaceae > Bacillus > Bacillus sp. UNCCL81. The sequence continues at coordinate 108,083 of NZ_FOMF01000008.1, read as the reverse complement.
TTCATTCTAAAAATGGAAGTATGATGGATCAATCATTAGCACCGTTACTTCAGAGTTTATTTGGAAGTTGGTCAACTCCAATTATTTCAACAATTACAATTGCTCTTTGTATTAGTACGGTTCTGCTAGTAATAGGAGCAGTATCAAGGCTAATTGCCGATCAAGCCAAAAACGGTTTATTACCTTCATGGCTTTCTTTTAAAAATAAAAATAATGTTGCAACTCGATCATTATTTAGTTTGTTTGGCATTCACATAATTGTATTTATTCTCTATTTTAATGACTTCCTAAACATTCAAACACTTGTAGCGATTGCAAATGCATTCTTCCTATGCAACGCCTTACTAGGAGTATTGGCATGTTTGCGATTATTTGATTCCATATTTTTTAAAATGGGTTCATGTATTCTAGCAATTTGCTTTTTAGGAATACTTTTATTCTCTTCACCAGTCATATTAATATTGATCATATTAGTTTCAGTGTACTTTATTTGGCTACAAAAAAGAGATTTAAAACAACATGAAAAAATTTTACAAGTTGGAAATGAATAATGGATAAGAGAGGGAACTTCTATTAAAAGAAGTTTCTTTATTTGAAATGTAAATTTTTATAATAATAATAATAATTCTACTTATTGTATATTTATTATTATTTTTATATGGATATTTACTCAAGTTTTACACGTTTTTTTCAGATTGGTATACGATGAAGCTATTACTTTTTTAGTGCAGATGAAAGGCCTTTTGTTATTTTAGAATTAAATCTTTTTTTGTAGTTATCAGGTTTACATCTTTCTATTTCTGATATAAAGAGAAACGCTTAATAAAATGTTTTCCTAATGATTCTAGGAGCATTGTTAAGTGGAGTTTATTACTTCTTGCTATAAATAAACATAATGAAAAATCTGATTTTATCTAAATGAAAAAACTATTCGATTGTATTATTAATTAATCTAAATTAATGTAATTCTGGAATTTGTAAGTCTTAATGTCTACATTAATTGCATGAATTAATATTTTCTGAAGTTACTTTAATATTAATATTTATACACTTTTGTATTGGTTGCAAAAAAATATATATAGCAAGGTGATTAAATTTGGTAGAAAAAAATAATAAATTTTTTAACTAAATAGAGTGTGGAATTTTCCATATTTTATAAGGTTTTTTCGCTTAAATTATCTTTTCTATTAGATCGTTTTAAAAGAAATAGAATCTTAAAATCTTTACAATCAAATAATTGCTAGTTATAATGAAACCAAATTTGATAATTAGTGTCCTTCGGGGTCGGGTGAAATTCCCAACCGGCGGTGTTGTATATTTTTATACTAAGCCCGTGAGCTTCATATAGATTTTTTATATGTTGCTGATCTAGTTAGAGTCTAGAGCCGACAGTATAGTCTGGATGGGAGAAGGATGGAGTGCATATATGGTATGGTTATTTGTTTTTTCAAAAATACTATCCGTATAGGCTTAGTTGGTTGTGCATATTTTGTATGCACAACAATAGACGCGATATAGTACTGTCTTTAAATAGACTTATTTTGAACTAGCGTTTATTTAAGTATGCTTCCTTTCTTAAACATCTATTGCCCCTTAGGAGTTTTCTAAGGGGCTTTTCACTTTTTCAAATTAATTTGAATTAGAGGGTGTGATAAGGTGGATCAACTATTTATGAAATTTGAGATGGATCTTACAAAGTCATTTATCGGGCTTGAGTGTAAAATGATTTTTCGAAATGAGGTGAAAAAACTTGTTTACTGGAATCGTTGAGGAAATAGGAACAGTAAAAAATATCATAAAAAAAGGTAAAACTTTATTGCTAACAATTGAGGCACCAGTCATTTTAGAGGATGTTCATTTAGGAGATAGTATCTCTGTAAATGGAGTGTGTTTAACCGTTACAGATTTTACTAAAAATGAATTTTCTGTTGATGTCATGCCTGAAACGTTTCAAGCGTCGAATCTAAGTACTTTGGTTTCAAACCAAAAAGTAAATTTAGAGCGGGCAATGGCTGCAAATGGAAGGTTTGGTGGACATATTGTATCGGGTCATATTGATGGCACAGGTAAAATTATATCTGTAAATGCAATGGAAAACGCAGTAATGTATAAAATTACTATTCCAAGTTCGTTTGCTAAATATTGCCTACATAAAGGCAGTATAACGATTGATGGTACAAGTTTAACAATATTTGAAGTTGAAAATGATATTGTAACAATCTCTTTAATTCCTCATACCCGCTCACATACGATCTTAGGCAGTAAAAAAACGGGAGACGTTGTTAATATTGAGTTTGATTTATTAGGTAAGTATGTTGAAAAAATGCTTGGTATGAATGAGACGAAAAAGAGTTCTGCAATAACAACTTCATTTTTATCTCAAAATGGCTATATATAAAGGAGTAAGATCATGTTCTCTAAAATAGAAGAAGCAATTGAAGACTTAAAAAATGGAAAAATTATTATTGTTTGTGATGATGAAGATAGAGAAAATGAAGGAGATTTTGTTGTTATCGGTGAATTTGCAACTCCTGAAAATATAAATTTTATGGCAACACATGGCCGCGGTTTAATTTGTGCACCTGTTTCTGAAGAGATAGCGAAAAAACTAGATTTATATGACATGGTAACAAACAATACAGATTCACATGGAACTGCCTTTACTGTAAGTATTGATCATATCGATTCTACTACTGGTATCTCAGCATTTGAGCGTTCACATACTGTTTTACAAATGTTAAATGATAAATCAACTGGAGCAGATTTTAGAAGACCTGGTCATATGTTTCCTTTAGTCGCTAAAAACGGAGGCGTTATTGAGAGACCGGGACATACTGAAGCTGCAGTAGATTTAGCTCGAATGGCTGGATCGAAAGAAGTTGGTGTCATTTGTGAAATTATGAATGATGATGGAACAATGGCAAGAGTACCTGATTTAATCAAAATCGCAAACAAGTTTAATTTAAAAATGATAACAATTAAAGATTTAATTCATTATAGACGAGAAACTGAACAACTTGTAAATAGAGAAGTTGAAATTAAATTACCAACTGATTTTGGTGATTTTAAGATGATTGGTTATACAAATGAGATCGACGGTAAAGAGCATATTGCGATTGTAAAAGGTAAAGTTGACGATGGTGAACCAGTGCTTGTACGTATTCATTCGGAATGTTTAACAGGTGATGTATTTGGCTCATGTCGTTGTGATTGTGGACCTCAGTTACAATCAACATTATCGATGATTGAAGAAGCAGGCAAAGGCGTAATTGTTTATATGCGACAAGAAGGCAGAGGGATTGGCTTACTTAATAAGTTAAGAGCATATAAGTTACAGGAAGAAGGCTTTGATACTGTTGAAGCAAATTTAAACTTAGGATTTGATTCAGATTTAAGAGATTATGCGATAAGTGCTCAAATTATAAAAGATTTAGGCATTGAGAGTATAGATTTAATAACTAATAATCCAGTTAAAATTGATGCGTTAAAATCTCACGGAATACAGATTAATAATCGAGTGCCAATTCAAACCGAAATGAAAACAGAAAACGAAAAATATTTAATTACTAAAATCGAAAAAATGGGACATTTATTACACTATTAATAGGGAGAGATAATTATGAAATTCGAAGGAAATTTAGTAGGATCAGGACTTAAAGTTGCAGTAATCGTAGGACGTTTTAATGAATTTATTACATCAAAACTACTTGGTGGTGCAGAAGATGCTCTATATCGTCATGGTGTAGAAGAATCAGACGTTGATGTTATTTGGGTACCAGGAGCATTTGAAATTCCATTAGTTGCAAAAAAACTAGCAGATTCAAAAAAATACGATGCGGTCATTACGCTAGGAACAGTTATTCGTGGGTCAACTACTCATTATGATTACGTATGTAACGAGGTAGCAAAAGGTGTCGCTGCTATTACCCTACAAACTGGGATCCCTGTTATTTTTGGTGTATTAACGACAGAAAATATTGAACAAGCGATTGAAAGAGCGGGCACGAAAGCTGGTAATAAAGGCTGGGATGCTGGTATTTCGGCAATTGAAATGGCTAATTTATTAAGAACTTTAAACTAGGTGCATATATAATAGAAGAAACTGGTTAAGGAGAGGTGAATTTTACCTCTCTTTTTTTTATTTTTTTATCAAATGAAAGTTATTTTTTATGTAGAAAAGCAATCTGAATATTTGTTTAATCTCATAAAATTGTGGTAGTGTAAAATTTAGTAAAGCTTTATTTGGAGGTAGAAATTAAATGTTATTTTTACTAATTTTAGTATTGTTAGTTATCTTTATCATAACTTTTTTAAATACATATCCTCATTTTGGGAAGAAATATTCAAAGGATCAAATGGAGTCATTTTATGCTTTGGATCATTATAAAAATGGTAAGTTTATAAACCAAGTTCCTACGAGTATGAGTATGGATTTCAAAACAAATATTTCTATGATTAGAGACTTTGTTAAGAAAAATCCGAACCGTACGCCTAAAGATGGGATTCCAATGGAGAAAATCGATGTTTCATTATTGCATTCGAAAAATAACGACACAAAAATTACTTGGTTTGGACATTCAGCTTTATTAATTCAAATCGAAGGAAAAAATATTTTAATTGATCCAATGTTTGGGAACGCACCCACCCCGTTTCCTCAATTTGGTGGTAAAAGATATAGTGGAGGTTTACCAATTGAGATCAATGAATTACCAAAAATAGATGCTGTCATATTATCGCATGATCATTATGACCATTTAGATTACGGTACTATAAAAAAAATAAAACAAAAGGTTAATCGATTTATTGTTCCTCTTGGTGTAGGGAGTCACTTGGTGAGTTGGGGAGTACCGAAAGAGAGTATTTCTGAACATAACTGGTGGGATGAATTTAAATTTGATCAATTAACATTAGCTTGTACACCAGCAAGACATTTTTCAGGGAGAAGCTTAACTGATCGTAACAGTACATTATGGTGTTCATGGGTCATCATTGGTGAGACAAAGAAAATTTACTTTAGTGGAGATAGCGGTTATGCACCTCACTTTAAGGAAATAGGGGAAAAATATGGACCGTTTGATCTTGCGCTAATGGAATGTGGTCAATATGATAAACGATGGTCTGCAATCCATATGCTGCCAGAAGAAACAGTTCAGGCTTTTGTTGATGTAAAAGGTAAAGTTCTTGTTCCAATTCATTTTGGTGCTTTTACATTAGCATTTCATGACTGGAATGACCCAATTGAACGAGCTGTTAAGGCTGCTAAAGAAAATGGGGTAAAGTATGCCACACCCAAAATTGGAGAAACAATTAATATAAGTACAGGTGAATATCCTAATTCAATTTGGTGGAAATAGTTTTTTTATTTTAAAAACAGCAGGATTGTACCTTTTAATATTGAATAAATAAAAAATCAATTTTTTTAGGGAAGTGATGTAAATGGAAGCATTAAAAGAAAGTGCAAAAATAGTACAAGATTTAATTTTTGATTTAGGTTATTCAAATAAAGTGATTGAATTACCAAATAGTGCAAGAACTGCTAAGGAAGCGGCGGATGCATTAAATTGTGAAGTGGCTCAAATAGCAAAGTCGATTATATTTAAATTAGAAAGTTCAAATAGCGCTGTACTAGTAGTAGCAAGTGGAATAAACCGAGTAAATGAGAAACAAATCGAGAAAATACTAAATGATAAATTAGGAAAAGCAGATGCTGATTTTGTACGTGAACAAACAGGGTTTGTAATTGGAGGAGTTTCACCAATCGGTCATAAAAACCAAGTAATTACATTTATTGATGAGGATCTATTACAGTATAAAGAAATATGGGCTGCTGCGGGTCATCCAAAAGCAATTTTTCAGTTAACACCAAATGAATTAATTGAAATGACAAAAGGTAAAGTAGTAAAAATTAAATAATAGAACTTAAATCATTTAGGCACATTCAAGTGTAATAAATCAGTTTTTGATTTACTATACTTAAATGTGCCTATTTATATTGGAAATTCTTACCTCGGGATTCATTTGAAATACGTCAGATTAAATTAGAGGGAAAGTGAGATGAATAAGTAAATGTTTAAATTTATTTGTACGACTTGTGGCGTTCAGTATAACAAGTCAATTGATCCTCCTGAGTACTGCATAATTTGTTCTGAAGAAAGACAATACATCAATCCAAGTGGTCAAAGTTGGACAACATTACAATCAATGAAAGAACAAAACTATCAAAATATTATTCGCTTTGAAGAAGAAAATTTATATAGTATTGTAACGAGCCCTAAGTTTGGGATTGGTCAAACTGCATATCTCATTAAGAATAAAGGATTTAATTTATTATGGGATTGTGTCACTTATCTAGATGAGAAGACGATTGAAGAAATTATGAGGTTAGGAGGAATCAATGCGATTGCTCTATCACATCCACACTATTACTCTAGTCAAATTGAATGGGCTGAAAGATTTGATGTACCTCTATACATACATGAAGATGATCAAGAGTGGGTTACGAGAAAAAGCGATAGGATTATTTTTTGGTCTGGTGAATCGTTAGAGCTTAACAAAGGAATTCAAATTCATCGATTAGGCGGGCACTTTAAAGGTGGGGCAGTATTAGAATGGAAAGCTGGAAATGAGCAAAAAGGAATACTGTTAACGGGAGATATAATTCAAGTTGTTGCAGATCCAAATTGGGTAAGTTTTATGTATAGCTATCCTAATTTAATTCCATTACCAGCCAAAAAAGTAAAAGAGATATCGTTAGCAGTAGAGAAGTTAACATTTGATCGGATTTATAATGCATTTCATGGGATTGTAAAAGAAAATGCAAAGCTCGTTGTCCATAATTCGGCTAAAAGATATATTGAAGCATTGAATGGGACTTTATTTGATACTTAAATGACAGTTAATAGTAGAAAAAAGGACCAAATTTAATTGGTTCTTTTTTGTGTTTTAGAAACGTTACTTGGGAACATTCTAGCGTTTAAATTAACTTAGAGTTTATTTCTATATTTTAATTAAAAATTTTTAATAAGTTAATTAAACGATTAATCGAATCCCTAAAATTGTTAAAAATCATGTTAATTTTATTGAAAGAAATGTAGAATTATGTCGTATTTTTTAAATAATGGTATAAACACTGAGAAATCAAGGCCTTTAATAACCCATTTGATTAAAAACAGAATATTCACGATAATTTAATTAAGGTAAATGAACGAAAGTTGTTCATTTTTAACGATTAATTACAATGAACTTTGTCAGAAAAAGATAATTTTTGTAATTAATTGTATTAGGTAAATTGTTGAAAACGAACTGGAGGAAGAAAAATGGGGGAAAACAGAGAGAAGGGTAAAGTTCTGAAAGGTTTTACAGTATTAGCTTTAACATCTAGTTTTATTTTAGGTTCTCTTGGACAAGTATCAAATGTTTCTAATGCAGCAAGTCCAAGTAAAGCGGAAGATATCCTGGCCAGTTTATCTTCAGAGCAAAGAGCGGCCCTGAAGCAGCTTTCGACGAATGAAGAATCAGGGCTTCAAATTTCATCTGATATTAATTTAGATTCTACAGAGCAAACTAGTGTCATTGTAGAGTTTGTGAGTCAACCTGTTAAAGTTGCTCAAATCGAAGCGAGTGTTGAAGGGAAAATCTTAACTAAATCGGATGCTGAAGCACAAATTGATCAAGACCACGATACGTTTACTAAAGATGTTGCTCAAGTATTAAATAGTGAAAAAAGTAAAAAAGTAGATTATAAAATTAATCGTTCATATAAAAATGCATTTAATGGTGTTTCCATGTCGTTACCAGCAAATCAAATTAAGAATCTACTAAAATCAAAAGCTGTAAAAAAAGTTTGGAGTAACCAAACATTTACGATTGATCCACCAAAAGAAAGTGATCAGTTAAAAGCAGATGAAGCGAATATTGGAAACTATACGCCATATGATGCGTTAGATCGTTTACATGCGGAAGGATTTACAGGTAAAGGTATTAAAGTAGGGATTTTAGATACAGGTATGGATTATAACCATCCAGACTTAAAGGATGCTTATAAAGGTGGATATGATTTCGTTGATAATGATAATGATCCAATGGAAACGACTTATGCCGATTGGAAAAAGTCGGGTAAACCTGAAATTAGTAATTCAGAAGCATATTACACTGAACATGGTACACATGTTGCAGGAATCATTGGTGGCCGAGGTAAAGCAAATAGTGATTATAAAACGTTAGGGGCAGCACCAGAATCAGATCTATACGCTTACCGAGTACTTGGACCATATGGAAGTGGAACAACTGATTCGATTCTTGCAGGTATCGATCGTGCTGTTCAAGACGGAATGGACGTTATTAATATGTCGCTTGGAGCAACAATAAATGATCCAATGTATGCAACGTCAATTGCAGTAAACAACGCAGTATTAAGTGGTGTTACAACCGTAGTAGCAGCAGGAAATACTGGTGATCAAATGTATACCCTCGGTTCACCTGGAGCTGCGGCATTAGCATTAACAGTAGGTGCGTCTTCTATTGCATTAGATGTTTATCAATACGCAGGAGTGAATAATGGTAAGAATTATTCAGTAAGGCAATTAGCACAAAATTATTCAGATGATATGAAATCTTTAAAAGGAAAAACATATCAGTTAGTTGATGTTGGTTTAGGAAATCCTGCCGATTTTACTGGAAAAGATGTAAAGGGGAAAATTGCGTTTATTAAGCGTGGAACGATTGGCTTAATTGATAAGATTAAAAACGCAAAAGCAAACGGTGCTGTAGGAGTATTGATGTACAATGATGAAACGAATAAAGCTGAAGGTGCAATCCAAGCATTTATTGGTGAATCAGTTGACGCAATTCCGGCGTTCTCTGTTTCAAATGAAGACGGATTAGCAATTTCCGCTGCAATTAAAGCTGGTGCAATAGATTTCACATTTGGAGACTATACAAAAATACAAACAAAATCAGATGAATTAGCAACATTTAGTTCAAGAGGTCCATCTCGTACGAACTATGATATTAAACCAGAAGTGACTGCACCCGGTGTATCCATTCTTTCAACTGTACCATTCTATGTAAATAATAAAACAGGAGATGGATCAAAACCTGAAGATTATAAATATGCATATTCACGCTTATCGGGAACGTCTATGGCAACACCGTATGTTGCAGGCGTATCAGCATTATTACTTCAATCAAATAAAGATTTACAACCAGAGGATATTAAATCAATCTTAATGAATACAGCTGATCCTTTATCAAAAGCTTATAGCGTCTTTGAAGTAGGCAGTGGACGAGTTGATGCTTATGAAGCAATCCACTCAAATGTAGAATTAGAAGTCGTGGATCAAACTTCTACAATTATTGGTGGAAAAGAAGAATCAATAAAAGAATTAACAGGTGGTATTAGCTTCGGTTCATATGGATCAAATGATGAAGACATTCAGGATTCTCGTAAAATTACATTAAAGAACCGCAGTGAAAAAGCAAAAGCATTCAAGGTTGATGTGAAATTCCAAACTGGAACAAGAGGATCTAAAGACGCGGCAGCGAACAATGTAACCTTAACTGGACCTACATCTGTCAAATTAGACGGAATTAGCCAAAAGAATATCAAGTTTAACTTAGACATTCCAAAAACAGCTGAAAAAGGTACATACGAAGGCTATATTAGATTCACAAATACAGCAGATTCAACTGAAGCATATCAAATTCCATTTGGTGGACGTTTTGTCGATGAAGGTATCGATACATTAAAAATTAACAATCCAATGTTTGGCACAAATACAGATTGGCCTGAAAATGCAAATCCATTTTTAAGTTTTAGTTACTCATTAAAATCATATATGAAAACGTTAGATGTAGTGTTACAAGATGCAGAGACTGGCGAGGATTTAGGTTTAGTTGGCTCATTTGTACCAATTGTATTGAATGAAAACGTAACTTATACAAATTCAAGAGGATTTAATTCGGTCTACTATCCATTTACGGGAGATGCGAAAAATCCAATTAGTAGCGAACCGATTAATGCAACAGCGGGGAAATATAGATTAAAAATGGTTGGAACAAATGAAAGAGGTAAAGTATTCACAAAAGTAGCTGATTTCATTTATGAAGCTGGTGCGCCAACTATGACGACTACCTTTGATAATTTAGATCAAAAAGTAATTGAATACAAAGACAGTCAATTTGATTCGAATGGACAATTTTTATATGACTTTAACATTAATTTAAATGATCCGGAAACTACAGAAGCAAATCGCTTAGGTATGCCGGTTGATCAATCTAGCAATGCAGTTGTATCATTTTACAATAGCCCGTTCCCTGCAAAGCCAAAGTATACAGATAAAAACGGCAACTATACTGACAAGATTTTAGTTAAGAAGAGTGCTAAACCACTTGAGGTTGCGTTTTATGGATTTGATGCAGCTAGAAACTTTACTGGAAACGCAACAAATATGTTAGAAGTATCATTTGTAAGTGAAAATTTACCATATTACTATTTAAAAGCAAATAAACAAACCGTTACAACAGGTGATACTGTCAATTATAGTATACGTTCAAATAACGTGAAAAATTTAAAAACAACGAAAATCAATTTGAAAGTTGATCCGAATCTTGCAACAATTCAAAATGTGGTTGTAAATGATGCAGTAAAACAGTATGGGGATGCGGATGTTTCTGTCTCTTCAGTACCTGCTGCAAGTGGTGCACTTCTTTATACATTTACGTTTACTTATAAAGGAACGAATGCTTTACCAGAGGATTTACAACTATTTAATTTTGATTTGAAAACAGCAGAAAAGTGGACAAAGGGTATGCCTTTTGATAGTAGTACAGTGACAGCATCAACAACTGACCAATCAAATGTAGAAACAAATAATATCTACACCTATATGGAATCTTATAAGCTTAAGTATGCTTATTCTAGAGTAGATGCTTTCCTACAATTAGAAGGAACAATTGATCAAACAACTAATCAATTGAACTATGCAATTGATCAAACGGCAATCGGTGCAAAAGTAACCGTGACCTCGTATGACGGAAAAACGACTGTAGATGCATCAATTAAAAACAAAAGTGGCCAATACATTGCTGAAGGTATAAAAGCTGATTCAAAACCTTATACTGTAAAAGTTGATGTGCCAGGCCATTTTACAATGACTAGAAAAATGAATCTAGCAGATGATGTACGTGGTGAAATAGTAGGAAAGAGAATGAATTGGAATTTAACACGAGCAGCAGCTGGAGATGTCAATAAAGATAATGTAATCGATATTTTAGATGCAATAGCTGTCCAAACGTATTGGGGGACAAATAAAGCCACTGCAGACTTTAACTTTGATAAAGTAGTAGATAAAAAGGATATGTCCTATATTGTGAAAAACTTTGGATTACAAAATCCTACAGTTGATAATACGCCAAAACCAAAAACTACCTATAAAGGAAAGGCTTTAGAAAGTATTTTAAAGGATTTAGGATTAAGTCAATAACAAGAAAGGGGAAACCAAATGAGTTGGTTTCCCTTTTTTGTGGTTAGATTTATTATTTATTTCATTGTTAAAGTTTGATTTAGTTCTTCTTTTTTCGGCTTAAAGGCAGATAAAGATAAAACGAGTAGAGAGATTACACCAATCCAAATAATAATACTCATTGGATGACTCATTGATAATCCTTTATCAAAATAGAAGATTTCTCTTAATCCATCTGCACCAAATCGCATTGGAACCCATGAGTAAATCCAGTCTTTTGAAAAAGTTGGTAAAAGTTCTTTTGGCATTCCGATTAAAGAACCCGAGAAGAAAAAGATTAGGGCAAAGATTCCTACGCCACCAAAGCCGATCCAAGACATGACAGCAGAAATTAGGATATGGAAACAGAAATAAGCAATCGTTAAATATAGTGCAACGACCAAGAAGTTTGGAAGTGTGAAGCCAATCCACTTTGCCATTATAGTTATACCGAAACCGATTAGGAAGGATAGGATTACTCCTAATAGTAATTGTTCAAAAATAACCTTTAATTTACTAATTGAATTTGATGTTTCTGTTTTCTTTTTCGCTAAAAAGACGATTACGGCACCTATTAAACTAGACATCCAAAGTGGTGTGATTAAACTTACTGGAGCATTTCCATTTGCTGTATGAGTTCCAATTGCATTTACATTTTCAACCTTCGTTATGATTGGATTTGATAATACTTCAGCTTGATTTACTGAAATTTGGCTCACGCTTTTCTTTAATTCATTAAAAACTTCAGTATGAATCGTTAAGTTAAGATTTTCTACTAAATGAGTTAGCATTTGACTAGCCATCGTTGATCCATTTGCATTTTTGCCTTGATTAACTAAAATTTTAATCGTTATTGGTGAAGGATTTGCTGTTTTTAATGAAGCCTGATTTTTACTTAAATCTTTTGGGAGAATAAGGGCAGCATAGTATTTTTGGTCATTTAGGCCTTTACGTACTTTTTCTTCACTTGATACTTGAATCCACTTAATCGCTGGTTTTTCACCATTTTTCGTTTTAGATAGTGCATTTATTTTTGCAACCATCATATTACCTATATTAACATTACCTTTTGAAGGTACTTGAGTTCCTTGATCTTCGTTTACGATCGCGATTGGAAGATTTTTAGGTGTAGGATTAACGGATGATGCTAATGTTAGACTGAATATAATCGCAACAACTAGTACTAGTATAGGAGCTAATATAGCTTGTTTTTGTTTAAATAAGTTCATTTTAATAACCTCCTAATTCTTTTAATAAAATAACTGAACAACGTGTTGACTATTGTTATGTGAAGATATTACAATGAGTTTTAATAAATCACAATAAGCAAATCATACAAATGTGTTCATTGCTAAACACATTTATCAAATTTGTTTAGTTAGAACTTATATTCCAGAAGGATGATCCAAAAATGAGTCAATCATTGAGAGAAATAAAAGTTGAAAAAACTAAGAAGTTAATAAAAGAGACGTTGTTAGATTTAATAGAAGAAAAAGGATTCGAAGCTATTTCAGTTAGAGATATTACTTTAAAAGCAGGATTAAATCGCGGTACATTTTATCTTCATTACAGAGATAAATATGATTTAATGGAAAAAAGTCAAAATGAGGTATTGGACGGATTACAGGATCGACTTATATTTATAAAGCCTAAAGAAATGAATGAGTTTTATTCAAATGATACGGTCTATCCACCTATTCTTAATGTATATCACTACTTAAAAGAAAATCAAAGGTTTATAAAAATTTTAATCAGTACAAAAGGTGACCCAGCTTTTCCGAAGAAAATGAAGGAACATATTAAAGAGTCGATTTATGAAAAACTAGTGGATTTATTAGAAGAAGAATACATGATTGAAATTCCACATGAATACACAACCGCATTTATTTCATCGGCATTCTTTGGACTTATGGAACAATGGCTAGAAAAAGAAGAACCAATTACCCCTGAAGAAATGGCAATCATGCATATGAAGCTTTTGAAGTTTATGAAGAAATTTGTTAGTCAAATCGCTAAATAATATATGCAAGAAAAAAGATGTCTCAACTTTTATTTGAGACATCTTTTTTCCTAATAATATTAAGATCTTGTTTCTGATATTGCAGTTCTTACCTTTTCAAATGATGTTTTAGCTTTGTGAGAGTTCAAGATCATTAAGTTTACGTACAATGCATCAATAATACTTAATTGTGCAATTCTTGAAGCAAGTGCCTCTGGTCGATATTCTGTTTCCTCAGAAGATGTGTAAAGTGAGACATCAACATTTTGACTTAGAGGAGATTTTGGAAAACCTGTAATTCCAATTGTTTTGGTACCGTTTTCATTTAGTACTTGCAAAATACGAAGGATGTCTTTATTTGAGCCTGAGTGTGAGATCACGATTGCCACATCTTCCTTTGTCAATTGAGAAGCTGACATCAATTGAAAGTGAGAATCTGTATACGAGTTCGCTTTTATTCCTGTACGAATAAATTTATGGAAGGCATCCATTGCAATAACAGACGAGCCACCTACACCGTATAATTCAACTTTATTTGCTTTTAATATAAGATTTACTGCTTTTTTAATCGAGGCACCATCTAGAATTTGGGCAGTATTTTCGAGTGTTCGAATATTAGATTGAAATATTTTATTTGCTATTGTTATTTCATCGTCTTTTTCGTTAATTTCCTCGTGGATTTGCTGAATCGGCGTCATAATTTCAGTTGCTAATGCAATTTTAAGTGCTTGGTATCCTTTAAATCCAATCCTTTTACAAAATCTAAAAACAGTTGCATCCGCAACGTTTAAGTCTTCAGCTACTTCTGTAATCGTACTGTGAATAATATGCTTTGGGTTTTGTAATATATAATCAGCTATTTTTTTTTCTTTATCACTTAATCGCGCATAATAAGAACGAATTTTACCTAAGCTGTTCGTTTGTTCCATATTCTTTACACCTTTCCTCAGGAAATTGATTTTTAGAAAAAATAAATTTTTAATATAGTATTAAATTGAAATTGTTTGTATTTTAAAGATTTAGAAAAGCATTATTATTTACTTAATAATTATTATATAGGAAAAAAGAGTTTTTTTTAATAATAATATGAAAACCCTTTCACAAGAAAATTATTTCGCATATTATCATTTTTGTCAAAAAAATTTTTTTCACACATATTTAGTATAGCAAATTTTCAAAATAAATGGGTTACGTGATAAAGAGAAAAGGGAATATTATTTGCTTTAAATGAAGAAAGATGAAAATAAACATAGTTAACTGAATAGGTCTTTAAGAATAAGTAAAAATTAATACATTAGTCTTTAAGATAGGATTTCATTTTCAAATTCCATCTTTTTTTTAGTTATATTGTATTGAATTTGAAAGAAAATTTCCTAGTACTAGGTATAAATCATTAATTGTTTTTTCCTTAAAAGGATATTAAAATTTAGTAAAGAATAGTTAGATAAATATGGTTATAGAGATAGAGGAGGGTGCATATGATTGAGGGGGAAATCATAAAGTTTTATCGTGAAAAAATGGGGTTAACTCAAGCTATGCTTGGAGAAGGTATATGTACAACTACTCATGTAAGTAAAATTGAAAGAGGTAAGACGGCTTATTCACCTGATATTATTGCTTTATTTTCAGATCGTTTAGGAATCAATATTAATCAAGAAGTCCAATCTTTTTATAATTTAGAGAAAAAATTACATCTATGGCATGATGCTTTAATCATGAAAAAAGAAGCTCAAATAGAAGAATATAAAGCAGAACTTGAACAAATGCCCTTTATTGACTATTCACAATATGCAGCCCACTATAATTTACTAAGAGCAAGATATTATTTTCATAATCAAAACTTAGATGTGGTTAAACAAATACTTACTTATGTAAAAAAAGAATTTAGTAATTTATCTCCTTTCGAGAAAAATTTATTCTATCATCTTCAAGGTATGTACTATATATCGAACTATACTAGCCTAAGTAGTGAAGATCATCAAAAGGCAATTAAAGTATTAAAGATGATTAATATTGATGAGTATCGAAATGAAGAATATTATCACCATCTAGCAATCGCCTATCATTTTGGAAGTTCAAAAATCTTAGCGTATAAATATGCCGAAATGGCACTTAAGTTTTTTCAGAAGACAAACAACTACTTATTTGCAATTAGTTCCGAAACCCTTATGCTATTGCAGTACGGAAGTGAACTAGAGATGAATTTTAGTGAAGTTGTTGAACGCTATAAAGATTTGATTCATAACTGTGAAGTATTAGGTGATCGCGAACGCAAGGCCATTTTATTAAATAATCTCGGAGTGAAGTACTTTAAGAGAGAAGAATATGAAACTGCACTGTATTATTTTGAGGAAAGTATTAATGAAACTGAAAATAAAAAATCAATCAATTATTTAAGACGTTTGTGCAATTATTTAGAGACATGTACGGAAGGCACACTATTAGAAAAAGAGATACTTCTTAGTGTGATGAAAAGAGCATTAGCATTAGCAAAAATGTTAAAAAGCCCAGTACATATTACATTAATTAAACTATTTAAGCTTAAGGCTGAGGGAGCCCGTGAAAAATTTTATCAATATCTATCGGATGAGGCACTCCCATTCTTTTATTCGACTAATAATAAATTTTATATCGAACAGTTCGGTAAGAAATTATATAAATACTATATAGAGATCAAAGAGTATCAAAAAGCTGCCGAGTTATATGAGTCAATTGAACATACATTTGTTAGCATGTAACAAAAGAAAATACATAGACAACGTAAGTAACGTGTCTATGTATTTTTTTGTCTTTTTTAGGGTAGAAAAAGTGCATTTATTATTTTAGTGAATTTAAATTACCTAAAATTGGTTTAATCTGAAGTTGAAATATGTTGTAATTTGTCGATTTTCTTAAGGGGTATTGAGTAAACGTTGATAAATCAGGGTTTGTTATAACCCAATTGATTAAAAATAGAAAATTCTCAATAATATAATTAATAGAAAAAAACGACAATTGTCATTCTATTTTGTTGATTACTTGAAGAAGTTGTCAAAAAAACTTATATCTAGTAATTAACGTAAAAGGCAAACTAAGAAGAAAAATGAACTGGAGGAAGAAAAATGGGGGAAAAGAGAGAAAAAAGTAAAGTTTTAAAAAGTTTTACTGTTTTAGCTTTAACATCTAGTTTTATTTTAGGTTCTCTTGGACAAGTGTCAAATGTATCAAATGCAGCAAGTCCAAGTAAGGCAGAGGATATTTTGGCAAGTTTAAGTTCAGAGCAAAGAGCAGCTCTTAAGCAGCTTTCTACTAGTGAAGATTCTGGGCTGCAAGTTTCCTCAGATATTAATTTGGACTCTACTGAACAAACAAGTGTCATTGTAGAGTTTGCTAATAAACCAGTGAAAGTCGCTCAAATTGAAGCGAGTGTTGAGGGTAAAACTTTAACGAAATCAGATGCAGAAGATCTAATTGACCAAGACCATGAAACTTTTACAAAAGATGTTAGTAAAGTGTTAACAACTAGTAAAAGTAAAAAAGTAGATTATAAAATTAATCACTCATATAAGCACGCATTTAACGGTGTTTCCATGACATTACCAGCAAATCAAATTAAGAATCTATTAAAATCTAAAGCTGTAAAAAAAGTATGGAGCAACCAAACATTTTCAATTGATCCACCGAAAGAGAATGATCAACTGAAAGCTGATGAATCAAATGTTGCAAACTATACTCCATATGATGCGTTAGATCGCTTACACGCAGAAGGGTTTACGGGTAAAGGAATTAAAGTAGGGATTCTAGATACAGGTATGGATTATCATCACCCAGACTTGAAGGATGCTTATAAAGGTGGATATGATTTCGTTGATAACGATAATGATCCAATGGAAACAACTTATGCGGATTGGAAAAAATCAGGAAAACCTGAAATCAGTGGAACATCAACTTATTATACTGAGCATGGTACGCATGTAGCTGGTATTATTGGTGGACGCGGTGTAGCAAACAGTGAATATAAAACAATTGGTGCGGCACCAGAAGCTGACCTTTATTCTTATCGAGTGTTAGGAGCTTATGGTTCAGGTACTGAGGAAGACATTATTGCAGGTATCGATCGAGCTGTTCAAGACGGTATGGATGTTATTAATATGTCATTAGGTGCAAGCTTAAATGATCCGCTTTATGCAACATCGATTGCTGTAAATAACTCTGTTTTAAGCGGTGTAACGACAGTTGTTGCAGCAGGAAATAGCGGCGATCAAATGTATACGCTTGGTTCACCTGGTGCAGCAGCTTTAGCATTAACAGTTGGTGCATCGTCAATCGCATTAGATGTTTATCAATATGCTGGAGTAAATAATGGTAAAAACTATTCAGTTAGACAATTAGCTAGAAATTATTCTGATGACTTAACATCATTAAAAGGTAAAACATATCAGTTAGTTGATGTTGGCTTAGGTAATCCTGCAGATTTCAATGGTAAAGATGTAAATGGGAAAATTGCTTTCATTAAACGTGGAACGATTGCATTAATCGATAAAATTAAAAATGCAAAAGCAAAAGGTGCAGTTGGCGTTTTAATGTACAACGACGAAACAAATCAAGCTGAAGGTGCAATCCAATCCTTCCTTGGTGAATCAGTTGATGCAATCCCGGCATTTTCTGTTTCAAATAAAGAGGGAATTGAAATTGCAGCTGCAATCAAGGCTGGTGCATCAGAATTCACTTTTGGTGACTTTAAAAAGGTTCAAACTGCATCAGATGAATTAGCAGGATTTAGTTCAAGAGGTCCATCTCGTGTAAACTATGATATTAAACCGGAAGTAACAGCTCCTGGTGTGGCGATCCTTTCAACTGTACCATTTTATGTAAATAATAAAACTGGTGATGGGTCAAAACCTGAGGATTACAAATATGCATATGAGCGCTTATCAGGTACATCGATGGCGACACCTTATGTAGCAGGTGTATCAGCATTATTACTTCAATCAAATAAGGACTTACAACCAGAAGATATCAAATCAATTCTAATGAATACAGCTGACCCGTTATCTAAAGCTTATAGTGTATTTGAAGCAGGTAGTGGACGTGTTGACGCGTATGAAGCAATTCATTCGAATGTAGAATTAGAAGTAGTAGATCAAACGCCAACGTATATTAATGGCAAGCAAAAATCAATTAAAGAATTAACTGGTGGCATTAGCTTCGGATCTTATGGTTTCGATGATCAAGATATTGCAGATTCTCGCAATATTACATTAAAAAATCGTAGCGAAAAAGCAAAAACATTCAATGTTAATGTGAAATTCCAAACTGGACTAAGAGGATCAAAAGATGCAGCTAAGAACAATGTAACTTTAACTGGCCCTACATCTGTAAAATTAAATGGAATTAGCCAAAAGAATGTTAAGTTTAACTTAAATATTCCAAAAACAGCAGAAAAAGGAACATATGAAGGTTTTATTACATTTACAAATACCGTAGATCCATCAGAAACATATCAAATTCCATTTGGTGGTCGCGTAGTCGATGAAGGAATCGATTATTTTAAAATCGACAACCCAATGTTTGGTAATGATACGAGCTGGCCAGCAAATGCCTTCCCGTTCTTATCATTCGATCTATCATTAAAGTCACACATGAAAACACTAGATGTATTATTACAAGATGCTACAACGGGTGAAGATCTTGGTTTAGTTGGTTCTTTTACACCAATCGGATTGAATGAGAATCAAGATTACTTTATTGGAAGAGGATTTAGTTCAATTTACTATCCATTTACTGGTGATTCAAAAAATCCAATTAGTTATGATCCAGTAATAGCAAAAGCAGGAAACTATAAATTAAAATTAGTTGGTACGAATGAAAAAGGTAAAACATTCGTAAAAACTGCTGACTTTGTTTATGATGTTGCAGCACCTAAAATGACTTCGAGCTTTGATTCATTAGATCAAAAAGTAATTGAATACAAAGATAGTCAATTTGATTCAAAAGGCGAATTCTTATACGACTTTAATATTAATCTAAATGATCCTGAAACTGCTGAAGCTAACCGTTTAGGTTTACCAGTAGATCAGTCAACTAATGCAGTAGTTTCATTTCACGATAGCCCGTTCCCGGCTAATCCAATTAAAACAGATAAGAACGGAAATTATACAGACCAGATTTTAGTTAAGAAGCGTTCTACACCATTACAAGTTTCATTCTATGGTATGGATGCAGCAAGAAACTTTACTGGAAATGCAACAAATATGTTAAGACTAGTATTCGTAGATCAAAATTTCCCATACTACTACTTAAAAGCAAATAAACAAACAGTTACAACGGGTGATACTGTTAATTATAGTGTTCGTTCAAACAATATTAAAAACTTAAAAACTACTAAAATTAATTTCAGTGTTGATCCAAATCTAGCAACAATTCAAAATGTCGTTGTAAATGATGCAGTAAAACAATATGGTGATGCACAAGTTTCAGTAACTTCAAAACCTTCTGGATTAAGTCAGCTTTATACATTTACATTTACTTACAATGGAACAAAAGCTTTACCAGAAGACTTACAATTATTTAATTTCGATATGAAAACAGCAGAGAAATATACAAATTTCATCCCAAATGATTGGTACACAATGACTGCATCAACAATTGATCAATCTAATGTTGAGACAAAAGATGTGTATGCGTACATGGAATCTTATAAAGTTAAAAATACTTATTCTAAAATTGATGGAGCATTAAATTTAGAAGGAGCATATGACCCAATAACAGGAAGCCCTAATTATGCGCTTGATCAAAGTGTAATTGGTGCAAAAGTTACAGTTACATCTTATGATGGAAAAACAACTGTTCAACCTTCAATTAACAAAAGCGGACAATACAGCGCTGAAGGCTTAAAAGCAGATACAAAACCTTATACTTATAAAGTTGATGTACCTGGACATTTTACAATGAACAGACAAGTACTTTTATCAAATGAAGTACGTGGAGAAACGTTAGGAAAGAGATATAATTTAGGTTTATTAACAGCTGCAGCAGGGGACGTTAACAAAGATGATGTAATCGATGTGTTGGATGCACTAGCTGTACAAACGTATTGGGGTACAAATAAGGCTACAGCAGACTTTAACTTTGATAAAGTAGTAGATAAAAAGGATATGGACTATGTTGTTAGAAACTTTGGATTACAAAATCCTACTGTTGATAACGCACCAAAACCAAAGACTACTTATAAAGGTGCAACTTTAGATAGTATTTTAAAAGATTTAGGTTTAGATCAATAATAATTTAGAAGAGGGAAGCTAGCTAGATTGGCTTCTCTTTTTTATGTTATCGGAATATACGTGGAATGATGTAGTAATGAAGTGCAATTAAAATAGTGAAAACTGCAATTAAAAAGTATGGAACTACAATTAAAAAAGCGAAATCTGCAAATAAATTGGGGAGCGTGCAAATAAATATTCGAAAACTGCAAATAAAATTATCATATCTACAATTAAAAAAGTCCAATCTGCAAATAAAAACAGTGGAACGGCATATAAAGCCATAAATTTTAATTAAATTGAGTGAAAAATCATAGATAAGTAAAAAGATAAATTCAAAATGACCAAAAACAGAAGTAACGTCCAATGAAACAATCGAAAAGTACAAATTGAGAAGTCAAAAAGCATTCTTTTAGATTGTCACAAACATTCGTTTTCTTCGTTACTCTTTACCTTTTAAAGATAACCCCGCCTTTTTCCTTTCTCGTTACTTTCCACAAAAAATGTGTTAATTTATGACCATTTTAAATGAAAAACAGCCCTAATAAATGATGGAATAAAATATTGTAAAATAGTTTTTTTTTTCAATTAGTAAGAAAAAGCGATCATCCCGAGGTTTATTTAAAACCATTAAAGTTCATTTAAAAAGTAAACGTTTTCAAATAACTAACTATTTCTTTTAAAATGATAGAAAAATTGGGTTATTTCGATTGTTTTTCACCGGAGAATTTAGAAGAATCCTGTCGAATGTAGAGAGCGATATTTCGAACTATTGGTAAATTAGGGGAGGGATAACCCAATTGACCGAAAATTGGAAAAAAATGATAATAAATGTAGAAAGTAAATTTGATGTAAAAAGGTAATATGATTTTCATTGAATATTACTTTAGATAAGAAAAAGCCAGGAGGAAGAAGAATGGGGAAAAGAGTAAAGAAAAGTAAGTTTGTATCAGGCTTTACCGTATTAGCTCTATCATCTAGTGTTGTTGTTGCACCGATTGCACATGTAACAAATGTTTCAAAGGCAGCAGGGAAAACGAAGACAGAAACAATACTTGCAAATTTAACTTCCCAGCAACGAACTGCATTAAAACAAATTTCAACGAATGAATCGACAGGGCTTCAAATCTCCTCAGACATAGATCAAACGACTACCAAACAAACCTCAGTTATTGTAGAGTTTGCAAATAAGCCTGCGAAAGTGGCAAAAATTGAGGCGCAAGTAGAAGGTAAATCATTAACTGAGACACAAGCAGGGAAATTAGTTGATCAAGATCATGCTACTTTTACTGCAGAAGTGGGACAAGTTCTTAAAGATGAGAATAATAAAAAGGTAGATTTTAAAATTAAACATTCATATAAAAATGCCTTTAACGGCGTTTCAATGAGTCTACCAGCAAATCAAATTAAGAATCTATTAAAATCAAAAGCAGTTAAGACTGTTTGGAGTAACGAGAAGTTCTCTATTGACCCTCCAAAGGAATCAGATAAGAATAGCGAGTTAAAAGCAGACGAATCGAAAGTAGCAAACTATACGCCATATGATGGCTTGGATAAGCTACATGCTGAGGGCTATACAGGAAAGGGCATTAAAGTTGGTATTCTTGATACAGGTATTGATTACAACCACCCAGATTTAAAAGGCGCATTCAAAGGTGGATATGATTTTGTAGATAATGATAATGATCCAATGGAGACTACCTATGCTGATTGGGTAAAAGCTGGTAAACCAGGTTCTGCAAATGGAGCTGATTATTATACTGAGCATGGTACTCATGTAGCAGGTATCATTGGTGGACGTGGCGCGTCAGATAGTGAATACAAACAGGTTGGTGCAGCACCAGAATCTGATATCTATTCATATCGTGTACTTGGACCTGGTGGGGTTGGAACAAGTGAAGCTATTATCGCAGGTATTGATAAAGCAGTAAAAGATGGCATGGATGTGATTAATATGTCATTAGGTGCGTCGTTAAATGACCCGCTTTATGCAACTTCTATCGCGGTTAACAATGCTGTATTAAGTGGCGTAACGACTGTCGTAGCTGCAGGAAATGATGGAGACAAAATGGACACGTTAGGTTCACCAGGAGCGGCTGCATTAGCATTAACTGTTGGAGCTTCATCTGTTGCCATTGATCTTTATCAATTTAATGGAACACAGGATGGAAACAAATACAACTTTAGACAATTAGCTCAAAATTATTCTGATAATTTAACGACATTAAAAGGAAAAACCTATCAACTCGTTGACGTAGGGTTAGCAAATCCAACTGATTTTACAGGAAAAGACTTAAAAGGCAAGATTGCTTACATACAACGTGGAACGATTGCTTTGATTGATAAAATTAAAAATGCAAAAGCAGCTGGCGCAGTTGGTGTATTAATGGCTAATAATATTGATAACCAAAGTGAAGGAGCAATCCAAGCATTCTTAGGTGAATCAGTAGATGCTATTCCTTCATTCTCCGTATCATATGAAGAGGGATTAAAAATCACAGCAGCGGTTAAAACAGGTAAAAATGAAGTTTCTTTTGGTGATTATACTAAGCTACAAACAGCTTCAGATGAATTAGCGACATTTAGTTCAAGAGGACCTTCACGTGTAAACTATGATATCAAGCCAGAAGTGACTGCTCCGGGTGTTTCGATTCTTTCAAGTGTACCATTTTATGTAAATAATAAAACAGGTGATGGATCAAAGCCTGAAGATTATAAGTATGCATATGAGCGTATGTCTGGAACATCAATGGCAACACCATATGTAGCAGGTGTATCTGCACTATTACTTCAATCAAATAAAGACTTACAACCAGAAGATATCAAATCAATCCTAATGAATACTGCTGATCCCCTATCAAAAGCTTATAGTGTATTTGAAGTAGGTAGTGGACGTGTAGATGCATATGAAGCAATTCATTCAAATGTAGAATTAGAAGTTGTTGATAAAACACCAACGATCGTAAATGGCAAAGAAAAACTAATTAATGAGTTAACCGGTGGGATGAGCTTTGGTTCATATGGATTTGATAATATTGATATTGCAGATTCTCGTAGTGTTACTTTAAAAAATCGTAGTGAAAAAGCAAAAACATTTAGTGTTGACGTGAAATATCAAACTGGATTAAGAGGATCTAAGGATGCAGCTTCTAATAATGTTACACTTTCAGGACCTACATCAGTTAAGTTAAATGGAATTAGCTCGAAATCAATTAAGTTTAATTTAAACATTCCAAAAACTGCTGAAAAAGGAACATATGAAGGTTATGTTACATTCACGAATACATTGGATCCAACTGAACAATATCAAATTCCGTTTGGTGTTCGTGTAGTTGAAGAGGGGATCCAATCATTTAATTTATTCAACCCACTTTATTCAAATAAAATTACGAATCCAACTTATGCGTATCCATTTATTGATGGAAGTGTTTCTCTAAAAACACATATGAAATCATTAGATGTTATCGTTCAAGATCCAACAACAGGTCAAGACTTAGGGATTATTGGTTCATTTAATACAGCAGTAATGAAAGAAGATGTAGTGTACAATATTGGACGACTTGTTGGTGCATATTATTTCCCATTCACTGGAGATGCGACAAACCCAATTAGCAGTAAATATGAATTATTTAAACCAGGTCACTACAAATTAAGACTAGTTGGTGTGAGTGAAAGTGGAAAAACATTTGCTGAAGCTAGAGACTTTATGTTGGAATATGCTGTTCCGAATATGACTTCAAGCTTTGACAAGTTAGATCAAAAGGTTATTGAGTATAGTGATAGTCAACTAGATAAAAATGGACAAATGTTATACGACTTCAACATTAATGTAAATGATCCAGAAATTGATGAAGCGAAAAAATACGGTATTAAAGCTGATCAATCAGATAACACAATTGTTTATACTTATAATTCTTTCTTCCCATCATTACCGATTAACGTAGATAAAAATGGGGATTATACTGATCAAATTTTAGTTGATAGTAAATATTCAGTATTACCTTTAACATTCTATGGAATGGATGCTGCATTAAATCCAACTGCACAAATTAGAATTGCTTTTGTAAAAAATACAACTCCGTATTATTACTTAAAAGCGAATAAGCAAAACATTGTACCTGGTGATACTGTAAACTACTCTGTAAAAGCAAATAATATTAGTAACTTAAAAACTACTAAATTAACTCTTCAATTGAATAATAAACAGGGGATCATTGACAATATTCTAGTAAATGATGAAGTTAAAAAATATGGAGACGCACAAGTTTCAGTAAAAACATCTCCTACTACTTGGGATTATATTACGCAATATGACTTTACTTTTACTTACTCAGGTTCAGCTAAGTTACCAGAGGATACTCAATTATTTAATTTCGATATAAAAACAATCGATCAATCATTTACAACAGGTCCAGCGATTAACTTCTCAGGTAACGGTACATCTACAATCGATACATCAAATGTTGAAACGAAAAACGTCTACACTTATATTGAGGGCTACAATGTAAAACCTACAGTTTCAAAACTAACAGGGACACTCCAAGTTGAAGGAGCAAAAAACCCTCTAACAGGTGAAACAAACTATGCGATTGATCAAAGTAAATTAGGTGCAAAAATTACATTAACATCGTATGATGGAAAAACTGTTTTACAAGCACCAATCACATCAAAACAAGGTGACTATGCATTTGATGGTGTTAAACTAGACAATAAACCTTACACATTATCTGTAGATGTACCAGGTCACTTTACAATGAATAAAACAATGGATAATTTATTTGATAATATCCGCGGTGATTTAATCGGTAAGCAGTTACGATATTTATTAGATATTGCACCTGCTGGTGATGCAAATAAAGACGATGTAATCGATGTACTAGATGCATTAGCTGTACAAACTTACTGGGGTACAAACAAAGCATCTGCTGACTTTAACTTTGATAAAGTAGTTGATGCAAAAGATATGGATTATGTAGTGAAGAATTTTGGATTACAGAATTCAACAGTTCCAAATCCTCCAAAAGCAAAAAAATCATATAAAGGTGCTACATTAGATAGTATTTTTACAGAGTTAGGATTGAACAAGTAATAAGATTTTATAAGCTTATTAAGCAGCCTTCTCCCGATTATTTTTTGGGAGAAGGCTTTTTTACTTACTTTTAAGACAATTATTTTTTTATAAATAAATTGGGAAAAATATACATAATGGATATGTCGTTGGGTTAATTTAAATGAATAAGGAGTTATAGGGAGATTGTTTATGAATAAAAAGTTAATTCATTCAGTTCATATCTATGTATTACTCATCATGTCAACAGGATTTATGCTACATGTATTTATCATTCCAAGTATATTGACATCTTCACATCGAGATTCATGGGTAACAACAGTTACTAGCGTAATCCCATTTATGATTTGGATTGCTTTAGTTTTCTATTTATATAAAAAGTTTAAAAATGAAGACATTTTATCTGTCATGTTTAAAGTATTTTATAAACCAATTTCTTACTTATTATCGATCATTTTCGTCATTTACTTTTTAATGACTGCTTTTATAACTTTTCGCTTTACTCTTATTTGGGCTTATACAAACTATACTCAAGACATTCCCTTGTTCGTTGTCGTGTTTTTAATTTCTGTTATATGTTTCTACGCCGCATATACTGGTATTCGTTCGATTTGTACAATCGCTTTTATCATATTACCAATCGTTAGCTTGTTTGGATTTACTGTCGGAATGGGGAATGTAAAGAATAAAAATTACGCTTTATTATTTCCTATATTTGAACATGGATATCATGATTTTTTTCATGGTTTTATTTATTCGTGCTCAGGTTTTTTTGAAATCATTTTTATTTTATTTTTAAACTCATATTTGAAAGACAAAGTTAAATCAAAATGGTTATTCCTGGTTGGCCTAATCTTATTAATGTTAATTTTAGGTCCACTTACAGGAGCTATAATGGAATTTGGACCGCATGAAGCAGAAAAAATGAGAAATCCAGTTTATGAACAATGGAAGCTACTAACTTTAGGAGAAAATATTACTAGACTAGATTTTTTATCGATTTTTCAGTGGCTGTCTGGAGCTTTTATTCGAATTAGTTTAAATCTATTTCTTGCAAACCATATTATTAATTATACTGGGCGAAAAAAATGGAGTTTACCAGTCCTTTCACTTATTTTACTAGTTGGGGCAATGATTCCTTGGAATGCAACTTCCTTTACTAATTTTTTACAAAATTATTTTTTCAAATTTAATTTATGTTTTTTACTTTGTATGATGTTCATTTTATTAATCATGTCAAAATTAAAAGGTGATTCAGCATGAAAAAAGAATCAACTAGAACGGATCAACATGATTTATTAGTGTTTCTTGAATCTTTTAATCATTCATCAGATATAGCTTTTAGAACAAAAAAATTCAAAGATGGCGAAAAATTGCATGTTGTAGTTATAATGTTTTGTCCAAATTTGATTGATATTCAATATAGTAACAAAATTATTACCGACATTTTTGATATGATACATAAGGAAGATCAATTCAACTTTGAGTTACTAAGTAATATTGTAGAAGCTAAAAAGTTAAGATCCGAAGTTAATATAAAGTCAGAAGTGGAAGAAAATCTATTTTCAGGTAATCTAGTCATTTTTAATTCTTACTACAATGAGATTTTCTTTATTCCTGTGGCGAATCCACCTAAAAGAGCTCCAGAAGAATCAAATTTGGAAAATTCGATTCGTGGACCAAGAGACGGTTTTGTTGAAAACGTTTCTGATAATATGGCATTAATTCGTCAAAGACTGAAGACTTCGACTTTAAAGAGTATAGAGTTTAATATCGGTGTACGGAGTAGGACGAAGGTATTGCTAGTTTATATTGAAGATATTATAAATCCAGCAATTCTATCGGAAGTAAAAAAACGGCTAAGTTCAATAGAAAAAGATGTGGTTGTTAGTAGTTATGAAATAGAAGAGGCATTATATGACCAGCCATTCTCTATTTTTCCACTTCTTGATAATATTGGTAGACCTGATTTCGTTGTTCAATCCTTAAATCAGGGTAGGTTTGCGGTACTTGTTGACGGTAATCCGACATGTTTAATCGGTCCCACCAATTTAAACCAACTTGTTTATTCGCCCGAAGATATACATACGAGTTTTTATTTTGTCAATGTGGTTCGCTATCTTAGAATAATTGCGATGTTAACGACAATATTTTTACCAGGATTCTATATTGCATTGGTGACCTATCATATGGATCAATTACCATATCCTTTTCTCGCTACGGTCGCGATGTCTAGAAATGGATTACCGTTTTCAACACCACTTGAAGCTTATTTAATGCTAACATTTTTTGAATTATTTAAAGAAGCAGGTATACGTTTACCCAAGGCAGTGGGACAAACAGTAGCGGTATTAGGTGGATTATTTATAGGTGATGCTGCAATTCGTGCAGGACTAACTTCTCCAGCTATGCTTGTAATTGTGGCACTTACTGTTATTTCTGGTTATACATTAATCAATCAAAATATTGCAGGTAATATAGTATTCCTTCGCTTTTTTATTTTATTTTTATCATCAACATTAGGATTAATTGGCTATTTTACAGGCTTTTTTCTACTTATTACAATGATGGTTTCATTAGAAAGTATAGGGCAACCATATATCACACTATTTTCGGTACCAAGTATTTCAGACTTTTTTAGTGTATTGATTAAAATTCCACAAGAATATAAGAAAAAGCGAAATCAATCACTCCATCCAGTAGATATAGACCGTCAGAAGGAGTGACGAATAGAATGAAAAAATTACTAATCTTTCTATTGATGTTCTCTCAATTATTCATATTAACAGGTTGCTGGGGTGACCGGACGATAATCGATCAAACATTGATTACAGGTTTTGGAATTGATTTTAAAGATAATCAGTATATTGTAACGGTACAAGCACTTAACTTTTCAAATATTGCAAAACAAGAAGGAGGAGCAGTACAAGTCCCAGCACCTCCATTAATAGGGCAAGCAAAAGGAAAAACGATTCAGTCAGCATTCAATATTATAGAGGAACGGTCACCCATCCCGTTATACTATGGTCATGTCAGTAGTATTATTTTAAGTAAATCAGTAATTGAAAATAAGATGAATGAAGTCAATTCGTTTATTAGTGGACGTCCTCTATTAAGATATACAGTGTGGATTTATGGAACAGAAAGAAATATAAAAGATATTTTCGCAAGCCAAAGTTTTTTCAATTTACCATTTTTATATACTGTCGTAGATAATCCAGATGAAAGAAGTAGAGGTAGTTTGATTTTACTTAGCCTAAAGTTTCATCAATTTATCTCAAGATATACTCAACCAGTCGGAACAATTTTAATCCCATTATTAGATATTGATGAACAGGTTTTTAAAGAAAAAAAAGAAGAAAATGATAAAGTGGCTTTTATAAATGGTGCCTTTGCCATATCCCAGAAAAAATTTAAAGGTCAATTAACGTTAAAAGATTTAAATTCACTTAATTATATGAAGCAAGAAAATTACAGTACGACTCTTTTGCTTAAGAAAGACAAAGTTAATTTAGAAGTCAGAAACTCTAAAGGGTCAGTTAAAGTTATCAAGGGTGGTAAAAAGCCAAAATATATTATCAAAGTAAAGACAGAAGTAGCAATTTCTCAAAATGAGAATCTTTTAAGTAACAAAGAAATTAGTTCTAAAGCGAATAAAAAGATAAAAAATGAAATATTAAAAACGATTAAGAAGGGGGAAGAGCTCCAAGCAGATCTTCTTAATATTTCAGAAAAGCCGTACCGTTTTAATCGACATGATTGGACTATTAAAGCTATGAACGATGTAAATATGGATTCAATCAAAGATATTAAAGTACATGTACGTATATTAGGAAGTAAGGCCTATAAACGATGAAAGAGTATAAAAAAGAAGGTTGATTTTTATCGTTAAACCTCCTTTTTTATACTCATTTTTATTCAAAAATGAATTATGATAGAAAGGAACTGAATAAAAGGAGAAGGGCTATGAATGAAAGAGTAAAAGATATTTGGTTTCCAGGTCGTTGGTTAGGTGGGTTCTCTCTAATAGTAGGCCCGATTTTTATGCTTATAGGTGTTATTTTAAGAAGTAAGTTTCATTTCTTCTTCCCTGACCAGCTAGAAGCATATAAAGCTCATCCAACTTTATTATTTTTTTCTTATAGTTTCTTTATTGCTGGGAACGTTTTATTGTGGCCAGCAGTAATTTCACTTTGTAAATTAATCAGTATTAAGAAGCCAAATTGGGCAGTATGGGGAGGAAGTTTTGCGATATTTGGACTTTTTGCTCGTACTTTTCATGCTGGGGTTGACCATCTAGCTTTTCAAATGGTTCGAATTTTAGGTGTGGACACGACAACAAAAGTTATGGAGCAAACTTATGGAGCGTTTCATATATTCCATAGTTTTTCTCCTCTGATCATGTTTGGCTGGATTATTTTAGCAATTGGCTCATATCGCGCTAAAGTGTTAGGGTTAATTCGTTCCGTAATGTTAGGACTTATGAGTTCATTACCATTAGGCGTACTAAAAGGTACAACTCCATTCTCGATTTTAGCTACATTGGCACTTTGTATTGCACTTGTACCACTAGGCATAAGAGTTTTAAAAGATGGTCCGAGACCTAGTTTTAAGAAAATAATTAGGTCAGTTATATTAATGCTCATTTTATTAGTTGGTTTATTTGTAATTGGAGAGTTAGGTTAAATAGACCTAGATATTAAGATCTCAAAAAAGGAGTGAAGAGAGTGATTCTTGTAATTGGTGGAGCTCGTAGTGGAAAGAGTTCCTATGCAGAAAGACGAGTAAAAGAGTTACCAACAAACGCAAATGACGTAGTTTATATTGCGACTGCCATACCATTTGACGGAGATATGAATGAAAGAATTAAAAGACATCAAGATGATCGTCCGATTGAATGGCATACTGTTGAACGATATAAACAATTTAATCAGTTAAAAATGAATGAAGCATTTTTACAATCTAAGTATGTTATTTTAGATTGCATGACAGTTATGATTACAAATTTAATGTTTGATTATTATACTGATATTGATTTTGAAACAATTAATAATGAGCAAATAAATAAACTAGAAATAGATATAGAAAATGAAGTGCACGAGTTGGTAAGCGTTTGTGATCAGCAAGGTAAGACATTGATAGTTGTATCCAATGAGGTAGGTTATGGACTTGTTCCATCTTATCGACTAGGAAGGATTTTTAGAGATATTGCTGGGCGTATAAATCAAAAAATTGCTTCGAGAGCAGAAGAAGTTATACTCGTTACAGCTGGTATACCATTAAGAATAAAGTAGGAGTACCAATATGAATCGTTTTAAAATGATCGTCAGTTTTTTTTCAACCATCCCGGTTAAAAATTACGTTTTTATTGAAGCCGAACTAGGAAAAGGAATTAGATTGGTTCCATTAGTAGGTGTGTTATTTGGTTTAATCCTTGTTAGTTTGAATAGTGGAATTTCACTGATATTGGACAAAGAAGCCAATGCATTTCTTATTTTAATAGTCTATTTATTCTTAACAGGTGGATTACATTTTGATGGAGTAGCTGACACGTCAGATGGAATTTTTAGTTATCGTCCAAAAGAAAGAATACTAGAAATTATGAAAGATAGTCGCATTGGCGCATTTGGGGTAATTTCCTTAATTGTTTTATTTTTAGGAGATTGGTTATTTTTATCAAAAAGTACTACATTTGTTATTTTTTTATTTCCGATTATTGGAAGATGCATTGCTTTATTTACATGCAGAATCAGTACTTATGCTAGAAATGAAGGATTTGGAAGCCAATTTATAATCGAAGCCAAAAAATCTAATTCATTATTTGTTCTAATTGTCTATCTATTACTTATTTGTGTAGGCAGTATTTTAATCAATGAAATAGCCATTATTTTTGCTGTATGTGTCACGTTTATTTTTATTACTTTTGTAACGAAAAGAATCAATCAGAAACTAGATGGCATTACAGGGGATGTAATTGGATTTACAATTGAAGTTTCTCAATTATGCTTTTTAATTTTTGCGGTTATAGGTGAGAGATTAGTATGAGAATATTTTTAATTAGACATACAGAAAGCATTGGAAATAGAAAAAAGGTTTACGCAGGTTTGACTGATTTTGATTTAACAGAAAAAGGTTTAAGTCAAATAGATAGTGTGATAACCCAGTTTACGAAGATGATTGAGCCTACTTCACGCTATACTTTGTATTCTAGTCCACTTCGTAGATGCACTTTATTAAGTGATGCGATTGAAGGTTTAATAGGAGAATCGAAAATAGTTGATTATCGGTTACAAGAGACAAATTTTGGGCAATTTGAAGGGAAAACATATTCTGATCTTTTAAATGAAGTGCCTGAAGTTTTAGAAAAGTGGAATAAAGATTTGATTCATTTTCAAATTCCGAATGGGGAAAGCTTAAAGCAGTGTGCAGAAAGAGTTAATAAATTTTGTCATGACATTAGATCAAAAAACGAAGATGTAATAGTTGTATCACATGGAGGAATTATGAAGCTACTACTCTTAAATTTACTTCATTTAGATTTAAGTCATTTCTGGAAATTTTATACGAGTAATGGATGTATTATTGAAATTGAGCATAATGATGGTTTTGGATTTTTAAAAAATATCATTCAACTAAATTAAGAGGATGGAGAAACTTGAACACAAAAAGAATTGTTTTACTTTCATTATTTATCGCATTAAGTGCAGTACTATCTAATATAAAAATAGTCTATTCTATTGCATTTGATTCATTGCCGGCTTTTCTAGCTGCTATGATGATTTCACCAATAGCAGGCGGGATTGTAGGGGCACTAGGTCATCTTCTAACAGCAATTACGTCTGGATTTCCATTTACAGTACCAGTGCATCTATTTATCGCAATACAAATGCTTGTGATTGTTTGGATTTTTGGCGTATTATTTAAAAAAATGAATCAATACATCGCAATGGTCGTAGCAATTATTTTAAATGGTCCGGTGGCAACATTATTAAGTGGTCTATTAATTGCTTATTTGAATCACTCGTTTACGGCAAAGACGATTAGTAGTTTTTTTATCTTAATGGTTGTGCCATTGACTTTAGCTTCAGCGGCAAATATTGTTTTAGCATTTATACTTCAAAAGGTGATGAAACGTGCAAATTTCAAAATATAGAGATTTAACTTTAATGCATATTGATAAGGAGCGTTATTTTACAATTGCTTGTGATAGCTGCGGTGGAATTGGGATGAGTGAGCTTGATTTCATAAAAGTTGATGAAGAAATTGTAGGGTATTTAACGGCAAAATTATGTTTAGTTGAAACATTAGCATTTCGATCTAAGCCTACTGTTTTAATTAATACTTTATGTGTAGAAATGAACGGAAGAGGTAAGCGAATAATAAAAGGGATTGAAAAAGCGATAAAAGAATATAATGAAGCTAATTTTTATGAAGACAACTTAGAAATAAATATTACTGGAAGTACAGAAGAAAATATTCCAACAAAACAAACAGGTTTAGGTATTACTTTAATGGGAGAAATTTATAATCCGTTTAATAGAAGAGAAGTCATTTCAGGTGATATTGTCATTTTAATTGGTTATCCAAAAGTAGGAAATGAAGTATTAGAGGATTTAAATGAAAATAAAAACGAAATCATCAATTTTAATTCATTAAAGCAATTAATTAAATGCGAAGATGTCGCAGATCTATTACCTATCGGTTCAAAAGGCGTTTTGTATGAATTGAATCTATTAATGGAAACAAATAATATCGATATAAAATTAGTAAATCAATCTAGTATCCCATTACATAAATCAGCAGGTCCCGCGACATGTGCTCTAGCAATTATTAAAAAGGATGCGATTGAAGGATTAAAAAGGCAAATCTTACAGCCATTTACTTTATTAGGTGAGATAATTTAATGAATCTTTTGAAATAAAAATATGGAGAATTAATATGGCAGACGCATTAAAAGATCTATATAACTACGAGTTAATTTCAAAAATTGCAAATGAAATCAGTAATGTTTATACAGATTTTAATCGTGAAACATTTGTGGATAAGGTTTTCGATGAAAGTTGGACAGAAAAAACATTAAAGGAAAGAATGAGACATATTACGATTTGTTTGGGGGAGACACTTCCAAACAAATTTGAAAAATCAATAGAGATTTTAAGTAGTATATTAGATAAATTTCCAAGGGGCCAATTAAGTAGTATTATTTTTCCTGATTATGTTGAAGTGTACGGGTTAGATCATTGGGAAAAATCAATAGAAGCCCTAGAAATATTTACACAGCACTCAACAGCAGAATTTGCTGTTAGACCGTTCATTGTACAAGACCAAGAACGAATGATGACGCAAATGATAAAATGGTCTACTCATCCAAACGAACATGTAAGAAGACTTGCAAGTGAAGGATGTCGTCCAAAGTTACCATGGGGGATGGTTCTAAAAAGTCTAAAAAACGACCCAACTCCAATTCTTCCTATACTAGAAAATTTAAAAGAAGACGAGTCATTATATGTACGCAAAAGTGTAGCGAATAATTTAAACGATATTTCAAAAGATCACCCAACTTTAGTATTAAAGATTGCGAAAGAATGGTACGGTAAAAATCCACATACTAATTGGATTATAAAGCACGCATGTAGAACCCTATTAAAAAAGGGTAATATAGAAGCTTTGACAATTTTTGGATTCCAAACGACTAAAGCAATCCATATAGACCAATTCCAATTACAATCAGACAAGATCGAAATTGGTGGAGACTTGAACTTTTCATTTACGATTCATAGTAACGAACCGACCACTACAAAACTTAGAATCGAATTCGCAATTGATTATGTAAAGTCAAAAGGTAACCGTACAAGAAAAATCTTTAAAATATCCGAAAACACAATAGAAAATGACAAAACATTATCATATAACAAAACACACTCATTCAAAAACTTATCAACAAGAAAGCACTACCCAGGCCAACATAGCATCACAATACTGATCAATGGAGTGGAAAGTGGAACTTATGACTTTACAGTAAGCTAAAAAAGAGATTCCAATCTTTTTGGAATCTCTTTTTTTAAATGAATCTTTTCTGCCATTTAACCCTGTCTCTTGTGCATCATCACATCTTCAGTTAATGGAGTAAAGCCAAGTTTTTCTTGTAATACACTTTTAGGAATTTGTGATTTAGTAATCGTAACTGCTTTAACTTTTCGATTGTTGTTTTCATTATGGATGATCGACATTATATCATAAAAATAAGGTATAGCAGCATCAGTATAAGCTACAGCTAATATTTCTGAATAACCAGTATCTGGTCGTATTGTCATACCGAAATAAGCAATGACTTGATTTTCAAGCTTACATTCAACTGCATAGTCGAATTCAATTGAGCTATAATACTCATTCATCATGGCAACTTGTTCATTTGTAAGAATTTGTTGCTTCATTTTTAAATCTTTCCAAACATTAAATTGAAATTGATCTTTTATCTCATACGAAAATCCAGGAATACTGTGAATTGTTTTTATAAGAAGTGGATAATGAGCACCAACTATTTGTGTACGATTGGTAATGTTGAAGCCTTTTGATAAGAAATAATCTATTTGTTTTGACCACTGTACTCTAAATCGCTGTGCAAATAATTTTCCACCGTATTCTTCACTAACAGCAAATTGATAAACTCTTTCAAACAATTCATCCCGCACAGTATCCTCATACTCAGGTAATACCCATGGATAGCCTAATGAAACAAACTCTCCTTTACCAGAGAAACTCATATAACCGACAAGCTGATCCCCGTCAAAAGCAAAGCATCTAGATTTTTCATTAAACTCAGATTGTTGTTCAAATAATTTTGGAGATAAAGTTGGTTTCCAAGCATATGGTAGAGATTCGGTCATCTTATTCCAAAAATCATACTGCAAATCAAGATCTGTTGGACTCTCATAAAAACGATAATCTATAGTCATATCAATATCCTTTCCTAAATCGTACTAATTTTATAGTATCAAATTAATTTGGATTTGAATCTTTAAGAATAGCCAATTTTACTAAAAAATAACAGTAACTTCTAATAGTGTTAATTTAATAAATATCACATTAATTAAAGTATGATTTTATAGTCATTCTGTTGCCTATAAAAAGAGCATTGATTAAAATGAATAATTTTAATAAAACGATATTTGTAAGTAATGTACAGTTTTGAAGGCTTGATTAAAAGGTGTAATTAATTTTTTGAAAAGTGCAAATAAATCATGCTTATCATATTTTTAATAATAAAGAAGATAATTGAAATAAAGTGGTTTTAAAGCCATAAATAAAGGAGTTCAATATTTTGAACTCCTTTAGATTTATTCTAGAGAGATATTTTATTTTGCTTATAATCTAATTGTTTTGGATGTGCCATTTTATAGGCCATCACGCCAAATAATACTCCCGCCAATCCTCTGAAAATCGTTGAAATAATCATAGCAATATTCATACTGAATGATTCAAGTAAAAAAACACCAAATTGTGGAGCGACGAAGGCAACGATTGAAAGTAGGAAATTATAATTAGCAATATAAGAAGTTCGATGTTCTTCTTCAGTAGCTTCTAATAAGCTATTAAATAATATTAATACGGTACCAGATACAAAAAATCCTGATGTAAAGTTTACGATAAATAAGTATACATAATTTGTTGAAAAAATATTTAAAATAGGTGCAGATGCCATTCCGATTGAAATCCAAATTAATAATTGAGTATTACTATAACGATTTGCCATCTTTGCCCACCAACGAAAGCTAACGATTTGTGAAAGTTGGTTGCTTACAGTAAATAAACTAATCCAAAAAGCAGTTGCATGAGCAAATCTTATTTGATAAATCGAAAATAAAGACCATGCCATTTGCCACGCGAAGTTAAAAAATAGAGCACAAATTAAAAATGTTATATAGGGTTTATACTGAAAGAGATGTTTTGAAAAAGGAGAATAATGATTCGAAATTTCAATTTTTTGCTTCTCCTCTTTATGTTTCAATATATAAAAGAACTCAATCATTCCGAATATAAATGCAAATAAAAAAAGTAATTGAAATGGAAGGGCACTTTTTGGGCTAATGGACTTCATACATATTCCTGCTACAAGCGTTACAATCATACCCGTAAATGTTAGTATTCTATTTCGATTGCCAAAAAATGTGTTCCGACGATCAGCTGGAATTAAATCACCAATAAATGCTTGCCAGCTTAAATTTAGAAATGTGCCAGGGAAATTCATTAATGCAATTAAAATAACAAAAAACCATGCGATATGCTCTGATTTAATAAATGGAAGAAAAACCATTATTAATAGAAAAAAACGTGTAAAGAAAATAGAGTAGGCAGTGAACTTTCTTTTTTCTTCTAACTTATTAACCATAAAAGCAGCTGGGAGCATTGCGGCCATTCCGACAATTGAAGGTAAGGAAGAAATTAAACCAACTTGATAATTGGTAGCACCTAAAATTGCAATAGCAAACAATATAAAATAGTTATTTGATAAACTAATTGCGATTGTAGATGCAGCTCCATTTTTAATGCTTTGGGTTTCATTGTGTAGCACATCTTGTTTACTGTAAATCAACTGACGTTCCTTCTTCCTTTTTTAATTTCATAATTTAGATAAAAAATTCTATTTTAAATTTTTAAATAATTCATTAGAACAATAGCATATTTATTCATTAAATTCTATGTTTTAGAACTAAGTTTAAATGTAAAATAATGGCTTTATTTTGAATGGGAATTTCCATAAATTAGCTATTTATTTCAGAGTTTAAAAATTGCAATTTATAATTATTTTTAATAAACTAGAATAATCTGTCTGATGTAATAAGAATCATATTTTAAACATATTAAATATTGGAAAGAACATTTTTTAATAGTTAAGCCATACTAATATTAGAATTGACGTAAAAATAATTTAATTATTTCATCGTCAATTTTTTATTGCACTTTATGAAATATAATCTGGCGTAGTAGGCAATTCACTACGTCTCTAGACTTCGCCTAAAAAGGCTGGTCAATCGAAGTTTTCTTTATTTTACATAATTATGAATATACGGCAAGGAGAAGAGACATATGTTTTCACCAGTTTACAAAGTAAATGATGATGGAGAAATTTACTTAAGTACAAAAGGTTTTTCAGTAACCTACGACCAATTTAAAGAGGATGAACAAGGGAACGCGTATGTAATCGTAAAAAGCGATGAAGAACCTCTAATTAGAGTAAAACTACTTCTACATAATATTGGTAATGCAAAAACACCAGAATTAGAAGTAAAAAACAAATCTGGATTAGGTCAGGTGGAAATAAGATTACTTCAAGTAAAAATTAAAAAATTCAAAAATGGATGGGGAGCAAAAATTCCTTTATCAAATGGAGAAGTGACGATTAAAGGTGATATACCTAAACACGTCAAGATCCAAGTAGTACGAAAAGTTAAATTATCGTAATTTTTTATTTAATAATAACTAATGATTTAGAGTTCCACTATTATTTTTGTACTTATTTTGTTTATACGTTTATTATTTTAAAAAACTGATTTATCGACTAGTAGCGGGTTATTTAAATTAAAGTATAATCTTCGTTCTATCAGTCCAAAAT
Organism: Bacillus sp. UNCCL81; assembly: GCF_900112535.1. Lineage (NCBI taxonomy): Bacteria > Bacillati > Bacillota > Bacilli > Caryophanales > Bacillaceae > Bacillus > Bacillus sp. UNCCL81. Next base: position 69,661 of record NZ_FOMF01000008.1, on the reverse strand, counting down.
TGAAATTATATTAATAAAACAATGATTCTATGCTAAAAGCCTGAGTTCTATATAAGAACTTGGGTTTTCTTTTAATCATCTTAAATAGTTTTATATAATTTTGTAAAATAAACTTTCATTTTAGAAAAATGTATAATCAACTATTTAGAATGTAGTAAATAAAAAAGGATTTTATGAAGCTTCAAAGAATATTTAAAGATTAAAATATAAAAATAATATTTTCTAATAGACTTCCTTAATGATAATTTTTTAAAAAAATAAGTAGTAAGATTAAATCCCAAATTGAATAAAGATGAATAGTTAATGTATATAACTAAACTGTTATTTAAGGATGTGAAAGAAATTAATATTGAAAATATAGAAGCGTTCATCCATGTAATTCACTATGGTAGCTTTAACAAAGCTGCAGAATCACTTTTTCTATCACAACCAACTGTTACAGCTAGAATTCAATCTTTAGAAAGAGAATTAAATTGCCAGCTTTTTCACCGTTCCGGTAAACAAGTTAATATAACAGAAGAGGGGAAGCGCTTCTTACCGTATGCTCAACAATTAGTTCATATTTACGAAAAAGGGAAGATGCACGTTAATCAAAAAAAATCACACAATAATGAATTGAAAATTGGCTGCACTGTTTCGGTTTCAAACTATGTTATTTCAGAAGTTTTGCCAAAACTTTCGGTAAGAAATGAAGATTTACATTATAAAGTTATTACGGGTAAGAGTGATGAATTAATTAGTAAAGTGTTAAATAATGAAATTGATATAGGTTTTGTTCGGAAAACTAGTCACCCTAGCTTACAATCAATTAAATTATTTGAAGATCCAATTACGCTTTATGTTTATAAAGACCATCCGTTTATTTCAAAAAAATCGATCACAATTCAAGATATCGCTCAGGAAAATCTTATTTTCTTTGAATGCGGTTCATTAGATTGGCTTAGAATTCATCGTTTATTTGAAAATCTAGAGGCTCCTCCAAATATTAGGATTCATACTGATAGTTCGGAGATGGCAAAAAAACTTATTATAGAACAATTTGGAATTGCTTTCTTGCCTAGTATCAGTGTGAAAAAAGAAGCTAAAGAAGGAATACTATTTCCAATACATATTGAAGAAACAAAGGGAATTTTTCTGCAAACAAATATTTTCTGTAATCGTGGAGAGTATACAGATTTAATGAATGAAATAGTTGAATTAAGCAAAGAGTTGGTGAAATAGCCAACTCTTTTTTCTTTTTTAACAAGCTAAAAATATAACCAAATATAAGAATTTGGGGGTATCCTCAATTGACAATCAACTAGATTGTGCTTAAGGGATCAATAAAATTAATGAGCTAATTCAAATATTTAATAAAACGATAGAAAAGTTCTATTGGAAATTACGTTGACTAAATATTCTGTCAGTGATAAAGTTTATAACAATTAATTCCTAGTTAACCTATAAGGAATGTTGGTTTTTTAAAAAGGGGGGAACACGTTGAAGGATATTGTCATTATCTCTGCTAGCTCATCACCAAACTCAAGATTGAATGGCATACTCCAATTTGTAAAAGAAAAGTGGACTAATGAAGGTATTAAAGTATGCCAAGTAAATATTGGGGATTTGCCAACAGAAGCTTTAATTAAGAGCGATTTTAGTAATGAAGAAATTAAAGAAGCCCTTAATAAAATTGAGAATTCGATCGGGGTTGTTATTGCAGGACCAGTCTATAAGGCCTCCTATTCAGGTTTATTAAAAATATTTTTAGACTTAATTCCTCAGAATGGCTTGAAAAATAAAGTTGTCCTTCCTGTCTTCATCGGTGGTACAATTGCCCATTTACTCAGTTTAGATTATGCATTAAAACCAGTTCTCTCTGTTCTTGGGGGAAATCATTTTGTTACTGGTGTTTATGCAATTGATGATTGGGTAATAAGAGATTATCAAAATTATTTTTCATTATCTAATGAATTAACAGAGAGATTAAATAAAGCAGCTGAAGAATTATCAGAAGAGTTAATTTGGCTAGCAGTAAGACCCTAAAAAAATTATTCAGAAATGAGGAAATGGGAATGAAAAAGTTTGTGATTACATTTGTATCCTTGGCAGTCGTAGTTTTAATCATTACATTTGCTTTAAAAAATAAAGATAAAGAGGCAGCAACAGCTACTGATTCAAAAGTTCAAAGAATTGTTGTAGGTACTGGTACACAATTTCCTAATGTGTGCTTTATCGATAAAGATGGAAATTTAACTGGTTTTGATGTTGAACTTGTAAAAGAAATTGATAAAAGATTGCCAGAATACAAGTTTGATTTAAAAACATATGAATTTTCGAGCTTATTGTTAAGTCTAGAAACTAAGAAAATAGATTTTGTTGCTCATGAAATTGAAAAAAATCCAGAGAGGGAAGAGAAGTATTTATTTAACAAAGAAGCTTATGCGCATTGGAAAAATAAAATAGTTGTTGCAAAAGGGAATAATTCAATTCAATCAATTGATGACTTAAAAGGCAAAAAGGTATTAACATCCGCTACAAGTGCAGAAGCACAAATTCTTGAAAACTATAATAAAGAGCATAATAACGCTATTAAAATTGTTTATCAGAATGGTGGAGCAAATGATACTGTACAGCAAATTACTTCAGGGCGTGTAGATGCTACAGTTGCTGCAGATTTTACCTTATCTTTGATTGATCCAAAAGGTGAATTGAAAACAGTAGGGTCAGCTTTGACTGAGGCTGATGTATTATTTGCCTTTAGAAAAAATGATACAAAAGATCAAAAATTAGCAGATGCAATTGACGAAGCACTATTAAAAATAAAAGCAGATGGAACACTTGCTAACTTAAGCAAAAAGTGGTTAGGTGCTGATTTTACAGAAAATTAAAGCTAAAACCAAAGGGTGAGAAGGAATGGGTGCTGATTTTAAAGCTGGATTGATCTTTGAATATTTTATTAAATTACTACCTTTTATAAAGATTTCGTTAATCATTGTAGGGAGTTCTATTTTAGTAGGGTTAGGTTTTGGCTTACTTGTAGCCTTACCTAGAATGTATAAGGTACCAATTTTTCAAAGAATTTCGCAAATATATGTTTCATTTTTTAGAGGAACTCCAATTTTAATTCAATTATTTTTAATTTATTATGGCGTACCTGAGCTATTAAAACTAGTAGATGTAGATGTTAGTAGAATTGATGTTTTATATTTTGTCATTTTAACATACGGATTACACAGTGCGGCTTTTATTTCAGAAGGTATTCGTGCATCAGTTAGTGCTGTAGATAGAGGGCAAATTGAAGCAGCTTATTCTGTTGGAATGGACGGATATCAGGCTTTTAAGAGAATCCTAGCACCACAAGCATTCGCTATATGGATCCCTATTTTAGGAAACTTATTAATAGGAACACTAAAAGATACATCATTAGCATTTACTCTCGGGGTAATAGAGTTAACAGGGCAATCACAAACATTAGGTTTACTAAATCGTCATTTTATTGAATCCTATCTTGCACTTGCTCTCGTTTATTTTATTTTAAGTGCCTTTCTTGAAAAAGGATTTATCTTATTAGAAAACCGGTTTGGAAAATATGAAAGAACAAGTGTTGAAAAGAAAGAAAAAACTTTTAAAATCCGTAACTTATTTGGAAAAATGAATCGCGATGTCGTTGTTGTGAAAGAGGGTACGAGATTATGAAACTAGATTTCTCATTTATTTGGGAGGCATTAGTACAAATACTACCTGCAATTCCAACTACACTGATCATAACTTTTTTGTCAGTCCTTATTGGATTTGTAATAGGAACTTATACGGCTATTGTTCGTATTTATAAGGTTCCAATATTAAGTCAGGCAGCATCTAGTTACGTTACGATTATTCGAGGAACACCGATGATTACACACTTGTTAATTATTTATTATTCAATCTCAATGCTATTAGATTCACTTTCTAAACATTATCATTTTGCTTTTAATTCATCATCAATTCCTATGACAGCTTTTGCAATTATTTCCTTTTCTATTACAGCAGGTGCGTATTTATCTGAAGTGGTTAGAGCTGGAATTACAAATATCGATCGAGGACAAATTGAAGCTGCTTATTCGGTTGGTATGACAACAACACAAGCACTAAGAAGAATTGTATTTCCACAAGCCTTCGCTGTAAGTTTACCAAATTTATCAAATACATTTATTGGAATGCTGCATGGATCAACTTTGGCATTTATTGTTTCTGTTGTAGATATAAACGCAAAGGCACAAATTGTAGCTTCTACAAATTGGAAGTTTTTTGAGGCATATATTGCAGCAGCACTAATATTCTGGGGAATTACATTAGTCATTGAAAGAATGACGAGTTTATTAGAGAAGAGATTTAGCGTCTTTAGTCGAGGGGGAGTGAAATGATTACTTTAACGAATGTAACAAAGTCCTTTGGAAAAAATCATGTCTTAAAAGGTATAGATTTAACTGTTAATAAAGGCGAAGTCGTCGCAATTCTAGGTCCTAGTGGATCAGGAAAAACAACTTTACTTCGTTGTATAAATTATTTAGAAAAACCAAATAAAGGAAAAATTACAATAGACGATTTTAAAGTAGATTTTAGTCAAGCTTCAAAAACCGAAATTCTTTCATTGCGCCAGAAAACAGCTATGGTATTCCAACAATTTAACTTATTTAAAAATAAAACAGTAGTTGAAAATGTAATGGAAGGATTAGTAGTAGCTAAAAAATGGTCCAAGGAAGCAGCATACAAAAAAAGCGCTGAATTACTTGAGAAAGTAGGCTTAGGAAACAAGTTAGATTCTTACCCTCTACAGTTATCCGGCGGACAGCAACAAAGAGTTGGAATTGCTCGGGCGCTTGCTTTAAATCCAGAGGTCATTTTATTCGACGAACCAACCTCTGCTTTAGATCCTGAATTAGTAGGTGAAGTACTAGCGATTATACGAAAAATAGCAAAAGAAGGAATTACAATGATTATCGTCACACATGAAATGGCATTTGCTAGGGATGTTGCTAATCATGTTGTGTTTATGGACGGCGGCATAATTGTTGAAGAAGGGAATCCAAAGACTATCTTTCAATCACCTAAAGAAGAAAGAACAATTCAGTTTTTAAAACGATTTTCAGAGGAAGACATGTACTATATTTAAAAAAATGGAGGAAAGAATATGGGACTTAAATATGGATTCTTAGATCAAAGTATTATTTTTCCTGGTCAAACTGCAAATGAAGTACTTATAAACACTATAAATCTAGCAAAAGAAGCTGAAAGATTAGGATTTAATCGATTTTGGGTATCAGAGCACCACAATTCACAAGGAATTGCTGGATCATCTCCAGAAGTGCTTGTTTCACATATTCTTGCTAAAACTGAACGAATTTCTGTTGGTTCAGGTGGGGTAATGTTACAGCATTATAGTCCGTATAAAGTAGCAGAAAACTTTAATGTATTAGCTAATTTGTCACCAAGTAGAGTAGAACTTGGCATAGGAAGAGCACCGGGCGGATTTCCAAAATCTAGCCAAGAACTCCAAAAAAGCTTGAAAGAACCTCAATCTCTTGAAGAGAAAATTGATGAACTAGAAAATTTTTTATATCAGGATGCATCAGAAGTAAGTTCGTTTGATTCTTTACATGCTTCTCCATTACCACAGATTAGAGTTCCGCTATTTTTATTAGGAACAAGTGTATCAAGTGCTAAATTTGCGGCTAAAAAGGGCTATCCATATGCATTTGCATTATTCATAAATAATGACCCAGTGGCAGCAAAGGAAGCAATCAAGGCTTATAATAATTCCTTTAATCATCAAAGTGGTAGAAAACCAAAGTTTATTATAGCCTTGTCTACGATTGTAACTGAAACGAAAGAGGAAGCACTAAAATTATCAGATCAATTACAAACTGTGCGAGTTACATTAGGGAATGGGCAAATTGTAAATGTCGGCACGCTTGAGCAAGCAGAGATTTACGCTAAACAAGCTGGCCAAACCTATACTACAGAAGTTCGAGAGGCAGACGTTCTTAAGGGAACAAAAGAAACTTTTCAAAAAAGGGTTTTTGAATATCAAAATGAATTCGGTATTGATGAATTTATTTTTACATCATTAATTCCAGATTTTGAAAGAAGAGTTCGCTCACTTCAATTAATTAAAGAGGCTTTTACAGAAATAACAGTTTGACTTAACAGTTTAGGAGTTGAAACCATGAAATTTGAAATATCTGATGCGCTACTTGAAAAGCTAATTCAAATAAGAAGGAGTTTACATGCAATTCCAGAGTTAGCGTTTGAAGAATATGAAACAACAGCGACACTTGTTCAACTTTTAACAGAGTATAACATACAAATCCTAACTTTACCGTTAAAAACTGGTCTTGTTGCAGAAATCGGTGATGATCGCAAAGGTCCTACAATCGCAATTAGGGCAGACATTGATGCACTTCCAATTCAGGAGGAAACAGGATTACCTTTTTCATCAAAAAATCCGAATAAGATGCACGCTTGTGGACATGATTTTCATACAGTTGCAATCTTAGGTACAGCCATTTTATTGAAGGAAATTGAGAGTGAGCTGCCGGGAAAAGTACAGATTATATTTCAACCTGCAGAAGAAATTGGAAAAGGTGCATTAGAAATTATTAAAACAAATGTATTAAAGGATACAAAAGTGATTATTGGTATGCATAATAAACCTGATTTAACAGTTGGAACCATTGGGATAAAATCAGGTCCTTTAATGGCAGCTGCTGACGGATTTACTGTTGAAATAAATGGGAAATCGAGCCATGCAGCGGTACCGGAGGCTGGGCTAGATTCAATTCTTACTGCATCCCATATTGTTACGTCGCTTCAATCGATTGTGAGCCGTAATATTAGTCCACTTGAAAATGCAGTTGTAAGTGTAACAAAATTCTATAGTGGGAAAGCATCAAATGTGATCGCTGACAAAGCGGTTTTTAGTGGGACGGTTCGTACTTTTAAGAATGAAGTCAGACAGACCATTCAAAATCGATTAAATGAAATTAGTAAGTCTGTTGGTGTTGCTTTTAAAACAGATGTTCATACAAATTGGAATCCTGGTCCACCCCCTGTTGTTAATGATGAAAAATTAGCACGAATTGCAAGAGATGTAGCAACTAAACAAGACTTACGTGTAATTGAACCGTCTGTATCTGCAGCAAGTGAAGATTTTTCCTATTATTTAGAAGAGATTCCAGGTTTATTCGTATTTTTTGGAACTTCAGGAAGATATGAGTGGCATCATCCTAAATTTGATCTTGATGAAAAAGCAATCCCGTTAAGTATAAGATTTTTTACAGATTTTTCTATCACAATACTGAATGAACTTTCAAAAAGTGTAGTCAAAATATAGGAGGACATACATGAGTACTTTATCAATTGAAATAAGTGAATTTAATCAACTTTATGATTTACTATCGCAAAAAACTTTCAATCTTTCAAAAGAGAAACTGCATTGGAAGAAAAATGAAAGATCGTGGAGTATTTTAGAAGTGCTAACTCATTTAGTAGATCATGCATTTGTAGTGAACTTTCGACTAAGGGAAGTTTTAGCTGGATCAAGTGTTCAATTACCTGCTTTTAATCAAGATAAATGGATTGCAGGGCAATATGCAAACGATGGAAATATTGCAGATGTACTAGAAACATACCGTGTTATTTTATATTACAATAGTCAATTGCTTAAAAGACTAACAAGTGATGATTGGAAGAAGAGCGGAATAAACCCTCAAAATGCAATCGTTACAGTTGAAGACATAATTAAATCTTTTATGTCACATGTTCATCTTCATTTAAAACAAATACAACGTATTTTGTATGAATACAGCTTAGTTTAATTAGAGGAGGTAGGCTATGTCTTCAAATCGTTTAATTATTAGAGAGTCCCAACCAAATGAAATAGATAAAATAAAAAAAGTGTTAATCGATGCATATGAACAATATGCTGCTATTCTTTCAAAAGAACAATGGGAAAACTATAAAAATAGTATTATTGATGCAACTGATAACAGCCACACTAAGACAAAGCTTGTTGCGATTGTCGATAATGTTCTATTAGGTGCATGTTTTATCTATGACTCTGCTGAAAAAGCATATGGATTACCTGAGTTAGAGATTAATTACCCTATTATTCGCTTAATAGGTGTTTCCCCTAAAGCAAGAGGATTAGGGATTGCAACAGAATTAATAAAAGCAAGCTGCAATCTTTCATTAGAGTGGGGATCTGAACGAATCGTTCTTCACACATCAGATATGATGGAATCTGCCATAAAGTTATATGAAAAAATAGGGTTTAAACGGGCTAAACAATATGAGTTTATGAATGGAAATATATTCGTTAAGAGCTACGAACTTAATATTAAAGATACGGCAATATTAGCGAATTAATGGAGGGGAAAAAAATGACAGAAAGAAAAAAACTAAAGCTTGGAGCACTAGTTCATGGAGTAGGAGGCAGTATGTCTGGCTGGCGTCATCCAGAGGTTCAAACGGACGCAAGTGTAAATTTTTCCTATTACCAAGAGCAAGTGAAATTAGCTGAGAATGGAAAATTTGATTTAGTTTTTATTGCAGATGGATTATATATAACAGAAAAGTCGATACCACATTTTTTAAATCGCTTTGAACCAATTACCATCTTATCGGCATTAGCAGGAGTAACAAAGAATATAGGCCTAGTTGGTACGCTCTCAACTACTTATAGTGAACCATTTACTGTAGCGAGACAATTCATGTCAATTGATCATATAAGTAATGGGCGTGCAGGATGGAATTTAGTTACTTCTCCACTTGAAGGCTCTGCTAAAAACTATAGTAAAAATGGTCACCCTTCACATGATGATCGATATAAAATTGCAGAAGAGCACTTAGAAATAACTAGAGGTTTATGGGATTCTTGGGAAGATGACGCGTTTGTTCGAGATAAAGAATCAGGTGTATTTTTTGATCCAAAAAAGCTACACAGATTAAATTATGAAGGGAAGTATTTTCAAGTAGAAGGTCCTCTTAATATCGGACGCTCTAAACAAGGTCAACCAGTAGTGTTTCAAGCTGGATCTTCAGAGAGCGGTAAGGAATTAGCTGCTAAAGCAGCTGACGCAGTGTTTACTGGTCATGATAATATAGAAGAAGCTAGGCAATTTTATAAAGATGTAAAGGATCGTGCAGTAGCATACGGCAGATCAAAAGATGATATTGTGATATTCCCTGGAATTGCTCCTATAGTTGGCCGTACGGAAGAAGAGGCAGAGCAAAAGTATTTAGATCTTGTTAATCTAACTAGTATTGAAAATGCCTTGGATTATTTAGGGCGATTTTTTGAGCACCATGACTTTTCTCAATATCCATTAGATGAGCCATTCCCAGACATCGGTGATTTAGGGAAAAATAGTTTTAGAAGTAATACTGATAAGATCAAGAAAGAAGCAAAAGAGAAAGGGCTAACACTTAGACAGGTAGCATTACAGGCTGCTACTCCTAGAAGTGCATTTATTGGCACACCTGAAAAAATTGCTAATCTAATTCAAGAGTGGTATGAACAAGAAGCAGCTGACGGTTTAATGATTTATTCTGCAATTCCAAGTGCATTAAAGGATTTCACTGAACAGGTCATTCCACTATTACAAGAAAGAGGAATCTATCGCAAAGAGTACGAATCTTCTACTTTGAGAGGTAATTTAGGCTTACAAATACCTAAAAATCGACATATTGCTAGTCTAGTTAAAAACTAACTTCTTAAAATTTGGAATCACCATAAAGGTGGTTCTTTTTTTACTATATGCTTCAGATAAGTTATTAAGTAAAAATTAAGGATTCTATTACATAATGTAATTAAACAATATAAAGGAGTGGGATTAGTGATGGAAGATTTAGAATCAAATTTAGTAGAAAAAAAACAAAAAGCGAATTTGAAGAACCGTTCAACTACGGGTGCGTTTTCGCCTAAAGTCATTTCTATTTTATTAGTTATCAATTTAGTAATTGGCATTTTTACGTTAATTGGAGTTGGTTATTTAAGTTATAAAAATAATAATCGAACGGAAATGATGAGAAACTTCCGAAATGGAGGAGGCTTCCCACAAAATGGTGGCGGAGGTTATTTCAATCAACAACCAGGAGGATCATCAGGTAGCAGCAATTAAGGAAAAGCCAGAGTTATTGCACATATTAAGGATGATAAAACTTACAAGCTATAATCGGTAAACATGAACAAGAAACAGATATACAATTACAATTTTTAATCGAATCATTCGTACTTAGCTTATTTGGTGGTATGATAAGTGTAAGCGTAATAAAACTGTATTCAATTATTATCATTACATTTTCTCTATTAGTTGGGGTGATTTTTTTAGAGACCCTGTAGAACTTCAAATATGAGACCAATTCAAGCAGTACGATTTGAATATATAAAGGGGAGCGTTGTTATACGATGAACGCTTTTTTTTAGTCTAATGGAGGCAAAAAAGTGAGAATTTTAGTTGTAGAGGATCATATAGAAGTTTTAAATTCAATCGTTGAATTATTATCAAATGATTTTAAAGTAGATAAGGCGTTAGAAGGGGAAGAAGGCTTTTTCTTAGCGATGCAAAACATATATGATGTGATTGTATTAGATGTAATGCTGCCTGAGAAAAATGGTTTTGAAATTGTTAAGGATTTGAGAAAAGTAGGGGTACATACACCAGTTCTTTTTCTAACTGCCAAAGATTCACTAGAAGATCGTGTTGAAGGATTAAACTTAGGAGCGGACGATTATTTAGTAAAACCATTTCAAGGGCCAGAGTTACTAGCAAGAATCTACGCTTTACTTAGAAGAAGTGGTAAATTAACAATTGATAGTTCATTGAAGTATCAAGGAATTATTTTAAAAGGAAAAGAGCATCCTGTTGAAATAAATAATGAATCGATTCATTTAACAATTAAACAATATGAGTTACTAGAATACTTCATTCAAAACCAAGGTAAGATTTTAATGAAAGAACAAATTTTTGATAGAATTTGGGGATTTGATTCTGATACTACTGTTGCAATCGTTGAAGTATATGTACATCAGCTCCGAAAAAAACTAGAACCATTTAATTATGGTAGTATGATTAAGACTGTCAGAGGAATCGGATATATTATGAAAGATGACTAGGTGAAGAGATGTTTAAGAAAACCAAAATTCGATTAACGATTATAAATTCAGTAGTATTTATCTTAATAATAGGAATCCTTTCATTAATTATTTATTCATATACAAATAATCGTTTATATAAAGAAGTTGATCAATCACTTTTATGGAATATTAATCGTATACAAAATAGTGATAATCCAAACCGTTTACCAATTTCAAATCGAGATCCACGCGTTTTAATGATCATGTGGGATGAAAATAAAAAATTAGTAAATCCCATGCCTGGTATGAATGCGATTATTTTACAAGATGAACTTAAGTATCCTACAAAAATAAACGAAATTTATAATGATAAAATCGGTGATATGAATTATCGAACGATCTCAATTCAAGGTGAAACAAATCGAGGGAAAATTACACTGCAAATATTACGTAATATCGACTCGGAAAAGGATTTAGTTGATACATTATTAATCATATTAATCGTTGGTTGGATTTTGGGAAGTGCATTATCAGTTGTAGCAGGGTATATTTTGGCTGGACGTGCCTTAGTACCAATAACAAATGCGTGGCAAAAACAACAAGAGTTCGTATCAGATGCTTCTCATGAAATTCGAACACCTTTAACTGTAATTCAGTCTCGTTTGGAGTTATTGCTCAGAGAGCCAGATGCAACAATCGAAGAAAAGGCACAAGACTTTTCAATTATGTTAAAAGAAAATAGGCGACTTTCCAAACTAGTAGCAAGCTTATTAACCTTAGCTAGATCAGATTCAGGGCAAATACAATTAAATAAAAAAATATTCTCCTTAAATGAATTGCTAGAAGAAGTTGTTTCACACTTCACTGAAATCATTTCATTTCAAAGTAAAGAAATATTTTTATCAATTAAAGATACGTATTTTTATTTTGGTGATCAAGAAAGAATTCACCAATTACTTGTGATTTTAATTGATAATGCAATGAAATTTACAAACGAAAATGATACGATTCAAATTAGCTGTAAACAGGTGAAAAATAACTTTCTAATTAAGGTTATAGATAGCGGAGTCGGAATTAAAGAAGAAAACCTTCCTCGAATATTTGACCGTTTCTTCCAGGAGGATGTTTCACGTACATCCAAAAATGGAATTGGACTTGGCTTATCAATTGCAAAATGGATTGTTGAAGAACATGGTGGGAAAATCAAAGTTCAAAGTGAAAAAGGAGAAGGGACTAGTTTTGAAGTATCTTTACCAATTATGACCTCTTCAAAAAACAGTTAAATGCCAAGCTATCGTAGCCACTTAAGAAAGTCATTTGGTGATTTCCCCAAGAAGATAAAGTATATTTCCGACATTATTTCCTAAGAAATAACGTTAAACTACAATAAATTAATTATAAAATAGATTTAATGAAGAATTTTATACTAAGTAAGAAAATCTACTATGATATTAGTAGGTTTTTTTATTTGGATAGGGAAGAAATAATCAAGAAAAAGCTGTCCTTAATAAATGAAATTAAGCTATTTGTAGTAAGAAAGGAATCATTATATGTTAAATAGAATATTTATTTAAGTGAATATAAGTATAATTTTTATTGGAAATGCGGGAAGCCTGAGACCCTGCAGGAACGAGGAGGCTTAAGTCGCGCCCCGTGGAAAGCGATTCTTGTAGTGGAAATCAACACAATTTATTCACAGAAATTAAGACAAAGATTATATAAAAATCTAGTTCCTATTTTTCCTTGACCTGTTTAGAGGGCTGAAGCAATTTCAAAGTGATATTTTAAATGTACCTGTCGAGCGGCCTTTAATAAATGAAACAACAGCCTTAGGTGCAGCTTATTTAGCTGGCTTAGCAGTCGGATTTTGGAAAAACCGAGAAGAAATAGCCGGACAATGGCAAATGGATCGATGCTTGGAACAACAAATGACAACTGAATTAAGTAATGAGCTATATTCAGGCTGGAAAAAAGCAGTTCATGCAACTTTAGCATTTAAATAAGTAAACGGCTTAACTATTTTTTAATTCGAAACTCTAGGACCTTTCTACATGCAGATGTAATTGTAGCGGTCCTTTTTCATTTTAAATTGATTTTTTTTGTGTCGCTTTTTTATGACAACTAGAAAATTTGTTGAAGTGAGGTTTTACAATGGACGAACAATTTTCAAGTTTAAATAGGAAAAGGATTAAGAAAACATTAGCTGAAAAAGAGTTCGATTTATTAGTGATTGGTGGAGGAATAACAGGTTGTGGTATTGCACTTGATGCTACTACTAGAGGGATGAGTACGGCCCTAGTTGAGATGCAGGATTTTGCATCGGGTACATCTAGTCGTTCTACTAAGCTAGTTCATGGTGGTTTACGATATTTAAAACAGTATGAATTTAAAATGGTAGCAGAGGTTGGCAAAGAACGTGCAATTGTTTATGAAATTGGTCCACATGTGACTACACCTGAAAGAATGCTACTTCCCATATATAAGGGTGGGACTTTTGGTAAGTTTACTACTTCTATTGGCCTTAGATTATATGACTACCTAGCTGGTGTAAAAAAAGATGAACGAAAGAAAATGTTAAATCGAAAAGAAACGATCGAAAAGGAGCCATTAATTAAAAGAGAGGGGCTTAAAGCTGGAGGATATTACGTTGAATATCGAACCGATGATGCTCGCCTTACAATAGAAGTTATAAAAAAAGCAGTTGAACACGGAGCACAGGCAATCAATTATGTAAAAGTGACAGATTTCATCTATGAAAATAATAGAATAGTAGGAGTCAAAGCAATCGATTTAATATCGAAAGTACCTTTTACAATTCGGGCAAAGAGGATTGTTAACGCAACCGGACCATGGGTTGACCAACTTAGGGAAATGGAACGATTAGAAAGTGATAAAAATCTTAGACTAACAAAAGGGGTTCATTTAGTAATTGATCATAAAAAGTTTCCTTTAAATCAGTCTGTCTATTTTGATACGGTGGACGGTCGGATGGTCTTTGCCATTCCAAGAGATGGAAAGACTTATATTGGTACAACAGATACTTTTTTTGATCGAGATACCGCTAATCCAAAAGTAAGTAATGATGATAGGGAATATATATTAAATTGCGTTCAGTATATGTTTCCAACAATAAAGCTGGAAGATACTGACGTTGAATCAAGTTGGGCTGGCATTCGTCCTTTAATTTTGGAAGAAGGTAAGGATCCTTCTGAAATCTCAAGAAAGGATGAGATTTGGGAATCATCCTCTGGGTTAATTTCAATAGCTGGGGGAAAGTTAACAGGCTACCGGAAAATGGCAGAGACAATTGTAGACCTTATTACAAAAGATAAAGAAAATAGATTTAAAGAATGTCAGACTAAAACTTTACCAATATCCGGTGGCGATGTTGGGGGATCAAAAGGTTTTAATTATTTTAAAAAACGATTTTCATCTGCTGGTATTGCAATTGGATTAAATGAATCGGAATATAAAAGATTAAGTAAAATATACGGATCGAATATAGAACATTTAATGAATATATCATTTAGTGAATTGAAAAATGATTCTAATCTACCACTATCATTATTTTTACAATTAGAATATGGAATTCAAAACGAAATGATTGTAAAGCCAGTCGACTTTTTTATTAGGAGAACTGGATTTTTATATTTTCAAATTGATCTAGTTAATAAGTATAAAGACGAAGTGATTCGTTATATGGCGAATAGATTAAGCTGGAATAAGTACCAAATTTTAGAATATCGTTTGGAATTGGAAGAGCAAATAAAAAATGCAGTTTCTTCATCTGATGAATGATGTTTAAAATAGGTTCCGAAATTAAGAATACCCAGACTGTTTGAAAGCGAGAATTCGTCAACAGCCTGGGTATTTTTTATTATCTTGAAACAAATTTATTTTCCGTAATCCAAAATCTCCATGGATAGTCCCGCGCTTCACCGGTATTTTCAATACCGATTCTAGGTCCACTACTAATATGTTCTGGTTTAATTCCTTCTTTGATGTAAACGGGAGGGAGCCAAATTGGTTTTCCATAAGATTCCATCGTAATATTCAATGCTTTTGTAAGCTTACCTGGTCCATTCGTTAAATTAGAAATGGGTTGATTTTTTCGAAATTCGATCATTTTTTCAATCCCGTCTACAGGTTCTAGTGCTCTAATTAATATTGCATTAGGAATGCCAACTTCCCCGCAAACAACATTTATTAAGGTATGAGTGTGCATTTGATAAGTATAGATGAATCCTGGCTCATGAAACATAATTTCTGTCCGTTTCGTACGTCGGTTTTGAAAACTATGTGCAGCACGATCATCTGGGCCCATATATGCCTCGGTCTCTACGATCATTCCAGAAAGTTCCAATTCATCAGTACGATGAACTAAGATACAGCCCAATAGCTCCTTTGCTAATTGTAAAGTTGGTTTTAAAAAGAAATCTTTTTTAATTGTCGAATTCATAATAAACTCCTCGAAATTTGATTAATAAAAAGAGAAAATGTATTTTCTTGTCACTGAAATAAGAATATGTACCTATTCCTAATGTTAAAAAAACATTAAAAATGGATTAAATAGATTAAGTAAATCATTAGAAATTATTCATAATTACTCATTGTACAATGCCCCTTAAGCTAGTACTATTTAATTTGTTGGAAGATTCTGAAAAGGGGTGTAGATTTATGGCAAGACCATCATACTGGAAGGTATTATCGAGTGTATCACTTGCTGCAGCATTAAGTATGTCCATTTTTTCAACTGGAGTTACTTCAAAAGCAGCAATTCCTACTGAAAGTGAAAGTAAGCAGTTAGTAGAAAGTCCTTATTTAGATTTAAACGTAGTGGATGAAGAAAGATTAGAAAAGGCTTTAAGAGACAGAGGCGTGATCAAAGATTCTGATAGTGCTGAAGTAGCTAAAGAAAAAGTACAAGCATACATAAAAGAAAAACAAGGTGAATATAAAGAGAAAGTACAAGCACAATCTCAGTCAGAAATTGCTGATAAACAAAGAGCAACATTAGAAAAACGAAAAGCTCAACTTTTATCACAATTAAATAAAGGACACGAAAACTATAAAAAAGGCAAACCAACTGGTGTAGTAAAAGTTGATTCTGCTAAACAGGCTAGCTATAACGGCGGAGTTCGTGAAGATAAGGTATTAGTAATTTTAACTGAATTCGCTGATTTCAAACATAACAATATTGATAAACAAAATGGGTACATGTACTCTGATGATTTCAGCAAAAAACATTACGAAGACATGCTTTTCGGAGATAAAGAATTTACTTTACACGATGGCTCTAAAGTAAAAACTTTTAAACAATTTTATGAAGAGCAATCTGGTGGGAGCTATACTGTTAAGGGTACAGTTACAAACTGGTTAACAGTTGCTGGTAATGCAGCTGATTATGGCGATGATAGCCCAACTGGTGGACATGATAACTTAGCACCAAAAGGTCCTCGTGATCTAGTTAAAGAATCACTACGTGCTGCAATTAATTCAGGTATTAATTTAGCTGATTTTGATGATCTAGATATTTATGACCTTGATGGCGATGGAAATATTAATGAGCCTGACGGATTAGTGGATCACTTAATGGTTCTTCATGCTGGAACTGGTCAAGAAGCTGGTGGCGGTAAATTAGGAGATAAAGCGATCTGGTCACATCGTTGGACTTTAAATGGAGTAACTACTTTCTCCGGAACAAAATCAAAATCTACAAATTGGAACGGATTGATGGCTGCATATGATTACACAATTGAGCCAGAAGATGGAGCAGTTGGTGTATTCGCTCATGAATTCGGTCATGATTTAGGATTACCAGATGAGTACGATACCGGGTACACTGGAAATGGTGAACCAGTTGCTTCTTGGTCAATCATGAGTGGTGGTAGTTGGAACGGTGCAATCGCAGGTACAACACCTACAAGTTTCTCACCACAAAACAAAGAGTACTTCCAAAAAACTTATGGTGGAAACTGGGCAAATATGACTGAAGTAGACTATAAGGATATTGATGAAAAAGGTATTGCTGCTATTATCGATCAAAGTGTTACTAAATCAAATAACCCAGGTGTGGTAAAAGTTAACTTACCAAAGAAAGAAGTAAAAAGTAAAATTCAACCTCAATTTGGTGCTAAGTATTACTTTAGTACAAAAGGTGATAACCTTCATACTACGATGACTTCACCAGTATTTAATTTAACAGCAGCTACAAATGCAAGCTTCGCTGTAAAAGCAAACTATGAAGTTGAATACAATTATGACTATCTGTATGTAAATGTATTAGATGCTGCAACAGGTGCTAAACTTGCAACAATTGATACGATTGGTGATGAAAATACTGCAGGTGGACTTGAAACATCTAAAGGACTTTGGGTAGATAAAGTTTATGACTTATCTGCATACAAAGGCAAAAATGTAAAAGTTCAATTTGAATATGTAACTGATGGTGGACTAGCTCCTGAAGGATTTGCTTTCGACGAAGCAAAATTAACTGTTGACGGTGCAGTTAAATTTACTGATGGTGCGGAAGGAACTCCAGCATTTACATTAGACAAAGCAACTGTATCAAATGGTACTGATTTTAAAGATCACTACTACTACTTAGAGTGGAGAAACTATGCTGGCTCTGATAAAGCATTAGAATATGCTCGTGGGGTTAAGTATAATACTGGTTTAGTAGTATGGTATGGTGATGATAGCTACACAGATAACTGGACAGGTGTTCACCCTGGTGAAGGTTTCTTAGGTGTTGTAGATGCTCATCCAGAAGCTATGGTTGGTACATTAAATGGTAAACCATCTGTATCACAAAGTACACGTTACCAAGTAGCTGACGCTGCTTTTAGTTACGACAAATCACCTGAATTCTATATTAATTCACCATCTCGTGGAATCTTTGACTATGATGGACTATCTGGTGTAACAGAATTCAATGATTCAAATAGTTACCAAAATACTTTAATTCCAGATGCAGGAAGAAAAGTACCTAACTACGGCTTAAAATTCCAAGTAATTGGAGAAGCAAAAGATAATTCAGCTGGTGCTGTTTGGATTCATAAGTAAGATAAAAGAATACGAGTCTGATATAAATTCAGACTCGTATTCTTTTTTTTGTTTTTATAGACTGCACCGAAAAATGAGTTATTCAATTAGTCTATTGGTTAATTTCGGTTATAGCTTTTCATGAGTATGATCTTTTTGTCTTCTTGTTTTTTTACATATTCATGAGCAGGTTATGAGTAAGTAAATTACAAAATCCAGCGTAAATAGTTCCTCATGACCCCGTTATGAGGAAGTAATATACGAAATCCAGCGTAAATAGTTCCTCATGATCCCGTATGAGTAAGTAAATTACAAAATCCAAACTACGCCTCTGTTTCCACCTAAAGGCTCACCAATCGGAAAGTTTTCTTTATCGTGGTTTTTATGAACAAAATGGTTTTAATGGACTTTACGTCTTTAACGTTCATAAAAACTTTTTTCAGAATTATTAAACTATAATACTTGTATTAGAAAGCGTTTCCAAAAAAGGGAGGAACTATAGGTGAAATTTAAAAAGACTGGTTTGTTTGTAATGACTTCTTTAATTACTGTGAGTCTTGCAGCATGTAAAAGTAGTAGTGTAACAACGGGAAGCAATAACTCAACTTATCCTAATAAGGCAATTTCGGTTGTAGCACCATCAGGAGCAGGCGGCGGATGGGATTTAACAGCTAGATCGTTTACTAAAGTATTAAGTGAAACAAAACTTGTTAAAGAACCTATGACGGTTGAAAATAAGCCAGGTGGTGGCGGTACGGTATTCATGGCCGAGTATGCTACTCAAGATAAAGCTAATAATGAAAAATTATTTGTAAACTCACCACCTATTATTATTAACAACTTGAAAAAAGAAGGAAATAGTCCTTATGGCTATAAAAATAGTACTCCATTAGCACAGCTAACAAAGGATTATGGTGCAATCGTTGTAAAGGCTGATTCTAAGTATAAAGATTTAAAATCACTTTTAGATGATATTAAAAAGAATCCGAAGAATATTACTTTAGCTGGGGGTTCTGCTCCAGGGTCAATGGATCATTTAGTCGGAATTTTACCTGCTTATAAATACGGTATTGATCCTACGAAAATTAAGTATGTATCGTATGATGGTGGTTCAGAGGCAATAACAGCATTATTAGGTAATAATGCGGATGTCATTTCGACTGATGTCTCTAGTACGCTTGAGTTTGTTAAATCAGGTAAAGTTAAAGTTTTAGCAGTAACATCACCTGAACGTTTACAAGGAGATGTTTTGTCTAAGTTTCCAACAGCTAAAGAACAAGGCATTGATGCTGAGTTTATCATTTGGCGTGGGATTTTTGGACCAGAGAAAATGTCTAAGGATGCATACACATATTGGGAGAAAACAATTTCAAAATTAGTTGAAACAAAAGAATGGAAAGAAGAAGTAGAAAAGCAAGGCTGGCAGCCAGAATATAAAGATGGTAAAGAATTTAATTCGTTTTTATCAGAACAAGAAACACAAGTTCAAGATTTATTAAAAGCATTAGGAATGAATAAATAATTGAAATAAAGAAGGGGGATCACACTCCTTCTTTTCCATTACTGAACTAAAGAGGTGAGATTATGAATAAAAAATTTGATCGATTAGCAGCAATCATTTTTCTTATTACAGGTATTACTTTTATTTTAGAAAGTCGGAGTATAGCAGCTACTGCTTATGGAAGTGTAGTTGGTCCGAACGTTTTTCCATTTATACTTGGCTGTGCGCTTTCTTTATTAAGCTGTAGGTTATTTTACGAAACATTTTCTTATAAGGGAAAAGAGCAGGAAGCAGTTCAATATAATTATAAGCAATTTTTTATCATCCTAGCTTCAGCAATTCTTTACGCACTTTTACTTGAGAAAATCGGTTTTATTATTAGTTCGTTTTTATTCCTAATTGTAGCAATCCAAACAATGGAGCGAGGAAACTGGATAAAATCACTTTCGATTTCATTAGGTTATTCACTCATTATTTATTTTATTTTTGTCGATGTTTTAAAAGGCACGTTACCGGTTTGGTCAATTTGGTTTTAGAAAAAAGAAGGGAGAGTTATTAACTTGAGTACTTTTCAATATTTAATGCAGGGATTTGAAACTGCATTTACATGGTACAACTTATTGTTTGCTTTTGCCGGCGTATTAATTGGTACAGCAGTAGGGGTATTACCTGGTATTGGGCCAATGAGTGGGGTCGCTTTACTAATACCTGTTACTGCTTCGGTAACTGGTTTTTTAGGACCTGAGCAAGCAGCGGGCAGTGCAATTATATTATTAGCTGGTGTATATTATGGTGCTATGTATGGTGGTTCTACTACTTCGATTCTATTAAATACTCCAGGCGAATCCTCATCAGTAGTGACGACATTAGATGGCTATCAAATGGCTAAAAAAGGTAGAGCAGGAAGTGCTTTGTCAATTGCAGCAATTGGTTCATTTGTGGCAGGTATTTTTACTCTTATTGCACTGATCGTATTAGCAAAACCATTATCGGCATTAGCAATAAAGTTCGGTCCAGCTGAATATTTTTCATTAATGCTTCTTGGTTTATGTGCTGTAAGTGGACTAGCAGGAAAGTCAGTAACAAAAGCATTAATTATGACGATCTTTGGACTACTACTAGCTACAATTGGAATTGATTCTGTATCAGGAGTTTCTCGTTTTACATATGACATTCCATGGCTATATCAAGGGCTAGAATTTTTAACAGTAGCGGTAGGATTATTTGCGCTAGGGGAAGTATTTAAAACAATTATTGAAAATGAAGTTGAAGATGGCGAGATGGCAAAGATTAATAATTTATTACCATCTAAAGAGGAATTAAAAGAAAGTATTGCTCCGATCGCTAGGGGCTCTGTTTTAGGATTTTTCGTCGGTTTATTACCGGGAGCGGGTGCTATTTTAGCTTCATTTTTTGCTTATATTTTAGAAAAGAAAGTCAGTAAAACGCCAGAAAAGTTTGGAACTGGTACAATTGCTGGGGTTGCTTCTCCTGAGTCAGCAAATAATGCCGCGTCTGGCGGAGCGATGATTCCTTTATTAACTTTAGGGATCCCAAGTTCAGGAACAACAGCAATCCTAATGGGTGCTTTAATGATGTATAACATACAACCGGGACCACTGCTTTTCGATGAACATCCTGATGTTGCATGGGGATTAATTGCAAGTATGTTTATTGGTAACGTAATGCTTATTATCTTAAACATGCCTCTAGTGAAAATATTTGCAAAAATTATTCAAACGCCAAAGAAATACTTATTGCCACTTATTGTAGCCATTTCAATATTTGGTGTTTATGCCGTACAAGTATCAGTAAATGATTTACTTCTATTAATAGCATGTGGTATTTTTGGATATTTCCTTTCTAAAAATGATTTTCCAATCGCACCACTAGTATTAGGTATCGTTTTAGGTCCAATGATTGAGAATAATTTAAGAAGAGCTTTAACTGTATCAAATGGTGATTATAGTATTTTCTTTACTCATCCTATTTCATTAGTATTTTTAATAATTGGAGTACTTTGGATCCTCATTCCAATTATTATTAAATTGAAGGGTAAAGAAGTAGTTATTAATGTAGAAGCTTAAAATATTCTAACAAAACTCCTTTTATTAAAGGAGTTTTTTGATTATTATAAAAATATAAGGAGAAATTTTATGCGTTTACATTATAAGTTAATCATCTTTATTTCTGTTCTCATTTTAGTTATTAGTAGTGTTTTTGAAATAGTATCTCAAGAAATGTTTCTAAAAAACCTTAAACATGAAAAGGGATTAAAGGCCTTAGCTATTTCTCAAACTGTGGCAAATATGCCAGAAGTTCGTGAAGCATTTTCAAGTGAAAATCCATCAGGAATCATTCAGCCAATCGTTGAACAAATTCGAAAGAAAGTTGGAGCGGAGTTTATCGTTGTTGGAAATATAAATGAAGTACGCTATTCACATCCAAACCCATTCCTAATTGGGAAGAAAATGGTTGGAGGAGATAATGATAAAGTATTTAAGGGAAAGGAAATCGTATCAGAATCAACTGGTACACTTGGCCCTTCTTTAAGAGGAAAAACTCCTATTTTTGATGATAATGGTAACGTAATTGGAGTTGTTTCTGTAGGTTACTTAATAAAAGATATTGATCATGAGGCACAAACGTTTAGTAAAAAACTAATAAAAAATAGTATTGTCATATTACTTCTTGGAATAGGTGTAGCTTTTTTAATCTCATTTAATATAAAAAAATCGATCTTCGGATTGGAGCCGAAAGAAATTGGAAGGATGTACAAAGAGAAACACGCAATTTTGGAATCGATTCATGAAGGGATTATTGCAATTGATGAATACGGAGAGATTACGGTAGTAAATGAAAATGCTCATAAAGTCCTTTCTATTCCTAATAATATAAAGCTTAGAGGATTGAAAATAGAAGATATATTGCATAATTCGCATCTGAAGAAAGTAGTTGAAACTGGTAAGCCAATTTATGATTTAGAGTTTTTAATAAATGAAAAAGTAATGATTATTAATTGTATACCGATAATTGGAGTGAATTCTAAAATTGTTGGAGCAGTCACAACCTTTAGGGAAAAATCAGAATTGAATAAATTGCTAAATGAACTATCGCAAATAAAAGCATATTCAGAAGGCCTTAGAGCTCAGGCACATGAATATTCGAATAAGTTGCATACAATTTTAGGCTTAATACAGCTTGAATCCTATCAAGAAGCGATTGAATTAATTTCAAAGGAATCAAATATAACTCAAAATATTATCCATTTTATTATGGAAGAAATTTCAGACCCAGTGGTTGCAGGACTTCTTTTAGGCAAAATAAGTTTAGCTAATGAGTTAAAAGTAGACTTTAACATTGATTATAATAGTAGTTTTGCAGATGTCCCAAAAGAAATAAATAGGGAAGACTTAATAACGATAATCGGAAATCTATTAAATAACGCATTCGATGCAGTATTAGAAACAAATAAATCAGAAAAGCTTGTTTCACTATTTCTTACTGATTTAGGTGAAGATTTAGTGATTGAAATTGAGGATAATGCAAATGGTATCCCTGAGGAATTAATCGATGAGATTTTTGAATATGGTATTTCTACTAAGGAGCAATCTAAAAACTCAGGGATCGGACTTCATCTAGTCCAGAGATTGCTCCATAAATTAAACGGACAAATTACTTTTCATTCAAACGAACATGGGGGAACTACATTTATTGTTGCCATTCCGAAACGCCAAAAGGAGAGTAACAGATACGATGAAAAAGAATTTAATAGAAGTGTTAATAGTTGAAGATGATAGTAGAATTGCAGAAATTCATCAGCGATTTATTGAAAGAATAGATGGGTTTAGTGTAATTGGTATTGCGACAAATTACCAAGAAGCAGTTGATTTAATTGAGATTCTAAAACCGCAGCTAGTATTACTAGATGTTTATTTTCCGGATATGAATGGCTTAGATTTTTTACAATGGATGAAGAAAAATTCAATTTTGGCAGATGTTATTATGATTACAGCATCTAAAGAAATCGATTCAGTTAATAAGGCCTTACATTATGGTGTATTTGATTTTATTATTAAGCCAGTTATTTTTGATCGTTTTAAAAAGTCTTTAATTCGTTATGTAAATTATTCAAATAAAGTGCAAAGCCTACAATCAAAAAGTGCGTATCTAACTCAGGAAGAAATAGACGGTCTAATCGGTAAAAATAATTCGGTGATTGAAGAACAAAGTATATACCCTAAAGGCATTGATAAACTTACTTTAGATAAGGTGTTATTTGTGATAAATGAAGTTCATAACGGGATGACTGCTGAGAATATAGGACTGGAAATTGGCGTTAGTCGTACTACTGCCCGGAGATATTTAGAATATCTAGTATCTGAAGGAAAAGTATTAGCGGATTTAGCGTATGGAACGATTGGCAGGCCAGAAAGAGTTTATTTGATAAAAAACTAGATTATTTGATTTAGTAAAGTTTACTTAATGACTATGACAAACCTAACATTTCTGTAACAGGAATTGTGAAAAATCATGAAAAAAGAATCGTCTAAACGCTTGGTATACAAGCGTTTTTTTAAGTTTTTTACAAGTTTATGACAATGTGAGTTTACTAGATTCTAGTTTTTGAAAGCGTTGAAAACCTTCCATTTGTTATATAAAATATACTTTGCAAGAACTACGGAGGGATAGGTATGAAAATACGTTTATTAACAAAAGAAGATGCAGAAATCTATCTTAATATTCGTTTAGAAGGTTTAAAAGAGAATCCTGAAGTTTTTATTACAACTATGGATGAAATACTTGATCAAGATGACCCTATTGAATACAAAGCAGAAATATTGGATCAAGATAAAAATTATACGATCGGTGCATTTACTGACAAAGGTCAATTAATTGGAGTAGCAACTTTAAAAACGTTTGAAAAAGTTAAAGCAGAGCATAAAGGGAAAATTGAGTCTGTCTATGTTTCTCCTAGCGCTCGAAAAATGGGGGCAGGCCATCTTCTAATTGAAGAAGCGATCCACTTAGCAAAGAGCTTTGGACTTGAACAACTTACATTAAATATCGTAGAAGGTAATGAAACAGCAAAGAAACTATATGAAAAACTAGGATTCAAAACATTTGCGAAAACCCCTAATAGTTTAAAATTTAACAATGAATATTGGGACCAAGAGCATATGATGCTTACGTTAATTGCAGGAAATGCTGAAGAAGCAGGGAAAGCAGGGTAAGCAAGTATTGCAGGCGTGGTACAAAAAAAAGTTTACCTAAATTGTCCAATCTGACAATAAAGGTAAACCTTTTTAAATTCTATTATTTAGTAAAAGTCTTTTCAATGTCATCTAACATTAAGTAAGCAGCCTTGATTCCACCTGCAGTGTTCCAAGTTACATCATTTACTTTCATGACATGTCCATTTTTAGAAGCATTTAACTTTTTGAATAAAGGATCTTCTGTAAATTCTTTTTCAAGCTGAGATCCAGACTCTTTACCGTCATCAAATGTAAAGTAGAAAATGTAATCTCCATCCATTGCTGGAATACGTTCTTTTGTTACACCTTTTTCAGCAAAATCAGGGGCATTTTGTTCCTCAGGACGTTGGAAACCTAACTGTTTAAGAATGACACCAGAGAAAGTATCTTGGTGATAGATTCGTACATCAGCACCCATGAAACGGACCATTGAAATTTTTTGATTTACTTTATCGCCTAATTCACCTTTAAGTTCATCAACACGTTTTGTATAATCAGCTATTACTGTATTACCTTGTTCTTCTTTATTTAAAACTTTTGCGTAAAATTTGAAATTTTCTTGCCAGTCTCCACGTAATGTTTCAGCAAAAACTGTTGGTGCAATTGCACTTAATTGCTCATACACTTTTTCTTGACGCATTTTATTACCGATGATTAAATCTGGCTTTAAACCAGCGATTTTCTCAAGGTTAACTTCACTTTCCACACCTACAACTTCTACGCCATCCATATCTTTAGAAATGTGATCGTACCAAGGGTTTCCTGTCCATGATTTAACAGCACCAACTGGTTTCACACCTAATGCTAGTAAAGCTTCAGTTCCTTCATTTGTTAAAATAACAACTCTTTTTGGATTAACAGGAACTTTTGTCGTACCCATTGCATGGTCAATCGTAATTGTATTCGCTTTTTTACTTTCTTTACCAGAAGCTTCGTCTGATTTTTTAGTGCCACAAGCACCTAATACCATAATTGCTGCAATGAAAAGAGCAATTAGTGAGGAAAATTTAAGTTTTTTCATAGAATGGTCTCCCTTTTTAGTTGATAATGATTATCATTTCTCTCGACAAGTAGTATTATAAATTAAGATTTGATTAGAAGTCAATAAGAAAATGAAAATCATTCTCATTGACTTGATAATTCATATCATTTAGACTATTAGTAGAGAATAGAATAGTAGGAGATATAAAATGCTAATTCACCCAAGATCAAGAATTATCGTATTAGTAGCTTGTATTTTATTATTAGTCATTTGTTTTTTTTCTAGTATTTTACTAGGATATACAGATACTAGTTTTACAAGTTTAATCCATTCATTTACACAATTTGATGGGTCTAATGAACAATTAATTATTCAAAATGTTCGATTACCAAGAGCGATCATTGCTTCAATAGTAGGAGCAAGTTTAGCAATCGCTGGTTTATTTATGCAAGTTTTAACTAAAAATCCTCTAGCATCACCAAGCGTTCTAGGAATAAACGCTGGTGCCTCGATGTTAATTGTACTTAGTATCACTTTTTTCCATTTACAATCACCTAATGCGACTATATGGCTTTCATTTATAGGAGCTACATTATCAGCCGTATTTGTATTTGGGCTAAGTTCAATAGGGAGAGATGGAGCGACACCATTAAAAATTACTTTAGCTGGAGTTTCAATTGCAGCCATGTTTAGCTCAATAACCCAAGGCTTACTAGTTACTAATGAAGTGGCATTAGAGCAAGTCCTATTTTGGCTAGCGGGTTCAGTTCAAGGGCGCTCACTTGATTCTTTACATATGGTATTACCATATATCGTCATAGCTTGGGTGGTCTCACTTGCACTTGGTGGAAAGATTAATACATTCATGCTAGGAGAAGATGTATCTAGAGCTTTAGGACAAAATACAGCTTTATTAAAAACGACATTAGTCGTGTTAGTCATCATTCTAGCCGGTGGTGCTGTAAGTATAGCAGGACCAATAGGATTAGTTGGTATAATTGTCCCTCAAATAGTTAGAATGTTCGTTAAAAATGATTATCGCTGGATGATTCCGTTTTGTGGTATTTTTGGAGCAATTTTACTTCTTTTAGCTGATGTGGGATCTCGTTACATTTTAATGCCAGAAGAAACGCCAGTTGGTATTATGACCGCCGTTATTGGAGCACCATTTTTTATTTACTTAGCAAGAAAAGGCGGTACAGTAAAATGAACATGATCAAATTAAGAAACAAGTACTTTTCACTACTATTTAATAAACGATCGTTTTCCGTTTTAATAATTGCACTTCTTTTACTCATTAGTTCATTTATAGTGAGCTTAACGCTAGGTGACCGTTATATTTCTATTCCAAAAGTAATATCTGTTATTTTTGGTGAAGGGGAAAAAATTGATGAATTGTTTATTCAAGCATTTCGAATGCCCCGAATTATCATTGCAATTTTTGCTGGGATTTCTTTAGCGATCGCAGGAGCGGTTCTCCAAGGGTTAGTTAGAAATCCACTAGCCTCTCCAGATATCCTTGGTATAACAGGTGGAGCAGGAGCTGCCGTTGTATTATTTTTAGCTATTTTTAGTGATAATCGTACGAATCAATTAACAGTGAGTATAAAATGGCTACCATTAGCTGCATTTATCGGTGCCATCATAAGTTTAGTATTTGTCTATGTTTTTGCATATAAGGATGGGGAATTAAAGCCATTAAGATTGGTTTTAGTAGGGGTTGGATTTTCAGCATTAGCTCAGAGCACAACTTCATTCTTTATGATTATTGGACCTATTTTTAGAGCAACAGAAGCGAATATGTGGTTAACAGGGAGTGTATATGGAGCGAACTGGGAACAAGTTAAAATTATAACAGTCTGGACGCTAGTTTTTATCGTGTTAGCTTTATCGTTTATAAGACATATCAATACTCAGCAACTTGGAGATGAAGTTTCAACAAGCTTAGGAGTTCAAGTAGAAAAAAATCGACTAATCTTGTTATTTATAAGTACTGCATTAGTGGCAGGTGCAGTTGCATTTGCAGGAGCAATCGCATTTGTTGGACTAATTGCACCTCATATTGCTCGGAAAATAGTTGGTGCTTCTTACGGTGCATTGATTCCCTTATCTGGAATAATCGGTGCGATCATGGTATTAGTGGCTGATACAATTGGAAGAACGGTGTTTAGTCCAATTCAAATACCTGCTGGTGTATTTACTGCCGTAATTGGTGCACCATATTTTATTTATTTATTATTTAAGACTGGAAAAAGGTGATAAGATGTCAACGAGCGCAATCGAAACAGAAAAGTTAACGTTATCGTATGATGATCGTACAATTATAAACGAGCTAAATTTTCAAGTTCCAAAAGGAAAAATCACGGTTTTAATTGGAGCTAATGGCTGCGGAAAATCAACACTACTTCGTTCACTTGCAAGATTACTTCAACCAAAAAGTGGAACCATCTTACTTGATGGAAAAGAAATTAGTAAGCGACCTACAAAGGAAATTGCACGCAATCTTTCAATACTGCCTCAAAGTCCTGTTGCGCCTGAAGGTTTAACAGTTTTTCAATTAGTAAAACAAGGAAGATATCCGTATCAAACTTGGTTAAAACAATGGTCAAAAGAAGATGAAGAAAAAGTAAAACATGCCTTAAAAATTACAAATATGTTTGAACTAAAGGATCAATTAGTCGATTCTTTATCTGGTGGACAACGTCAACGTGCTTGGATTGCGATGACTTTGGCTCAGGACACAGATACAATTTTATTGGATGAACCAACAACCTATTTGGATTTAACACATCAAATCGAGATATTAGACTTACTTTACGAATTAAATGAAAAAGAACAGCGTACAATTGTTATGGTACTACATGATATAAACCTAGCATGTCGTTACGCACACAACGTTGTTGCAATTTCAAATGGTGAAGTATACGCAGAAGGAGACCCAGAAAACATCATTAATGAGAACTTAATTTGTGACGTTTTCTGTATGAACTGCGATATTGTGAAGGACCCATTATTTGGAACTCCACTTTGCATACCTCATGGGCGAGGAAGAAAAATAATTTAATTAATTTTAAAAAGGTGTCCTAAAATAGGGCACCTTTCATTTACTAAGAGGTGAGATAGAATGACTTTATCAATTAACAATATAAGTGTAGATATTCTTGGTAGTTCGATCCTTAAAAACATTAATTTTCAAACTAATAAGGGTGAAATTTTTTGCCTAATTGGAACTTCAGGAGCGGGGAAATCGACATTGCTTCGGGCGTTAAATCGATTACAGTCGATAAGTAAAGGTGAAATTCATTTAAATGGACAATCAATATACAAA
The DNA here is from genome assembly GCF_900112535.1 of Bacillus sp. UNCCL81. NCBI lineage: Bacteria > Bacillati > Bacillota > Bacilli > Caryophanales > Bacillaceae > Bacillus > Bacillus sp. UNCCL81. The sequence continues at coordinate 40,453 of NZ_FOMF01000008.1, read as the reverse complement.
ATGACACCTCAAAGTTTAAGAAAAAGTGCAGTAATGATCCTACAAACTCCTTCATTATTTGAAGGGACTGTTGAGGATAATATTTTGTTTGGAGTCAAATTAAACGGTAGCTATGATAAGACAGATTCGAAAACAGTTGCGAGATCTTTATTAGAAAAAGTAGGATTAGAGACGAAATTACTTGATCGGAATGCTTCAACACTTTCGGTTGGTCAACAGCAAAGAGTTTCAATCGCAAGAGCAATAGCCATGAAACCAACTATTTTATTATGTGATGAAATTACTTCAGCATTAGATCCACAATCGACTCTACATATTCAGGAGCTTCTGGTAACTTTAAAAAGAGAAGAAAATTTAACGATTATTCTTGTTACACATAATATGGATCTAGTTCAACAAATAGCTGATCGAGTTGGGTTACTGATTGACGGTAAATTAGTAGAAGTGAGTCCAGTTAATGAATTTTTTAATAATCCAACCACAGAATTAGGAAAAAATTTTCTTTCTACAATTGCTTAAAGAGGTGAAATGATGGAAGGGAATTTGCATATTACAGGAGTGTCTCTGACATTTTTATTAATTATTATTGCTATCGCATTATCCTATTATCAGAAACTTGGTGTTGAAAAAGACATTGGTGTTTCTTCAGTAAGGACCGTCATTCAATTAATGATCATGGGTTATGTACTTGAATTCATATTGCAAATTGAGCATTTTTTACTTGTCATCATTATTTTATTTTGTATGATTTTATTCGGTGCTTATACTTCGAGTAAAAGATCACAACAAATTGAAGGCGCATTTTTTATTTCATTTATTAGTATTTTGCTAGGCGTCATGATTTCATTAGGAGTTGTTTTGGTAGCAAACAAAATTGCGTTGAAGGCTCAATATGTTGTTCCAATATCAAGTATGATTATTAGCACATCAATGAATGCAAATAGCTTAGCGTTAACGAGACTTAGGGCTGAAATTCAGGCAAGTAAAAATCAGATTGAGGCTGCATTATGCTTAGGGGCAACAACTAAACAAGCTTCAAATAATGTTATAAAAAATTCAATTAAAGCTGCCTTAATTCCATCAATTGATCGAGCTAAAACTGTAGGAATTGTTACTTTACCAGGCTCGATGACAGGAATGATTTTTGCTGGCATAAGTCCTTTATATGCGATTAAATATCAATTGTTAATAGAATGTATTTTAATTGGCGCAATTGCAATTAGTGTATTCTCCTCAACACTTCTATCCTATAGAAAATTCTTCACAAAAGACGATTCATTGAAATATGAAACGATAATAGAACAAGGATAATGATAGAGGGAGAAGGGACTTTTCCTTCTCCCATTTTGCTAAATATTATCCGATTACTCTTAATTGTACATCCATGTTTCCTTTGGTTGCTTTTGAATATGGGCATACTCCGTGGGCTGCTTTAACTAGTTCAACGGCTACTTCTGTTGGAACACCTTGTACTTTTACATCAAGTTGAGCAGCTAATTTAAATCCTCCATCAGCAGGGTCTTTACCGATTGTTATGTTTGCAGTCACTGATGTAGATTCTAGTTTAATTTTTTGCTGGCGGGCTACTAAATTTAATGCACTGTCAAAGCAAGCTGAATAGCCTGCGGCAAAAAGTTGTTCAGGATTTGTTGCTCCACCAGGTCCGCCTAATTCAACTGGTGGTTTAAGTGATAAATTAATAAAATCATCTGATGAAATAACTCTTCCGTCACGACCACCTGTTGCAGTTGCTGTAGCAGTATATAATTTTTCCATTACGATCTCTCCTTAATATAAGTTATCTATTTTTTATTTTCATTAGCAGCTTGAACTTTCTTTAATAATGCCTTTGTTTGATTTAGTATTGTTAAAAATTCCTCTTGAGTAGTATTACTTTCCTTGAAAAACTTCTCAGGTATACAGAAAGCTTTTTCTTTTAATTTAGTACCTTCTTCAGTTAATGTAATAAATACTTTTCTCTCATCACTTGAATCACGTTTACGGAAAATTAGTCCCGCAGATTCCATCCGTTTTAGCATTGGTGTAAGAGTTCCTGAGTCTAAAAAAAGCGTTTCCCCAAGTTCTTTTACAGTTTGTTGGTCTTTTTCCCAAAGTGAAAGCAATGCAAGATATTGCGGATACGTTATACCAATCTCATCTAAGATTGGACGGTATAATTTAGTAATTTCTCGAGAAGTAGCATAAATTGAAAAGCATAATTGATTTTCAAGCAAAAGCTGATTTTCTTTATTCATTGGATCAACATCCTTTTATATTAGTTGTGCACAATTTAATATGACACAATCATAATTGATGAGAAATAGTTTTGCAAGTAATAATTACTATTATTTTTTACCAATTTTTCAATTTTGATTATTAATTGAGTAGATTTGAAGTGGTAATCAGCTTATTCACAATAAAAAAGCCAGTCAATGTTCAATACATTAACTGGCTGTAAATTTAATTTTTTCTAGACCTAGAAATTAATGAAGTTATTTGTAGCATTGTGATTGGTAAGGATGTTTTTTTATGATATGCCAAAAACTTAGGCGTCCAAGAATTCACATATTTCTCTTTGAAGCTTCTTAAACCTTGAAAGTGATATAAAAATTGTCCATATTGATAAATTTGCGCTGCAATCTTTTCACTTGTAAATGAATACTTAGATAGACCAACGTTTGCTAAAGGTGTCATACCGACATTAAAATAATGAAAATCTCTAGACCTAAACCATTCAATTAAGTTAACAAACATAAAGTCCATAATTCCTTTTGGAGCATCAACTTTATGGCGCATTAAATCTATTGAAATCGTATGATCATTATAGTTTGGCATAATGGATGCAAAAGCAATCATTTTATTTTCATTATTTTTAATAATAGCTACAGGTGCAAGTTTGATGTAATCCTCATCAAAATAGCCAAGTGAAAACCCTTTTTCTTTTCGCCCTTTCAACCACTCTTGTGATAATTCCTTTAATTCCGTAAAGAATTCATTTGAATAAGGTGGTTCAATAATTTCAAAACTATATTCTTCGCGTTCAAATTTATTATAGAGTGCACGAATACCTTTATTACGTTTTCCTGATAAAGAGAACGTTGAGATATCGGTGAATCCTTCTTCACCAAGTTTAAAGAAATCAAATCCGTTTTCATGTAGATAGGATAGTGAATTTGAGTTTACTTGGTAGAAGACAAGTGTATACCCAAATTGATCAGCATAGTTTAATAATTCCTCAATAGCAGGATATAAACGAGATTTTTCACCAACCGGGTCACCTAAAATAACTAATTTGTCTGCATATGGCTGAAAAATAAATAATACAGTCTCATCTTGAGCCCAGAATAAATATTTGTCATGTAAAAAAACCAAATGTGAAAGTTCTGTACCACCATACTTATTAAAATGTTCTTTTATTTTTTCTTCTTCAGCTTTCGTATTTATAAATTCAAATTGTTTTCTTTTAACTTTAAAAAATGCGATATAAAAAAATAGTAAAGCAGCTACAAAACCAAGAACTGCACTAATCACGATATCTCTCGAATTAACAAGTATATAAGGTAAATATTTAGCAGGTATTTTGACATTTGTTGTAGGTAGATTGATATAAGCAATAAGTAAATAACTACCTAAAAAGAAGAATAAAATAAAATTATCAACAATGAGCTTACCCCAAGTTAAAACGAAGCTTTCTCTATAAAATTGTTTCTTTGAAATAAATAATATAAATGCAACTGCTAATACAAAAAGTGCTTCTTCATAATCTAATCCTTTTGAATAGGTTGTAACTGCCCCAACAATTAGCATGAATAGTGTAATATACCATGCTCTTTTATCTTTATAATCAATTCCACGAGACAGTCCTAACAATGTAAAACCCGCTGTGACCGAAATTAAATGTGAAATATTAATGATTGTCGAAGGTAAAATTAAATTTAAAAGACTTATTCTTAAAAGCATGCTTGGCACAGCAGCAGAAACTAATAGAATAACGCCAGATAAAAATACCAAAATCGTTAAAAATTTATGCCCCAAATAAGTTGAAATTTGATTTGGAATATTATTAAATGATTGATTGATTTTATTCCATAATAATTTCAGAGCTAAAATAATACCGCAAGCAAACGGGAAAAAGAAATAACTGAAACGATAAATCAATAAAACAAGAAGTGTCGTTTCCTTATCGATTCCAAAGTATGTAAAACCTAGTAGGAAAATAAAATCAAAAGATCCAAGACCGCCTGGAATCATACTTAAAAGTGCTGCGACTGACGCTACTAAAAAAACAGGCAATACCTCTATGATTGAAATGTCGATATGTAAAAATAAACAAATGAAGTAAATGAATAATAAAATAAAAGACCATTCACATAAGGAAATCACAACCAGGGAAAGCATATATTTTGCGGAAAAATTCTCCGAGAAAAAATTACGCTTTAAATAAACGACTAAAAACATTACCGGGAAATAACAAATTGCAATGATAATAGCGATATATAGATACTTATATTCATTTAAAAATGATAAATCAAATATTCCAGTAAATAAAACTAAGCTCAATATCGATAATCCAGAAAGTAAGAATATCGTTACACTACTCACTGCTTTAACAATTTCGGGTCCGGTGCGATCTTTTCGATAAAATAGAGTTCGAATGGTGGTACCTGCAACCCCACCAAGACCAATTAGGTTTGAGGAAGTATTCGCTAGCCAAGCTACCATTAATATTTTTCGAAAACTAAAGTCTAATTTTAATAGTCTTACAAGTACGAAATCATATAAAAACATTGGAGATACGGCTAAAATACCTAATGCAAAAATTAAAAAGTACTGTATTAATGTAAGAGACTCCATATAGTTAAAGAACATTTTAAAGTCGAAGTTTAAAAGTACGTTTTTTCCAACAAATATAAATGTAACTAGTAATATTGAAATGAAAAATAGTTTAAATAAACCTACTTTACTAATCCGAATCTTATTCATAAGACACTCCTGAAGTTATTATTCAACAAATAAAATAATAGTTATTAGCTTTAGTATTCCATATTATTCCACTATTTAACAAGAAGATTATTATCAGGTCCTAGAAAATTTAATAACTTATTATTTTGGAGATAAAAAATTAATTAGATTTTAATTTTCAAACCTATTTTGCGATTAGTATTAATGAGAAAAAGAGCTTTCCACTCGTTTTCGTTGGAGAAGACCTAATACACTTCCATTTTCCATTGGAGTAGGGGCAGTAAAATTCAATTATGAGAGGACTTATTTTATGATTTTTTGAATATTTATAAATGAAAATATTAAATTGGTTCTATATAAAAAAGGGAGACCTCTTATTTGGAAGAGAAAAGAAATTCAAACCTCTCTTGAAGAATATTCAAATGATTTCATAAAAGAAATTGTTAAATAATAACGATTGGATCTCTAACCCTAAATTTTTGCTAGATGACTTTATAGCTTAATAAGAGTGTATTCGATGATGCAAGCATTGTATAAATTGGAAGGAAATATGTAAAGAATAAAATATACACTCGATTAAGGAGAGTAAGAATGAAGTATTTTTATAATAAACTTGATCGCTATGTTACGGAACTTTTTCTAGGGGGAATATAATTGAATATAACAAATGTTTTAATTATCCTTGGATTCATTTTTTTTGCCTTACTACTTTTAGTTTTAATAATAGGTACACTCTATTTGTTTTTTATAGATCGAAGACAAAAGCAGCATCCAATACTCCGTAATTATCCAGTAATAGGACGAGTTAGGTACTTCTTAGAAACTATTGGTCCTGAGCTACGTCAGTATTTATTTAACAATGACCTAGAAGGTAAACCTTTTTCTAGAGAAGAATATGAGCATATTGTCAAAAAAGCAAAATATAAACGGGATGTCCTTGGGTTTGGGTCTAAAAGAGACTTTGAAGAAAAAGGATATTATATTAGAAATTCAATGTTTCCAAAACTGTCAGAAGAATTAAAGATGGACCAGCAAATAAACGTAACAACAAACCGATATTTATTGATTAAAGAGCCTTTGTTTACACAGAAGGAAGAAAGATTAGAGAAAAATGATTCACTTGCATTTTTGTTAGATGATAGTGATGCAATTGTGATAGGTAAAAACACGAGGTATCCTTTTATTGTAAAAGGCCAGATTGGTATGTCTGCTATGAGCTATGGTTCCTTAGGTGAAAATGCTATTACTGCACTCTCAGAAGGATTAGCAATTGCGAAAGGGACTTGGATGAATACAGGTGAGGGTGGTTTGTCTGAATACCATCTAAAGGGTGGCGTTGATATTATCATGCAAATTGGCCCAGGTTTATTCGGGGTTAGAGATAAAGAGGGGAATTTTAATTGGGATGCCTTGAAAGAAAAAAGTAAAATTCCTGAAGTGAAAGCTTTTGAACTTAAATTAGCTCAAGGTGCAAAAACACGTGGTGGGCATATTGATGGGGAAAAGGTAACAGAGGAAATTGCAAGGATAAGAATGGTAGAACCATATAAATCTATTGATAGTCCTAATCGCTTTCGAGAGTTTCATGACTTTCCTTCCTTGTTTGACTTTATGGAACAAATTCGAGAACAAACTGGAAAACCAGTAGGAATGAAAGTAGTTATTGGAAGTGGTCACGAAGCTGATGAATTAGCAAAACATATAAAAAGTACTGGGAAGGGTCCTGACTTTATTACTGTAGATGGTGGTGAAGGGGGGACAGGTGCGACATACCAGGAACTGGCGGATAGTGTAGGTTTGCCAATTAAATCTGCATTACCTTTAATGGATCATGCTTTAAGAAAATATGGCGTACGTGACCAAGTTAAAATAATAGCTTCAGGAAAATTATTTTCCCCAGATCGAGTAGCAATTGCACTTGCAATGGGGGCTGACCTTGTTAATATTGCAAGAGGATTTATGATTACGATTGGTTGTATTCAAGCATTAAAATGCCACTCCAATGCTTGTCCAGTCGGTGTAGCCACAACAGATCCTGATTTACAAAAAGCCCTCGTCATTGATGAAAAAAAATATCGAACAGCAAATTATCTAATATCAATGCGTGAAGGTTTATTTCGGTTAGCTGCCGCCGCAGGATTGGATTCCCCTGCCCACTTTCAAAGTGAGCATGTCGTTTATAAAGATGAAAAAGGGAAAGTGTGGTCACTGAAGGAAATTTATCAATCATTGGTAGAAAAAGTAGATTAAAAATAGTACCTTTAAAACGTATTTTTCGGTGCTAGATCGGACTTTATCATAATAGTTGAACAATGAGAGACTACTTAGGTAGTCTTTTTGTGTGTCAGGTAGTCGCATAGAGGGCTGACCTAGTCAGTGCCCTCCATTTATTTTATTAGACTAAAGAAGACACTTCGGTATAACGATTGGATAAAAGATAATTTTCACCTGAAAATTTTTAAGCCGTGCTTATAGCCTATTCCGCAAACTCCCAAGTCTACATATATTATAAAGATTCAAAAGCCCAAGATTGCTAAATACGTTATTCAAAAGGGAGGAAGGTTAATATGAATTTCTACAACCATGTACCTTATAATGATTATTATAGAAATCCACAGCAAGCTGTAAATCCACAACAAATTCTAACATTAATAAATCCAGCTGTTAGCCATGGATTAAAAGAAGCACAACAACTTGGTTATCAACATGCATTAACAGAAGCAGTTGCTATAGGTTATTTGATGGGAAAAGGTTACGATTATAATACTGCTTGGAAAACTGTTGAATCATGGTGGAGACCACCGGGAACGCCTACACCTACTCCATATTAAAATTAAAAAAGTTATTTTTATCATAGCTAAAGAGAATTTTTTGAGGAATCATTAATTTAGGAGATTCCTTTTTTTGTGTTTTATAAATAATTCTTCATTTAGTAATTAGGACTCTATTATAGTACGTATGTAAAGTATAATTTAGATGTACAAAAAAAATCGACTGCAAAATTGATTTTTTAAATGAGAAAAATGGTAGGTATTTTGAAGAAGGTATTTGTAAACGAATATTGAATGATTAGTTACATATGCAAAAAATGTAAAATTTTAGATTTAAATCAATACGAAGGAGGAATCTACCTTGAGCGAACTTGAACTGATTAATACATACAAAAACGAGCTTCAAAATTACTCTATAGAACAGTTAAGGTTTAAATCTGAAGAAGAGGTTTGGTCTATTGGTCAAATGTATGACCATTTAATTATTTGTGCCCACGAATATCTAGATAACATGGAAATTTGCGCCACCTTAAATGATGAACAACCACTTGGAAAAACGGAATTTGGTGAGAAGTTATATAAGATTGGGGGATTTCCACCGATTAAAATCAGATTACCAGATGAACTAAATGATCCACCTAATAATTCAGATAGCAAGGACGAGCTTATTGGCAGAATTGATCAAGTAATTCTAAGGTTGAGCCAATGGGAATCGAAAGTGGATAGTATAAATCCTAATTATAAAGTCAAGCATGGAGGGTTCGGTTGGCTAAATGCAAGGGAATGGTATGATTTGGTTTATATGCATTTTCGTCATCACTTGCGCCAAAAAAATGAATTAGAACAAAGGCTTGTTAAGTGACAGGCATTCTTTAAACTAACCTATATAAAAATTTTAGGTTTACGAGAAAAAAGGAATTTAATATAGATAGAAATTTAAATAAAACAAAAAGACAAATAATAATAGGGAGTAAACAATGAATAAAAACCGGTTGGAAGCTTTTAGTGATGGTGTACTTGCAATCATTATTACAATTATGGTCCTAGAAATTAAAATTCCTCACAGTCCAAATATAAAAGACTTATTACAACTTTTCCCAACCTTTCTTAGTTATTTACTTAGTTTCATTTATGTTGGTATTTACTGGAACAACCACCATCACATGATACACACTTTACAAAGGGTGACAGGATCAATTATGTGGGCAAATCTACATTTGCTTTTCTGGTTATCCTTAATTCCTTTTGCTTCTGGTTGGATGGGAGAAAACCATTATAAGCCTTATCCAACAATGCTTTATGGTGTAATACTCTTAATGGCCGCAATAGCTTACTTCATTTTACAAGGTATAATTATCCAAAAAGAGGGAAAGAATTCAAAGTTAAAAAAGGCTGTAGGTAATGATTGGAAAGGAAAAGCTTCAGTGGTTTGTTACTTATCTGCAGTTTGCACGTCTTTAATCTGGCCCTGGTTCGCTCAAATAATTTATGTAATCGTGGCAATTATGTGGTTATTACCGGATCGTCGAATTGAGAAGGTTATGCAAAGTAAGTAAACAAAAAGTGCTTTTTAATTCATTTATAAAAAGTGAGGGAGTTATCTATGATGATAAAAGGTTTCGGGGGAATATTTTGGAGGACTAAAAATCTGGATGCTTTAACAAAATGGTACAGTAAAGTGCTGAATGTAGAAATAGAAAATTGGAATGGGACTATTATTAAACCGGACTCTGAAAATGAAACGATCTTTTCGTTCTTTACGGAAGAAGACAGTTATTTTCCAACAGAACAGCAAGTGATGTTAAATTTCCAAGTTTATAATTTAGACGAGACGATTAAGCATCTTGAAAAAGTGGGTGTACCTCTAGCAAAGGAAAAAGAGATTAGTGATTATGGTAAGTTTGCTTGGATTAAAGATCCAGAAGGTAGATTGGTTGAACTTTGGGAGAAATAATCTGAGATAAAAAAGGGTTGCTGCGGCGATCCTTTTTTCTTTTTTGTACAAATAGGCATTTTAGCTTAACAAGGTATAAAAAGATTCTCCATAGAATATTAGTTTTTAGTAACTCTATATTAAGTGATTACCTAAAGGAGAAAACTATGTCAGACTTATTTATTTTTTTGCCACTTTTCATTCTTATTATTGTAATAGCTATTATTGTCTTCTTAATTAATAAATTTGCAAAGAAAAAGAATAAAAGCACAGGAAGAATTGTTGTAACTATCTTATTGTTATATGTCACTTTAAATTTAATAATGGGCGTTATTACTTATTTTAAAGGACCATAGTCAACGATTACATACACTAGCAACTGAAGTAGGGTTACATAACAGAGATTGACTCATGCCCCCTTTATGAGCAAGTAATATTGAACAACTTGCTTTTCAAAATCAACTAGGAAGAGAACATCATAATGGTCATTTTTTGGCCCAGCATTTTTAATCAAAAGACATATTAGTTTCTTTAAGTAGTAAAATAGTTTACAATTTAGTAGTTGAATTGTAATTTAAGTAATATACATAAAATTAAATGACCATAGATCGCTGAGTTTTAGTTGAGTGTTTCTTCTATTATTGAGGACATTCAATTTTGAAGCGGGGGAACCAATTTTTGTGCAATTGTACTTTGGGGTGAATCCTTTTTAGGTAGGGCTACTTTTTAGGTCCGAATCCGACAGCTAACCTCGTAGGCGTGTAGGGAGAAGGTTTCCAAAATGATGTCTTATTAAGGCACTGGAGATTTTCCTAGTGTCTTTTTTGCATTCAATTTTGATAAAGTAAGTGGGGGTTATGAAATGCTAGAAATGTATATATTTGGCGGGATTCTTATTTTAACTATGTTAATAGCAGTATTTATGACTCGTAAGGATTCTGTAGTAGATGATGAAAATGGAAAATATAAATGTGGAAAGTCCGGGAATAGGAAGAGAATCGTTAGAGAGAGAAAATCAGGTAAAGTCGTGAGAATAGATTGATTAGTATTGTAGAAAATCGCGAATTTAAATAGGAAACTTCCTTAAGAGAGTGGTCAATTAAGCCATTCTCTTTTTTATATAGTTAGTTTAGGTTTCATAATTCATATTTAGTTCATAATGAGTTTATATAATATGTACATAATTATTTGTAAATGTAAGTAGGTGAATTTATTGAATCATGTAAATGTATTGGTTGTCGATGATGATGCAAATATTCGGGAGTTAATCTCTATATTTTTAAGTGGTGAAGGCTATACAGTTATTGAGGCTGAAAATGGTCAAGAAGCATTAACATTATTGGAAGAAAATAATATTCAAATAGTAGTAGTTGATGTGATGATGCCTGAAGTAGATGGTTATGAGCTGACTAAAGAGGTTAAAAAGTATTATGATATTCCGATTTTAATGGTTACTGCAAAAGGTGAATCTCAAGATAAATTAAAAGGCTTTGATCTTGGAGTAGATGATTATGTTGTTAAGCCTTTTGATCCTTTGGAAATCGTAGCCCGTGTAAAAGCTCTATTAAGAAGATTTCAATTGCTATCTGATAAAAATATTTTTGTAGGTAATTTAACGATCAATCAAATTAAATATGAAATTTCGGCGAATGATCAATCGATTACATTACCATTAAAGGAATTCGAATTATTGTTGAAGCTTGCAAGTCAAGCTGGAAGAATCTTTACGAGAAATGATTTGATTGAGCAAATATGGGGACTGGATTATGAAGGAGATGAACGCACAGTTGATGTGCATATAAAAAGAGTACGTGAGCGACTAAGAGAGATAAAGGCTACTGTCGAAATCGTTACAATAAGAGGTTTAGGTTATAAATTAGAGGAAAATCACGCATGAAAAGCATGTATACAAGATTGGTTTTAATCTTTATTTCAGTTATTTTGTTGAGTTTAGTCATTACTTTTTTTATCGCTTCAAAATACTTTATAAAACATGTTGAAACAGAGGTACAAGGTGATTTAATTGATGTTGGAGAAAATTTTATTTCCATCTATTCTAAACAAGATAATCAAAATGGAGTAGATGCGACCTTACAAATTCTTAGTAAAAATTTTTATCTATCACTGTATGATGAGTCCGGTAAAATTGTTTTGAAAAATACCGCACTAAAAAAGAAGAACATAAAAAAAGAACAAATATTAAGTGTACTAAACAAAAGAGATGTTCAAACAAAAGGATATCTCATCGGTCTACCTTTTGAAAAAGATGGTCATCGATATGCTTTATTTATTCAGCCCAATATTGATCGTGGGTTCTTTAAAATGCGGAGAGTTTTATTTTTTAGTTTGCTTACAACTTTAATCATTGGGTCAGTAACATTTTTATTTGTTGCTAAGTTACTAGTAAAGCCAGTTAAAGAGCTAATACGTGCCACAAAAGAACTGGCTAAAGGCAACTATGACGTTCAAGTAACGATTAAACGTAAGGATGAAATTGGACTACTCGCTTCAAACTTTAATCTGATGACGAATAAATTAAACAATCTAGAAGAAATGAGAAGTGAATTTGTGTCAAATGTTTCTCATGAAATTCAATCACCGTTAACATCGATTAAGGGTTTTGCAAAGGTTTTAAGAAATAAGCAGTTAGCTGAAGAGAAAAAGGAACATTATTTATCCATTATTGAAGAAGAGAGTGAACGTCTTTCTATGATGAGTGAAAGATTATTAAAGCTAGCTTCATTAGATTCTGAGCAACACCCATTCCAGCTAACGACTTACAAATTAGATGAACAAATTCGAAAAATTATTTTGGCATTAGAGCCACATTGGGAAAGTAAAAAGCTTCAATTAGTTTTAAATTTACCACAAACAGAAATAGTAGCAGATCGTTTACTACTTGAACAAGTATGGATTAATTTACTTCAAAATGCGATTAAGTTCTCAAGTATAGCTGGGTATATTAAAGTAGATGTTTTAGAACTAGATCATACTATTCACGTCTTCATAAGCGATAGTGGGCTAGGAATAAGTCAAGATGATATTGATCGGATATTTGAACGCTTTTATCAAGCTGACCGTTCTAGAAATAAAAAAGGAACCGGGCTTGGGCTTTCGATTGTACAAAAAATTATTGAAATACATCATGGGAAAATAGAAGTTGAAAGTGTTGTTGGAAAAGGAACTAGCTTTACGATTATCCTTCCGAAAAACTTGTAAACTTAAAAAGTTCAAATTATGTTCTTAATTGTTCATATTCTGTTCATATAGATTTGATAAACTAATCACGTATTAGAATTGTAACGAATCGAAAGGGGAAATAGATACATTATGTTTGCAGGCTTAACGAAATTAAGTTTGAAGAACACAATATCAGTTATTATATTAAGTGTTCTTGTTTTGATAGGGGGAATATATTCTGCCCAAAAAATACAAATTGAAACATTTCCTGATGTTTCATTTCCAGCTGTTGCAGTACAGGTAGTATACCCTGGTGCATCATCTGAGGATATAGAAACTGAGGTCACTAAACCAATCGAATCAGGTTTAATGAAGCTTGAAAACTATGATCAGTTAACAAGTACTTCAAGTGAAAATATGGCTTCAATCTTTATGATTTATCCTTTTGGAACGGATATGGATAAAATTGAAAAAGACGTTGATAATGTAATCAATAAAACAAAGTTACCTGATAAAGCAGAAGCGACAGTTCAACGTATTGCGATGGATTCTGCTCCTATTTATCAAGTTGCAATTGCAAATAACGGTCAAGTAAAAGATTTACAACAATCAATAGAAAAAGATTTACTTCCTCAAATTAAAAAAATCACTGGTGTTAGTGATGTAAGTCTTCAAGGAACAAAGGATGAAGAAATTCAAATTGTTGTAGATAATAAAAAAGCAGAAGAAAAAGGGATATCTTTAGATACAATTAAAACGGCAATTCAAGGTCTAGATTATGCAGTGCCATTAGGATCTGTTGAGAATAATGGAAAAACAGTTTCTGTTCGAATGAAAGGTACATTAAACTCAGTCGATCAAATCAAAAAAACAGTTTTATCTAGTGCAGCTGCCCAAAGTACACAAATGGGTACGATGACTCAAGGTGCACAACTAGGTAGAGGTGCTGGACAAGCACAAACAGTAACGCCAAAAAATGTTACTGTTGCTGATATTGCAGATGTAAAAGTAGTTTCGGTTCAAGACCAAATTTCTAGATATAATGGTAAAGAAAGTTATATTTTATCAGTTTCTCAAACACAAGATTCAAATACAGCGGATGTAGCAACATCAGTTAAAAAAGAAATTAAATCATTTAAGAAAGACAATAATGTAGAAACGCATGTCATTATGGATAACGGTAAAGAAATCGAGAAATCCGTTAGTTCTTTAATTAAAGAAGGTCTATTAGGTGCGTTATTTACAGTAGTCGTTATTCTGTTATTCTTAAGAAACATTAGAGCGACAATCATTTCAATTTTATCATTACCAATTTCAATCTTTGCAACAATATCAGTATTAAATTCATTAGGTTATACATTGAACATTATGACTTTAGGTGGTCTAGTTGTTGCAATTGGACGTATTGTTGATGATAGTATCGTTGTAATTGAAAATATATACAGATGGAAACAACAAAAAGGTAATCAATATAAGAAAAAAGAGATGGCATTATATGCAACTAAAGAAGTAATTGGTGCCATTGCATCATCTACATTTGCTACAGTAGTAGTATTTTTACCTTTAGCATTTGTAAGTGGTATTATTGGAGAATTCTTTAGACCATTTGCTATTTCAGTAGTCGTTTCGATTTTAACTTCTCTAATTGTTGCGATCATTTTAATTCCAACATTAGGAGCAAAATTCTTATCAAAACCGTTAAAAGAACACAGTAATGATACTCGTTTTATGAGAGGTTACGAAAAGTTACTTCGTTCGGCATTAAAACGTAAATGGATTGTTATCTTATTATCTATCGTTTTATTAGCTGGTTCATTATCGATGATTCCTTTATTAGGATTCTCGTTCTTACCTGGTAGTGTAAATAAAACACTTCAAGTGACAGCAACTCTTCCATCAAATAGTACGGTGGATCAATCAAATGTAGTAGCTAAAGAATTAGAAAAATACTTTGCAAATTCAGACAAAATTGACAGTGTACAAGCTACTGTTGGTGGTAAACGTGACTTTATGATGAATATGGATGGTGGCAAAAATAAAGCAATCTTCCAAATCAATCTAAAAGACGGAAAGAACATGGATAAAGAACTTTCAAAAATCAATAAAGAAGTTCCTTCAATTGTTGATGCGAAAGTAAAAGGTACAACAATTACAGCAAAAGAACTTTCTCAAAATGGTCCTCCAACAGGGAACAATATTGATGTAAATTTATATTCTGCAAACTTTAATGATTTAAAAGATGCAGCTTCAAAAATTGAAAAAGAATTAAATAGTGATGATCGTCTGAAAAATGTTTCTAATAATTTAAAAGATGTACAACCTAAATTAGAAATTACATTAAACGATAAAGCACGCGATGAAAATATCTCAATGTTCCAAGTTATGGGAGCTATTAATGAAAAAATTAACGACGTTGAAATCGGTGATTACGATTTAAACGGCGAAACAAATAAGCTTACTGTAGGTTATAAAACTAAAGCAACTTCAAAAGAAGATATTGAAAAAATTAAGTTTATGACTGCAACAGGTCCGAAAGAAATTAAAGACTATGTAACTATTTCTAAAAAGGATGCACCAGTTTCAATCAACCATGATGATGGAAAAATGTTTGCATCAGTAAGCGCAGAAGTAAAAGGTAAAGATACTGCAGCAATTACAAAAGATGTAACTAGTCATTTAAATAAAATTGATTTACCAAAAAGCGTCGATATGAAAATTGGCGGCGGTTTAGATATGATTTCAGATGGATTTAGCAGTTTAGGAATAGCGATGGTAGTTGCTGTCGGATTAGTATTCTTAATCATGAGCATGACATTTGGTGGGTTAAGAACACCGTTTGTTATTTTAACTTCTTTAATCTTCGTACCAGTCGGAGCTTTCTTAGCGCTATTTATTGGTAAGCAAACACTTTCAATGAGTGCAATGATCGGACTATTAATGTTGATCGGTATAGTAGTAACAAATGCGGTTGTATTATTAGACCGAGTTGAACATAACCGTAAAAATGGATTAGAGGTAACTGACGCATTAATTGAGGCTTCAAAGACAAGATTACGTCCAATCCTAATGACAGCATTAGCGACAATTCTTGCTTTAGTACCAATGGCCCTTTCAAATTCAACATCAGGCTTAATTTCGAAAGGATTAGCAGTAACTGTAATTGGTGGTTTAACAACTTCAACATTCTTAACACTAATCATCATTCCAGTTATTTATAAATTAGTAAGCAAAAAGAAAAAGATTGAAGAATAATTGAAGAAGAGTGCCTCACACATATAGTGGGGCACTCTTTTGTATTTAAACTAAAAAACAGGCTGTCTTATAAGACAACCTTTAGGGAAATACCTTACTAATTCCACCCTTTTGAAGCGTATCAGAGTTAATCATAAAAAGTACCATTTATTAATAATACGATATCTCCTATTGCTCCAATACATGCGAATCAAGTCAAAAACAAATCAATACCACCTCAACAAAAAAAACGCCAATTTTTCTGTAATTTAATGGAAAAGGTGGTATTTTTTAAGTGCAATGAAGTTTCAAATGCAAGAAACATGGGTGTGTAGTAGAATTGATAGTACTGGAGGGGGATTATGAAAGAATCTATATATGTGGAAACCGAAAAAAAATTGAAATTGAATTTTGGAATTTTAAAAAAAGACATTGTACTTACCATATCACTCTTGTTAGCAATTGTAAGTTGTTTATTCCATCCACCAAAACTAGAATATATAAATTTTAAAGTATTAGTTAGTTTATTTAATCTTATGCTCGTAGTTAAGGCTCTGGAAGAACTTAAGTTATTGGATAAGTTCGCCATTTCTATACTGAGTAAATGTCATAATAGTAAAAGTGTTTCAGCGATCCTAATTTTATTATGCTTTTTTAGTTCCATGCTTGTAACGAATGATGTGGCATTAATAACATTTGTACCATTAACACTTATAATTAGTAGGATTATAGAAACTTCTATGTTAGATACTATTATATTAGAGACAATTGCGGCTAACATCGGAAGCAGCCTAACTCCAATGGGAAATCCTCAAAATCTTTTCATATTTACTTACTATGGAATAAGGCCAATACAATTTTTTACAACAATTATTCTATTAGTGGTGCTAGGAATTGTTCTGTTATTCTTTTTTAATCAGAGATTAAATAGTAAAAAATTGGAAATGGATCTTCCATATATTCCTATAAAAAATAAAAAAAAGGCAACATTATGGGGAATACTATTTGGCATTATATCTGTATCCATACTAGGTTTTTTAAGCTACAAACTTGCGTTCATCATCGCACTTTCAACCGCATGTATACTTGATATAAAATTATTGAAGAAAATTGATTATTTATTGCTTCTTACTTTTATCTGTTTTTTTATATTTATAGGAAACATATCGGAATTAAATGTAGTACACACATTTGCCAGCGAAAATCTCAAAAGTCCCACATCAATCTTTTTCAGTTCCATCATTTTAAGCCAACTAATAAGCAATGTACCAGCTGCGATCTTTTTATCAAAATTCTCGGTGAATTGGCAGCCTTTATTAGTAGGTGTGAATTTAGGTGGACTTGGTACGATTGTTGCTTCCCTTGCAAGTGTAATTTCATTTAAATTTTTTATAAAGAGAGATCCACAAAAAAGTAAAATGTACCTTATAAGGTTTAGCTTTTATAACTTTTCGATTTTAGCTCTTTTAACTCTTGTTTATTATTTTGCGATGAAATATCAAAATTTCTTTTAATGCAAATTTATAACAGTCTACTTCAACAGAACCAAAAATAAAAAAAGAGCTTAGGCACAAACGCTACCTAAGCTCCATTTATTATTTAGGTTCATAATCAAAATGTAATTCATTATTTTCATTTACAATTACACTTAAATTATAATCTTTAAAATACCATAAATCTGTTTCGTTTATAAAATAGACTACGTTATCAACCGTAATTGATTCCCCGATGTCCACAGGCTGTTCTTTTGTAACACCTAAAGAATAACCTTTATGTATTGTACTATTTCCCCCGTATCGCGCGAAAAAACGAATTGTATCTCCTTCTTTTACATTCATCTCATCTTGAAACCATTTTAATGCATCTTCGGAAATTTTAATTTTCATTGTAACCGACCTTTCTTTATCTTATAAAAATATTATAGTATGAATGTGAAAAACTATACAGAAAAGTGATGTTAAGTGCAAAAAGTGTAACTAGAATAAAGAAGAAAACCTAGATCAAACAGGCTTTCTTCTATATTTAAGACGAGCGTATTAGATAAATCTATCTTATTTTTTGAAAAAAGATAGGATGCTGTTTTTAAATAAAATAAATAGTGAAACGACGACGAATCCATAGTAGACGATTTGTTCAACTAGTGGTGTAGCATCAATAAAGGAGAATAGACCTTCAGAGAATACTTTACCGCCAAAGAAAATTAATAGAATACCCAGCAAAGTAAAAATCACTTTAATATTTAAATTAATTGTAGTTTTGATAAATAAATATGCAATTAAAATAGCTGCAATAATTCCTAAAAAAATAGAAATCATACCAACGAAGGCGATTGTATGTGCATTTGATAAAACAAACAGAACTAGCTCTAAGCCTTCGCGAATCACAAATACGCTTGCCATGAAAAATAATGAAATACTACTATCTATAATTTTAAATTCTGATTTTAGTTTATCTGAAATATTCATGCTACTTTGACTACTTAACCAGTAAATAAAATAGAAGATTAGCAATGCTGCAATTAATTGGATTACACCTTCAATAGTATGTTCAACATTTCCATTTAGTTCACTGAATGTTGTAAATAAGAAAAATCCAGCAAAAATACTAACTACTACTCCAAGTATTGTTCCGTAGACTACTGACTTAATTAAATGCTCTTTTTTACTCTGAATTAATGCAATGAATAAGTATCCGATTACTAAGGAAACCTCAAGGCCTTCTCGTAAAGCTATTAAAAAATTAGCATTCAATTCACTATCATCCTCCCAATTATATTTAAATCTACTAACTAGATTATTCTTTAATAGAAGAATGGACACTATTTTATTAATAAATAGGCATAATAAGTTGTGTGGTAAAATTAATATAAAATAGCCCAAAATGTAAATATTAGAAGGGGAAAAAATGGAATCTTTTACAAGTAGAGCGATTGAAATTATTAAAAATATACCACCAGGAAAAGTAATGACATATGGCCAAGTTGCAAAATTGGCCGGAAGTCCAAGAGGAGCTAGGCAGGTTGTAAGAATCTTACACTCGATGGGTCAAAAATACCAATTGCCATGGCATAGAGTTATAAATGCTAAAGGTGAAATAGGAATTCAAGATGAAGAAGGATTTTTAAGACAAAAGCAGTTCCTCCAAAATGAAGGGGTTAAATTTACGAGCGAGAGAACAATTAACCTGAAGGAATATCAAGTAAATGTAGTTCTTGAGAAAGAAGATGTGGATTTAATTTAGGATCTAAGGAAAAGGCTAATTCTAACTAGATAGATTTAGAACGAAATTACTACTCAAAATTCATTAATAAATGGATTTTGGGTATTTTTTTTTCAAAAATGACTATAATTAAAACATTGTTACGCATAATATTGTTGTGAAATTGTTTAAATGTTGTATCGAAAGTGTTACGATGGAACACTTTACAATAAAACATTGTTTTGTTATACTCATGTCAGGAGGAATGTCATATGGGTGAAGAATTAATTTCCAAAAAAGATTTACTACAACTTACAGGCATATCGTACGGACAGCTTTATCGTTGGAAAAGGAAAAACATCATTCCGGAAGAGTGGTTTATGAAAAAATCAAGCTTTACTGGACAGGAAACGTTTTTTCCAAAACAGAGAATTTTGGATCGGATTGAAAAAATAAAAGAGTTGAAGGATGATCAATCATTAGATGATATTGCTAGAGTGTTTTCAGTCAATGAAGAAATCGTTTCTGATCGTGGGAATGCTACTATATTTTTGGAGCAAATCCCTAAACAAGTCGTACAAATATATCAATCACTTTTTCCAAATACTAAATTAGAGCATTTAGGTACGGTTCAACTATGTTCGTTACTTTTTGTAAACGAGTGGCTTTCAAATGGTAGTGTAACAATAGAAGAAATAAAACAATTTTTAAATTTGGTTGAGACGCATAAAAACCAAATTAACTTGGATGAAGCGACTGTCATTTATATTCGAAAATTTGGTATGGGTACATGGATTATTGGAAATCAACATGAGACGTTTGTTGATCAAAAGGATTCGATCTTAATCAATGTTACTCTCTCGAACTATTTAAATAAATCGATTAAATAAATTATGGAGGAGAGATTATAGTGAGCGTTCAATCAAAGCAGAATGCAATTATTAACGGTTCTGGAACAATTGGTACTGGCAAATATGATGACGTTAGAATAAGTGGAAGCGGACGTATACTTGGTGATATTTTTTGTCATGAAGTGAAAGTAAGTGGCTCAGCAAAATTCAATGGAAAAGTCGAAACTGATTATTTTAATTGCAGTGGGAGCGCTAAATGTTTAAGTGATGTTGATGCAAAAAAAATGAGTGTCAGTGGCTCGGCTTCGATTGATGGAAAAGTTTCTGGTGGAGATGTAAATGTTAGCGGTAGCTTTAAAACAAAGGGCGACTTAAATGTTCAAAGTATTAATGTTTCAGGCTCAATGAAAACGACAGGAATAGTGAAAGCTGAAGTAATTACTGTAAAAGGGTCACTTTCTACAGAAAAAGGATCTGAATGTGAAGTATTTACAGCTAAAGGTCACTTATCAATGAATGGTTTATTAAATGCTGAAAATGTAAAAATTACCCATGGGGGATTTGGCTATTTACCTCATAATGGATTTAGCTATATACCTGAAATTGGTGGAGAAACAATTGAAATTAGTCGATTTGATGACAATAATATATTTTCACGTGTTTTTACTAAACTTTTTAACAATCGATTGAACTTCAAATCAGATGTAATTGAGGGAAGTGCTGTAAAGATTGACTATACGACAGCGAGTGTAGTACGAGGCGATGCTGTAACAATTGGACCAAAGTGTGTAATTGACCTAGTTGAATATACAGAAGATGTTCAAATTCATCCTTCAGCAAAGGTAAAGGATGTAAAGAAATTAGAACTATAAGCGGCTTAAGGGATATCCTAAGTTGCTTTTTTTTTGCTTTTTGGGAAAACGGTTTTTGAATAAGGCAGCATAAGGGAGTTAAAATAGGAAGTTCTAATAAAGTGTAAGCTGGCTATTAATTTCAGTTATTGAACTATAGTTAGTTGAATGTTAAGATAATAATGTGCAAACGGTTGCAATGATATTGTACTTAATTTTTTTGAAGGCTTCTAATATAGTCGATAATGAAAACGCTTTTATGTATTTGGAGGAGAGAGATTATGACAAATCAAAGTTGGTGGAAGGAAGCGGTTGCTTACCAAATTTATCCACGTAGCTTTATGGATTCAAATGGTGATGGAATTGGTGATTTAAGAGGTGTAATTTCGAAATTAGATTATTTAAAAGAACTCGGTATAGATGTAATTTGGATTTGTCCTTTTTACAAATCACCAAATGATGATAATGGTTACGATATCTCAGACTATCAGGACATTATGGATGAGTTTGGCACAATGGCTGATTTTGATGAGTTATTAGAGAATGTTCACGAAAGAGGAATGAAGTTAATTTTAGATTTAGTAGTCAATCATACAAGTGATGAGCATCCTTGGTTTTTAGAATCTAAAAAATCGAAAGATAATCCATATAGAGACTACTATATTTGGAGAGAAGGAAAAAAATCAGGCCATGAGCCAAATAACTGGGAAAGTATTTTCGGTGGTTCTGCATGGGAATATGACGAAGCAACGGATGAATATTTCTTACACTTATTCTCAAAAAAGCAGCCTGATTTAAATTGGGAGAACAAAGAAGTAAGACAAAAAGTATATGACATGATTAATTGGTGGTTAGATAAAGGAATCGACGGTTTCCGAGTAGACGCGATCAGTCATATAAGAAAACGACCAGGTTTTCCAGATATGCCTAATCCAAAGAAAGAGAAGTATGTTGCAAGCTTTGATATGCACATGAATCAAGAAGGAATTCACAAATATTTGGATGAACTAAAACGTGAAACATTTGATAAATATGACATCATGACAGTTGGTGAAGCAAACGGTGTAACAACGAAAGATGCACACCTATGGGTTGGAGAAAAAGAAGGTAAGTTCAATATGATTTTCCAATTCGAAAGTTTAGATCTTTGGAAGAAAACCGATGAATCTGAAACTTCGATCGCTGATTTAAAAGAAGTACTTACTAAATGGCAAACTGGGTTAGAAGGATATGGATGGAATGCATTATTTATAGAGAACCATGATATACCTAGAGCAGTCAGTACATTAGGAAACGATGATGAAGCATTTTGGAAAATTTCAGCAAAAGCTATTGGAGTAATGTATTTCTTTATGCAAGGAACACCATTCATTTACCAAGGGCAAGAAATTGGAATGACAAATGTTCATTACACATCAATCAACGATTATAATGATGTAAGTGCAAAAAATATGTATAATACAATGATTGAAAATGGTTCAACTGAACAAGATGTTCTGGACATTTTATGGAAAACAGGCCGTGATAATTCTCGCACACCTATGCAATGGAACAGTACAAAGAATGCTGGATTTACAACGGGTAAACCTTGGCTTAAAACGAATGATAACTTTAATGAAATCAACGTTGAAATCCAAGAAAAAGATGCAGACTCTATTTTATCATTCTATAAAAAGATGATTACATTACGCAAAGAAAATAAAGCACTAGTTTATGCTCCGTATGAATATTTAGACGTTAAAAATGAACCTGTTTATGCATACACTCGAAATGGTGAAAAAGAAACATTCTTAGTGATTACTAATTTATCATCAGAGAAACAAACATTTACTTTACCGAAAGAACTTACGAAAAAGAATGCACAATTAAGCTTAACGAACATTGAATTAACAGATCATCAATTAGTTGAAAATATGGAATTTAAACCTTTTGAAGCTAGAGTTTATCGCTTAATTTAATTTTTTTATATGGTATTTACTGAACAGATTGTCACATGACAGTCTGTTTTCACTTTGTACAGGATGATTGCTTTCCATGGGGGAAATCTGTGGAAGTGTAAATAAAAAAGCTGAAACTGCAATTAAATCTCAAAAAGTGCAAATAAAATGGCCAGAACTGCAATTAAATTTGGCAAATCTTCAAATAAAATAGTCAAAGCTGCAATATAAACTATGAAAACCGCAAATAGGGCTACGAAACAAGATTTTACCGTAAAAATTAAGTAAGACCAGCCCTATGCAATGGGGCAATGGATGTTCGAATTTCTCAATATCCTAAAAAATGGCTGTCGAATGATAGTCATTTTTTGCTGCATATTTTTGGCAAAAACCTACAAGGTTTTATAGTATTACAAACACTTCGACAATTTGTAACACTCCTGTAATGGCTTTCAAAATTATATTTTGTTAGACTTACATTATCAATGAAGGGGGAGAAAAGAGATGAAAAAGCAAGTCCTTATAGCTTTCGTATGCTTACTGAGCATGGTATTTTTTACGACTAAATCACAAGCAGCATCTACATATAACCCATACTCAAAGAAAAATCAGGTAACAAAAATCGCTAAACAATATACTGGAGTGCCATATCGTTTTGGTGGTACATCTACTAAAGGTTTTGACTGTTCAGGTTACGTAGGGTATGTATACAAAAAAGTCGGTACTACATTACCTCGAACTGCTTCGTCGATGTATACTGTCAGCTCAATTGTTAAAAAGCCTGTTCCTGGTGATTTAGTTTTCTTCAAAAATACATACAAAAAAGGTATTAGCCATGTAGGAATTTTCATGGGAAATAATACATTTATTTCAGCGACTTCAAGTAAGGGAGTAGCTGTAGTAAGTCTTTCTAATACATATTGGAAACCAAAATTCGCTGGCTCAGGTAGCGTAATTAAATAAACATAATAATAAATGCAATTTACTTTTCTTAAGAATGGTAGATTGCTTTTTTTTTGCACTTTTTTAGGAATAAAATATAAGTGCAACTACGTCTTTGCCTCCACCTATCGCTGAGTTTTCTTTATCTTTCATAAAGTTTTCATTTTTAATAAATAAGTAGATTATGATCGAATGATATAATGACCCTTAACTAAACTAGTTACATGACTTTAAGGGAGTTGGTAATTATAGCAATAGTCTACTTTACTTTTTTTGTTTTTGGTTTAGTATTTGGTTCTTTTTTTAATGTTGTCGGGTTAAGAGTTCCAAGTGGGAAATCGATTATTTCACCAGGTTCCTCATGTTCAAATTGTGGACATAAATTGAGATCTCTAGAATTAATACCTGTATTTTCTTTTTTAATCCAAAGAGGGAAATGTCGAAGTTGTGGTAGTCTTATTTCCAAACAATATTTATTAGTTGAAATACTAACAGGTATGTTATTTGTTTTTTCCATCTATGAAACTGGTTTTCATAAAGAGTTAATGATTGCTCTTTCGATAATATCTTTATTAGTTATTATTGTTGTTTCGGATGTGAACTATATGATTATCCCTAATCGTATTCTACTAATCTTTTTATTTATTTTTAGTTTTGAACGAATCTTAATTCCATTGGATCCTTGGTGGAGTAGTATAGTAGGAGCAATAGGAGCATTCGTGGTTTTGCTTCTAATTAATCTGATTAGTAAAGGTGGTATGGGAGGAGGAGACATAAAGTTATTTAGTGTGCTAGGCATAATTTTAGGCTGGAAATTAACTCTCATTGCATTTATAATTGCATGTTTTTCAGGCAGTATTTACGGATTAGTCGTAATATTGTCCGGAAAATTAAAGCAACGAAATCCGATTCCTTTTGGTCCATTCATCGCAATGGGTGGAGTAGTAAGTTATTTTTACAGTGAAAATCTATTAGAATTTTACGATATAATTTTTTGTTAAGCTGATAAATAAAAAGGCTATTTAATTGAAAAATTCTTTCAACTAAATAACCAGTACTTTTTCTTATGAGAATAGTTTTTCTTCTACACTATTAATAACCGAATTCCAGTATTTTTTGTCTTCAACGAAGTTTGTTCGAATGGCTTTAAAAACAGCAGTTTGTTTTTCTTGGAAATTTGGATCATCTTTATCTGGAAGCTCTTTTTTCATTTCAACTACAATTTCTTCAATCTCCGCAGAACGTGGACCCCAAACATTTACTTCATTCCCTTTTTCATCCATAAAAACAAAAATTGGAATAGAACGAGATTTACCATTAGTTAAATATTGATCCATTAATTCTAGGTTTTCATCACGAATTAGGAATCTAGTATCTATATTTGCTTTTTCCATCATTTTCTGAATAACTGGTACATTAAGTAATGCATCTCCACACCAATCTGCAGTTAAAGTAACAACCTTCCAATGACGATTCTTTAATTGTTCAAGTTTTGCTTGTGTACTTTCAGGAATCGTTACTTCATTATAGATCTTTAGAAGTTCTTCTTTATTTACATTCATTGCTTCCACATATTCTTCAAAAGTCATGCCTTTTTCGAACCAAGAATTTAATGACATTTCCATACACTCCTTTAAAGTTAATAAATAGTATTATACCCCATTCGTCATAAGAAGGAATGCAAAAAGACTTGCAGAATTATTATACAGTATATGTTTTATATGCAGTTTAAGCAGGAGGGAGAAAAATGAGTGCGCCTATTGAAATCTCAAAAAATCGGAAGCGCTTTCCAAAGTGGATTAAAGTTACATCAACTATCGTAATCGTTATCGTCTTAATCGTTGCGGGCACTGGCTTGTATTTAACCAAAAAATCATTACCAAGCATTAAAGGAAATTTAACGATCCGTACGTTAAACCATAAAGTTGAGGTAGTTAGGGATGATAAAGGAGTACCCCATATTAGTGCTAAAAGTTTGCATGACTTGTATGTTGCGCAAGGCTTTGTAACTGCACAAGATCGATTATTTCAAATGGATTTAAGCAGGAGGCAAGCGTCCGGACAATTAAGTGAAATAATTGGTGATGCAACAGTGGAGCGCGACTCATATTTTCGAACGCTTGGTTTAAGAAGAGCTGCTGAAGCTTCTTATAGCAAATACGATAAAAATGGACAAAATGTATTAAATTGGTATGCAGAAGGCGTAAATGCGTACATAAAATACGCAATAAAAGAAAATAAACTAGCAGTTGAATTTAAAATTTTAAAATATAAACCAACTGAATGGTCAGCAATTGACTCACTAGTAATTGGTAAATATATGGCATTTGATTTAGGCGGTCACTGGAATGAACAAGCATTTCGTTATTATGCTATGAATAAATTTCCAAAGGATAAGGCTTTGGAGCTATTCCCAGCTAATAATGATATAGATCCGTATATTATTCCAAGTAATACTTCAAAAATAGACGTAGAAAAGAGCTTTGCAAGTGCAGTTATTCCCCCAGTTTGGAATGGTAGTAATGATTGGGTTGTGAGTGGTTCTAAAACTAAGTCCGGTAAAGCGTTATTGGCAGATGATCCTCATTTAGGATTGGCGACACCGGCAATTTGGTATGAAACTCAATTAAAATCTGGTGATATGAATGTAAGTGGTGTAATTTTTGCAGGGGTGCCGGGAATCATCGTTGGTCATAATGAACATATTGCCTGGGGAGTAACAAACGTAGGACCAGATGTACAAGATTTATATATTGAAAAACGAAATCCAAATAAATCAGACGAATTTTTATATGATGGCCAATGGGAAAAGGCAAAGGTTATAAATGAAACGATCAAAATTAAAGGTAAAAAGAATAAAGTTTTACCTGTTATGATTACGAGACATGGTCCAGTGATCTCGGAATTTGCGAGTGATGCTGGAAAAGATACTGTATTCTCTTTACAATGGACAGCACTACAACCAACAACAGAGCTAGAAGCCGTTTTAAAGTTTGATGTTGCAAAGGATTGGAATTCGTTTAAAGAAGGATTAGCTTTATTTGAAGCTCCTGCTCAAAATTTCGTATTTGCATCGGATGACGGAACAATTGCCTACCGAGCGAATGGGAAAATTCCAATCCGTAAAAAAGGTGATGGGCTAATGCCAGTCCCAGGTTGGACTAGTGATTATGGTTGGAAAGGATACATTCCATACGATGAACTACCAACAATCGTTAACCCAAAGGAAGGCTTTATTTCATCTGCAAATAATAAAGTAGTGGATGATTCATATCCATACCATATTTCAAATTCATGGGCACAGCCTTACCGTCAATTACGCATTCAGGAAGTATTAAAAAAGAATGACAAACTGACTGTTAAAGATATGCAAAAGCTACAAATGGACGAAATGAACTTACAGGCGAAGGAGCATGCACCGAAGTTTATTAAGTCAATAAAACAAAATAAAGATCAATTATCATCTGTTGAAAAATCAGCTTTAAAGGAACTTGAAAAATGGAATTTTATAGATGATAAAGATGAAGCTTCACCTCTCATATTCCAATTGTGGATGACTGAAATAAATAAAGCATTGTTCGATCAACAAATTTCAAACGATATGATGGATTTATTTGGAGACCGCAAAGTCGTAGTCGATCAATTGCTACGTGACAGCTTAAATGGGAAAAAAGTAATCTGGGTTGATGAACAAGGCGGAATTGATAAACTTTTATTAAAAACCTTCAAATCAACAATTAAAAATATTAGCAAAACAGACGGTGAAAATGCAGCTAAGTGGAAATGGGGGGATCACCATAAAGTTGCTTTCGAACACCCATTATCTAGTATTAAAATCTTAAGCTATTTCTTTAATGCAAGAGATCCAATCCCAGTAGGAGGCAGCTCAACTACAGTTAAAGCAGCAGGATATGATGACCAAGGAATCGTAGACCATGGTGCATCATGGAGAACTGTTGTAGACTTTGCAGATTTAAGTAAATCAGTAAACGTAGTTGGACCAGGACAATCCGGAAACCTCGGAAGCAAATGGTATAGTGATCAAATGGAAGATTGGGCAAAAGGAACATATCATACTACATCTTTGAAAAGTGTTGAAGGTGTTAAAGAAATATTTGTACCGGGAAAAACAAAAAAGAAGTAAGAAGGAAGTATAGAGGACAGACCTTTATGGGGTCTGTTTTTTTGTTTGAGAAGTGAGAATGTAGTGATTTATATAGCATTTTTTAATGAAACCAACCAATAATTTGAAAAATTGAATAAGAAGGGTGGAAACGAATTAATTTTATGAGATGAGCGGGGAATTTGAGTATTATAATTGCGATTCTCAGAATTTAATTGCGATTTCTGGAATTTAATTGCGATACCCGCAATTAAATTGCGGTACCCGAAATTTAATTGCGATTCCTGGAATTTAATTGCAATACCCGAACTTTAATTGTGATACCTGGAATTTAATTGCGATACCTGGAATTTAATTGCGATACCTGGAATTTAATTGCGATACCCGAAATTTAATTGCGATTCCTGGAATTTAATTGTGATACCCAGAATTTAATTGCGATACCTGGAATTTAATTGCGATACCCAGAATTTAATTGCGATTCCTGGAATTTAATTGCGATACCGGAAATTTAATTGCGATATCCGAAATTTAATTGCGATTCCTGGAATTTAATTGCGATACCCAGAATTTAATTGCGATATCCAGAATTTAATTGCGATATCCGAAATTTAATTGCAGCTTCGAGGAATTTCTCACCTTAAAAGTTAAATCAAAATTGCACACCTTGTCTCGTACTCAACTCTAATTTCTTCCCTTTCGACACCTCATATAATAAAATATTTAAATAGATTGTCCTAAACTAATTGAATAAAGGGGGGCTGTGAAAATGAATGGAATGGGGTTAGTTCTCGAAGGTGGAGGAATGAGGGGGATTTATACTGCCGGTGTTCTTGATTATTTTCTTGAACAAAATATAGAAATTCCTTATGTGATAGGTGTTTCTGCGGGTGCTTGTATGGGTACTTCTTATCTATCAAAACAACATGGTCGTAATAAACGAGTAAATACGGAATTTTTACAGCATCCAGATTATATTTCTTTTAAAAATTTAATTCGTAATAAGCAGCTTTTTGGTATGGACTTATTATTTGATATTATTCCTAATGAGTTAGATCCATTTGATTTTAATTCGTTTTATAATGCTGAGCAAAAATTTGTAGTTGGTACGACTGATTGTGTTACAGGAGAACCTGTCTATTTTGATAAAGATCAAATTGTAGAATCAACAGATATGTTAAATATAATTCGGGCATCAAGTTCTTTACCGTTAATGGCTCCAATCATTAAGTTTAATGATCATTTCTTGATGGATGGTGGCATTGCAGATCCGATTCCAATCGGTAAATCTGAAGCAGATGGCAACAGTAAAAATATAGTTGTTTTGACTAGAAATGCTGGTTATCGTAAAAAACCATCAAAAGGAACTTGGTATTTGCAAAGAAAGTATAAGGATTATTCAGGGCTTGTTCAAGCAGTACTAAATAGGTATGAAGTTTATAATAAGCAACTTGAATATATTGAGGAGCAAGAAAAAGCTGGAAATATATTAGTCATTCGTCCTATACAAAAGTTAAAGGTTAGCCGAATCGAACGGAAAAAAGAACGTTTATTAGAGCTTTATAAAGAAGGATATGAAGATGCTAAGCGGCTTCGTGAACAAATTTTAGGTTTTATATCGTATGAAAAAACGACCTGTTAATCAGGTCGTTTTAATATGTTGAAAATTAAACTATTTAGACTGATTGAAAACGCTTGTCTTTCAAAGTACGAAGCATATTATAAAAGCGAAACACTAAGAAATCGAGCGTTTGCATCAGTTTGATCAACCTGTTAAATTCAGGTTGTTTTTTTTGGGGGAGGGAGAAGATAGATTAATCCTTATTATTATTATTATTTTTGTTGTTATTATTGTTCATCATGTTTTTCATCATCATTTCAAACATTACCATATCGACACCTAAACACGGATTCATACAGCCACAGTTACTTTTTCTTCTAGTACAACAGCATCGGCATCTGCAGTGACAATCATGGTTATGGCAATCACAACGATCTCGATGGCAATCATCACAGTCGCAACGTCTTCTTCTGCAATCGTCACAATCACAGTCATTACGTCTACATCTACTTGAGTTCATGTTGACTTGATCTTGGTTGTTCCACATCGTAGAACACCTCCTTGAATAATCTACATAAACAAAATATGCATAGATGTCCCATCAAGGAAAGGCTAGTACCTAAAAAAAAAATAAAAAAGCACATTAATCTTTTTAAAGATCATGTGCCTTGAAATATTTAATATTAATGTGGGAAAAAAACCATTTGGATTAAGAATAAAATACCAAATATATAAATAACTGGTTTAACATTTTTTGCTTTCCCTTTAACGACTTTTAATAATGGATAGGTAATAAACCCAAGAGCAATACCTGTAGCAATACTTGATGTAAGTGGCATTGTGATAATAACTAGAAATGCAGGGAATGCTTCTTCAAAGTTATCCCACTCAATATGACGAACGCTACCCATCATTAAGCAACCTACTACGATTAATGACGGTGATGTAATTGCTGCTACATCAGAAATTGAATTAACAAGTGGGCTAAAGAATGCTGCAAAAACGAATAGTAATGCAACAACAAGTGCCGTTAAACCAGTTCTACCTCCAGCTGCAACACCAGCAGTAGACTCGATATAAGCAGTTGTAGGTGAAGTACCAAACATAGCTCCAATTGTTGTACCAAGTGAATCAGAAAGCATCGCACGACCAGTACGTTTTTCATCTTTCTTATTTAATAAACCAGCTTGTGAAGCTACACCCAAAAATGTACCTGTCGTATCAAAAATTGTAACTAATAAAAACGAAAAGACAACTGAATATAATCCATAATGAACGACATCTGAAAATGCAGTTATTGGATTAGCAACAATAATATGCTCAGGTAATTTAGGTAAAGAGAAAATACTTCCTTTAATGTGTAATTTTCCAGCAAAGCCCGCAATGATTGCTGTTGAAACCATTCCGAAGAATAAAGCTCCGTTTACATTTAAGGCAAATAAGATCACTGTAATGGCAATTCCGACTAGAGTAAGAACTACTCCAGGCGAATGAAGATCGCCTAATCCTACAAGATTATCTTTGTTAGCAACGATTATACCTGAAAGACGTAAACCTATAAAAGCGATAAATAATCCAATTCCAACACTAATTGCATGTTTTAATGTATTTGGAATTGCTTCTATTAAATGAGTTCTAAATTTAGTTAAAGATAGAATTACGAATAAAATACCTGTAACGAATACAGCTGAGAAAGCCAATTGATATGAAATACCATGTGCTTTTGAAACAACTGAATAAGCAAAATATGCATTCATTCCCATTCCGGGAGCAATTGCAATTGGATAGTTTCCGAACAATGCCATAAATAATGTTCCGACTAAAGTTGCAATGATTGTTGCAGTAAATGCTTGGTCAAATGGGACGCCAGCAGCAGATAAAATTATAGGATTAACAATTATTATATAAGCCATTGTTAAAAAAGTGGTAAAACCAGCTATTACTTCTGTTTTAACTGAAGTGTTAGCTTCTTTTAATTTAAACATAATAGTTCTCCTTGTTAAAAAATACGAATGATATACTCAACAGTTATTAATATTATTCGTTTTATTGTGAAAGTGCAATAGTTTTTGTGAATTTTACAGCTTTTAACAAATTCAACTATGTTTAGTATTCCTAAAAGTACGATTTGGGTATGCTAAATCTGAATTATTTTAAAGGAGGATGTAGTAAATGAATCAGAAACAGTTTCCGACTAAATTTGATCCGCAACATCAAAATAAGCAACCAGGTATCGAAAAGGAAATGACGCCAATACCTATATCAGATGATCCAAACTACACGCCAAGTGGTAAATTAAAGGAAAAAGTAGCCATTATTACTGGGGGAGATAGTGGAATTGGAAGAGCTGTTGCAATACTTTTTGCAAAAGAAGGGGCATCAGTTTTTATTCCGTATTTCGATGAGGATGTTGATGCACAAGATACAAAGAAATTTATAAATGATTTAGGTGGAAATTGTGAAATAATGAGATGTGACATTCGAACAGAGGAAGTTTGTAAACAAATCGTTCAAAATGCAATTCAAACCTTCGGGAAAATTAACATTTTAGTGAACAATGCTGCTGTTCAATATCCACAAAAGAATTTAGAAGACATTACTGAAGAGCAATTGAAAAGAACATTTGAAACGAATATTTTTTCAATGTTCTTTTTATCAAAAGCTTGCCTTCCACATATGAAGCAAGGAGACTCTATTATAAATACTGCGTCAATAACTGCTTATAAAGGACATGATCAATTATTGGATTACTCTGCGACGAAAGGAGCGATTGTTACATTTACTCGTTCACTTTCTACAAATCTTGCTCAAAAGGGAATTCGTGTTAATGGTGTAGCTCCTGGGCCAATTTGGACACCATTGATCCCAGCAAGTTTTGATGAACAAGAAGTAGCAAAGTTTGGTAGCACAACTCCTATGAAAAGAGCTGGACAACCAGTAGAGCTCGCACCGGCATATCTTTATTTAGCCAGCAATGAAGCTTCCTTTATTACAGGACAAATCATTCATGTTAATGGTGGAGTAATTGTGAACGGATAAACTAATAAAATGGTGCCATATACGAAAATGTAAATGGCACCATTTCATTAATATTTAGGTCGAAACGTATGACAGCAAGTTTCACCACTATGTACAGCAGAAGTAGTTATCTCACCGTCTAAGACTGCATTTTGAATCGTTAAATCAAAGTCATTTGAGTATTCGTATGCTTCGGTTTGAACAAGAATTGAGTCTGCTTGGCAAAAGTTTCCCTGCCCCCAAAAATTACAATTTGCAACACTACATCTAATTTCTGGCATGAACTCACCCTCCTTTAGTTTTTATTTTCTACATACTTTTCAATCTCATTCAGATTAAAATAGTGCATTTATAGAAATTTTAGTGAGAATATTGTAAACTTTTGTTATATAGAAGGAGTTCGTAAGACTTTTATCGAATCAAAACTCTGATTAAGTATAGGAGGAGAACAATATGAATTGGGAAACAACTTATGAGAAATGGATTCAATCACCGACATTAGATCAAGAACTAAAAGAACAATTAATTAATCTTGAGAATAATCACCTTATACTTAAGGAAAGCTTTTATCAAAATTTAGAATTTGGAACTGGTGGAATGCGCGGGGAAATCGGGCCTGGAACGAATCGTATGAACATTTATACTATCCGTAAAGCATCTGCTGGTTTTGCAAAATATATTGAAAGCTTTGGAGAAGAAGCAAAAAACCGTGGAGTTGCAATTGCTTTCGATTCTCGTCATAAAAGTCCTGAGTTTGCAATGGAAGCAGCAAAAACACTTGCGACCCATGGTATTAAGGCGTATGTCTTCAATGAATTACGTCCTACACCAGAATTATCATTTGCAGTACGTGAGTTAAACTGCTTCGGTGGAATTGTCATTACGGCTAGTCATAATCCACCTGAATATAACGGATTTAAAGTTTATGGTGATGACGGTGGACAATTACCTCCAGCTGCTGCTGATCAAGTAATTGAATATGTTAATTCATTTGAAAATGAGTTAGAAATTGAAGTATCTTCTGAAAAAGAATTAGTTGATAAAGGCTTAATACATAGATTAGATGCAGAAATGGACAAATTATATGTAGAGCAACTAAAGACTGTTGTTGTTAATAACGAATTAGTTCAAGAACATGGTAAGGATTTAAAAATTGTCTTTACTCCATTACATGGCACAGCATTACTACCTGCAACAATGTCATTAAAAGCAGTTGGCTTTGAAAATGTAACAATTGTTGAAGAACAAGCAAAAGCAGATCCAAATTTTACAACTGTAAAATCACCAAACCCTGAAGAACACGCAGCATTTGAATATGCAATTCGTTACGGTAAAGAGATTGATGCAGATGTATTAATTGCAACTGACCCTGATGCTGACCGTTTAGGAATCGCTACGAAAAATGAAAAAGGCGAATATGTAGTCCTAACTGGAAATCAAACAGGAGCATTAATGCTTCATTATTTATTAAGCCAACAAGATGTACCTTCAAATGCTCTATTACTTAAAACAATCGTTACATCTGAATTTGGTCAAGTAATCGCATCAAAATTAGGTGTTAAAACAATCGATACACTTACTGGATTTAAGTTTATTGGTGAAAAAATTAAAGAATATGAGCAAACGAACGAATACTCATTCTTATTCGGTTATGAAGAAAGCTATGGCTACTTAATTAAACCATTTGTTCGTGATAAAGACGCAATCCAAGCAACAGTACTTGCTGCAGAAATTGCTACTTATTACAAAACAAAAGGTATGACTTTATATGAAGGCCTAAATAGCCTATATGAGCAATATGGCTATTACCTAGAAGGACTAAAATCATTAACATTAAAAGGGATTGAAGGTACAGAAAAAATCCAATCGATTTTAACAAATTACCGTCAAAATCCTCCGGTTGATATAAATGGTCTAAAAGTTGTTACAGTTGAAGACTATAAACTTCAAGAGAAAACGACTTTAGATTCAGGACAAAAAGAGCAAATACTTCTACCTAAATCAAACGTATTAAAGTATCAACTTGAAGACGGTTCATGGGTATGCTTACGCCCATCTGGAACTGAACCAAAAATCAAGTTCTATTTTGGAATTGTTGGACAATCTCGTCAAGATAGCATCCAAAAATTGGATAGTTTACAACAAGCATTTATGGAAAAAATTGAAGTATTAGTCTAAAAAAAGAGCGACTATTTAGTCGCTCTTTTCATTTATTTTTAGTTAAAGCTCTAATGATGAGATAAAAGATTGTTCCTCTGCGCTTTCTTCTCTAGTGGCATGCTCAATATGCTGGAACATACCTTTTAGTTTTTCATCAATGATCGCTAAATCCCTCTCGTATTTAAAGGCATGTAGAAAATGTTCGATACGCTTTGAAAAAAGTTCGTCTTTCGTATTTACCATTAACACGAGAAGCTTATCCCATTGACAACAATAAGTGTAATACAATGCTAAATCATAATCGGATTGTACTTGCATTGTGAACCTCCTTTTTAGAGGGTACACATAGTTTATGGCGAAAAAAATTAATTAGCCATGAGAGAATTTAACAAAAGGTTACGGTAGAGGTTAGGTAAAAAAAGGATGGTTAAGTGCAAGAATGAAAGGGGAAACAGGAAGTAAAGTGTTATGATTTTTCGTATTTTAGCAATACTTTATTGGTTTTGATCAATTTAAGTTAAATGGAACTCAAAATAGATGAAATTTGCCCAAAATATATTGATTACTGTTATTTTTTGTATTTAGGTTGGAGTTTTAATTGCTATTCCTGGAGTTTATTGCGATTCGCGGAAATTAATTGCGATTCACGGAAATTAATTGCGATTTGCGGAAATTAATTGCGATTCACGGAAATTAATTGCGATTCACGGAAATTAATTGCGATTTGCGGAAATTAATTGCGATTCACGGAAATTAATTGCGATTCGCGAAATTAATTGCGATTCGCGGAAATTAATTGCGATTCGCGGAAATTAATTGCGATTCGAAGAAATTAATTGCGATTTCCGGAATTTAATGCGATTCGCGGAAATTAATTGCGGTTCCCGGAATATAATTGCTCCTATTGATTTAATCTGAATTCTCCCCTACAGATAAAATCTTTTCCAACACTTAAGTATACTTTTATTTGAAACAGGGATAATAAGATTAAAATAATAAGCAATCTGGAGAAACTATGTACTCCAAACTAATTAGATTTTCTTAATCAAAAAAAAATTCAAAAATGAAGTTATATCAATCACATTGCACAAATAAAATGAACTACCGTATGAATTTTTTTCATACGTTTTTTGTGTTTATGTTTTTTTGAAAAATTTCGAATTAGATAAATGAATATAGTTTGGATATGACTATTTTTACATTAATTCAATTTTTAGTTCATAGAATAATATAAGAAGAGACAGGAGGAGAGTGTGATGAAGGCGAGTGATTATAGAGCGTTGGAATATGCTATTGACGAAATTACAGAGATTGCGAGAGGATTTGGGCTAGACTTTTACCCAATGCGCTATGAAATCTGTCCTGCAGATATCATTTATACATTTGGCGCTTACGGTATGCCTACAAGATTCTCCCACTGGAGCTTTGGAAAACAGTTTTATAAAATGAAGCTTCATTACGATTTGGGACTAAGCAAAATTTATGAATTGGTAATCAACTCTGATCCATGTTATGCGTTTTTATTAGATACAAACTCTCTCGTTCAAAATAAATTAATCGTTGCACACGTTTTAGCACACTGTGACTTCTTTAAAAATAATATTCGTTTCTCAAATACGAAGAGAGATATGGTTGAAAGTATGGCAGCTACTGCTGAACGAATTAAACACTATGAACATATATACGGAAAACAAGAAGTAGAAAATTTCCTAGATGCAGTACTCTCAATTCAAGAGCATATTGATCCTTCATTGATGCGACCAAAACTAGCTTATGATTTAGAAAGTGATTTCCCAATGAAAGAGAAAAAAAGAGTTACACCATATGACGATTTATGGAATATGGATCAAAGTAAAGAAAAGAAAAATGATTCAAACTTGATCCCGATTAAACGTAAACAATTCCCACCACAACCCGAAAAAGATATCTTATTATTTATCGAAGAATATTCTAGAGAACTAGAAGAATGGCAACGTGACATCCTTACTATGTTACGAGAAGAAATGCTTTATTTCTGGCCACAGCTTGAAACGAAAATTATGAATGAAGGCTGGGCAAGTTATTGGCATATAAGAATTATGCGTGAATTAAATCTTGATTCAAATGAAGCAATTGAGTACGCAAAGCTTAATGCAGGAGTAGTTCAGCCGTCAAAAACAAGCATTAACCCGTATTATTTAGGATTAAGAATGTTTGAAGATATAGAAGAGCGATATAATAATCCAACGAAAGAAATGAAAGAATTAGGTGTTAAACCAGGCAGTGGTCGAGAAAAAATGTTTGAAGTACGTGAGCTAGAATCTGATAGTTCATTTATACGAAACTACTTAACGAAAGATCTTGTCATGCGTGAAGATATGTATCTATTCCAAAGACAAGGTAAGGAATATAAAGTTACTGATAAAGCATGGGAAAATGTACGAGATCAACTTGTAGTTAGTCGAGTAAATGGCGGTTTCCCATATATCGTTGTTCAAGAAGGAGATTATTTAAAAAATGGTGAGCTTTATTTGAAGCATTCCTATGAACATATGGAACTTGATGTGAAGTATGTTGAAAAGGTGATGCCTTATATTCATCAGTTGTGGGGTAGAGGGGTTCATTTAGAGACGAATATTGAGAATAAGTCTGTTTTGTTTAGTTATGATGGGAAGAATATTCATCGGAAGTATATCTAGACCACCTTTAATAGGTGGTTTTTTTGTATGTGTATTCCTCATCCCCTTTGTTCTAAAAAACAAAAAATCGCAAATTGAAATTCTGACCAGAATTTTGTTAATACTTATTCAACATAATGGCAGCGGAAGCAGAACGTAAAGCAAAAGAAAAAGCTCAAAAGTTTGCTAATGCAAAACCAATTGATTATCCTCACCTTAAGAAAAATCCAGATAGCTACAAAGGCGAATTTGTAAAATACACTGGTGAAATCATTCAAATTATGGAAGATGACAACTACTCAAATATCCGCATCGCTGTTACAAAAGATAGCTACGGCTATAATTATGATGATGTAATCTACGTTGAGTATCCTGGTGTAACTGATTATGTAGAAGGTGATGTTGTGTCAGTTTGGGATATTTCAATTCCAGGAATGTTAGCTGAAAAAGTAAGCAAGTAATAGTTCACATGAAAAGGCTCTCTTAGTTAATCACTAGGAGGGCCTTTACTATTTAAAATAGGCGTCTTTTTTCTAGGCAATAACATAAGGATTTCCTTGTTATCTCTTTTGGCAATTGAAAAAGGGAAGGGAGTAGAGGTTTTCCGTTGATTCTGATAGATAGCATGTATAGTTAAAAATTGAATTGTTAAGAGTTAGTAAAGTAAGGGAATAACAAAAAAAATCAAAGAATACATTTTATAGGTAAATTTACTAATATATTGTACTGAAAAGGTCGAAACGTTATAATTATTACGGAAAATTAATAAATTTAATCTGTTTTTAACTAAATTATTATTCTGCCACATTATGTTTTTTAAAATTATTTTACTATTTTACTATCTTTGGAGGACATCATGGAAAAATGGATTGGAAATAACCCGACTTCATCACAAAAATCATTGAAGTCAAAGTACGAAACAACATTGCTTAATGCTCAGCAAAATATATTGTCTGCTGATGAGGTAGTGTTGAAGAGTATAGCTGCGGAGTTTGACAAAAAAAGCGGTAAAGAAATTAATGGGATACTTGTATTAACAAATAGTCGTTTACTTTTTATCTCTAAATATGAACATACTTCAATTGTTTATTCAGATATAAATGACGTTAATGTACAAACTGATGGTAAAGATAAGGATGAGTGGCGATTAACACTTTTTGTAAAGCGATCAAATAGAAGCTTTGATGACATTAAGAAAAACAATGATGCTCAGGAATTTTTTGATATTCTAGAGGAAAAAATCCACAATCCTCAACAAGAATTTTTAACTACTGTAACACATAATTTCCAATGTTTTTTACATGCTGAGAAGTTAGCAGATCTTCAAAAAAATAATATTAAAACAACTCAAAACCTTATTAAACGTGATAATATGGGATTCTCCAAAAATGGTACTAGATTACTTCAAGAAAAACACCCTGAAAGTAAATTAATCTTAGAAGCTACTTATCATGAAAAGGAAAAGAAGGGTAATTTTATTGTCGTTGACAAACTTGTATGGCTATATGAATATGATAATTCAGGACGAAAAGCTAAAAAAATATTATCATGGCCATTAGCAAAGTTTAATAATTCGGTTGTAGATTATTTTGCGATGAAGACTGAAATTGTAACGGGTGAGGGTAAGCTGATTTTTACTAACTCAGGTAAAGATTTTGTTTCAACCCTATCAAGCGATGATATTAATTTTATTATTAAAAAACGTAAATGGTATCAAAAAATACTTGGATTCCGTAGTGGTAAAATATGGAAGAAATCAATTGCATCAGTCTTCTATGCTTTTTCATTACTAATTATTCTAACAATGATCTTTGGTGAAGATTCTAATACTACTCAAGTTAAAGAAGCCTCAAGTGAGAAGACATCAACATCAACTAAAGATATAGATAAAGAAAAACAAAAGCAAGAAGAGGCAGCTCGAATAGCAGAAGAAAAACGTAAAAAAGAAGAAGTAAGAATTGCAGAGGAAAAACGTCAGAAAGAAGAAGCAGCTCGAATAGCAGAAGAAAAACGTAAAAAAGAAGAAGCAGCCCGAATTGCAGAAGAAAAGCGTCAAAAAGAAGAGGAAGCTGCTCAAGCAGCAGCTGATGTCTATTATCCTAACTGTTCGGCTGTAGAAGCAGCTGGAGCAGCACCGATTCATAGAGGAGAACCAGGTTATAGTACTAAGTTAGATCGTGATCGAGACGGAATTGCTTGTGATCAATAATAAATAAAGTTTAAATACAGAAAACGTATTAGATAGATTATCTTTTACGTTTTCTTTTTTATTTTTT
This sequence comes from Bacillus sp. UNCCL81, assembly GCF_900112535.1. Classification (NCBI taxonomy): domain Bacteria; kingdom Bacillati; phylum Bacillota; class Bacilli; order Caryophanales; family Bacillaceae; genus Bacillus; species Bacillus sp. UNCCL81. The sequence goes on along the minus strand of NZ_FOMF01000008.1, from coordinate 802 downwards.
AGCTCTGTTATAGCAAATTGTTGATTTTTGAGCGAAAAAAAGACCACAAAAATTTGTGGTCTTTGCTTTTCCTTATGCAACTAACGCATGCTTTAGTTGAATAAGAACTTTTAAAATCTAAGTTATGTTACTGAAAGTTTTTCTTTAAATTTTTTTCGATAAAGAAAATAGGAATAAATAAAAAAATTATACTTAACCCCATATTAATAAACGTAACTACATCCACTGAAAAAGGTAAAAGATACAAAAGTAATATCACAATCGCAATATTACAGATGCCAAATCTAACGGAATAATAACCTAACAATTTTTGAGCATGATCCCAAGCTTTTTGTGATGCCATAGAACGAAAAGTGCGATAACCATAAAAATGATTGATTTTTTTGGGAGCCCTTACTTTATTTACAACTCCAATAATAACCATAAGAAAAGGAATTAATAAACTGATAAAATATGAAGATATATTATCCACTTTCTCACCCCTATTTAGTAAAATTATGAACCCCTACCGATATACAACTAAGGCACTGCGTTAATTGCATAAACTATTTAGTTATTAAAGTTATTATCCCTATTCTTTTTTCCGAGAGAATAAACTGAAGCAAAAAGAAATATCATAGCTAATCCAACTCCTATAATCATTGAATAATCTAAATAATCTTTAAGTGCCATACCCCCAGCAATAGATGCAACAAACAATAACAAAAAGAAAACTGTATAATTCTTTTTCATAATTTCCCATCACCTCTTTGGTATATTTTACCATAATTATGTGATTTTTTATTGAACTAACCTGCCATTT
>NZ_FOMF01000028.1:0-3427 GCF_900112535.1 Bacillus sp. UNCCL81 | reverse complement strand
AAAAAACTAATAATTGACGTTTACTTCATGTTTTGTTTAGTTTTCAAAGTTCACTTTATCGCTCGTAAGCGACTTTTTAATATTACCATTTCGTAATATAGCCTGTCAACATTTTTTAAAAATTATTTTTTTAATTTGTTGAATCAGTTTTTGTTGTCGTTGAAGACAAGAAATAATATACCACGTATTCAAATATAACGTCAACATAAAAATTGATTTTTTTTAAAATCTTTTTCATGGGATAAATGTACAAGCCTATTTAAGCGAATTCTCCTATAACGGTAATCTATTATACACTTCGTTTAGGATTTTCTTCTTTTGAATCATTTCATTTCTAACTCTACCATTTAAATTATGCGATGATAGCTCTTTATCTAATTCATATAGCGAACGTATTATGAGTGACTCGATCTCTAATACATGCTCCTTATTTAGAAGTATTCCAAACATAACCCCCACCCCATGGCACTTTTGGTTTAATTCGATTTTAAACCCATTATTATTGTTCTAAATACTTAAAACATTTAATCATTTCGTTTTATAGCATACAAGCTTACTAAATCTCATATCCTTTATATAAGAACTTGGACAAGAAAGAAGGCGATTTTATGCTTTTTTACTTTTACATCACTTCAAAAAGAAAATTAAAGCAATTTTCTTTAATTACTATTATTGCATTTTTTACAGCTTGCTTAGTTTATATACAAGCACCTAAAACATTTTCAACTTTTTCAACAAACAAGGGGCCAATGGCAATTTACAAAGGTGATGCCTCACAAAAAAATGTAGCTCTTACTTTTGATATAAGCTGGGGCGATGAAAATGTACTCAAAGTTTTGGACGTATTACGAAATCAAAAAATTACGAATGCCACTTTTTTCTTATCTGCATCATGGGCAGAGCGACATCCAGAAATCGTTGAAACAATCGTTAAACAAGGTCACGAAATTGGAACACTTGGGTATCGTTATAAAAGCTACACCCAACTAACTCCAGTTGAAATGCAAAGAGATTTAAATAATTCAGCAGAAGTATTTAATCGTCTAGGTGTAAAAGACGTTAAGTTATTTAGACCACCAAATGGTGAATATAATAAAGAAGTTATAAAGCTTGCTGCACGGAACAATCTTTCTGTGATACATTGGAGTGTTAATACTGAAGACTGGAGAAATCCGGGAACAAATAAAATTGTTAAAACCGTAGAAAATAATACTGATCCGGGCGACATCATTTTGCTTCATGCAAGTGATTCGGCACTTCAAACGCCAAAAGCATTGCCATTAATTTGGTCCTACCTAAAAGACGAAGGATATAAAAACATAACTGTTTCTCAAATGATATCTAATACTAAAACCAATATTAAAATTGTAAAATAAAAAAGCTAAGAGATATTTCTCTTAGCTTTTTAGTATTTTGTGTAGAGTTAATAACTGATACGCATTACAAATAAATAAAGGTACTAACATTAAAATTAACCACGAAAGATCATTTTGTCTTAATGCTGGGACCCATTCAACGATTGTAACGACAATCATAAAAAATAATGCTGGAATAAACGCCCCTTTGTTTGTTTCTTTCATTTTTATATAAGAAACAATCAAACTACCTACCAAAAGCACTATTGGGAATATTAAATATAAAGTAAAAGCTTCTCCGTGCGCATACTCTTTAAATCGAAAATAAGCTAAATCAAATAAAGCAAATATGATTAACACAATTTGAACTGTATTCCATAATGACTTAAATAAGCCTAATCCGAATCTATGTATCGTCAAATATGCAAAGAATCCCATCTGACTTACTGCACTGAATACTAATCCTAATATAAATAAAAATGATACTTCTACTAGAAGTTTAATAAATCTACCATCTTGAACATAACTTAAGTACTCTTTATACCCATAAAGCATACCCGTTACGATTGTTGCGATTCCACCAACTAGTAATGTTGTTAAAAATAATCGAACCAATTTCCGACTCGTCATTCGTTTCTTAATCCCCCGATTTCACAAAGCTTCTGATTTTCTTCTAAAATTAACGATTCATATAAAACTTTATTAACTATTTAATCAATATAAATACCCTAATAATTTAATTCATGTCTAAATATTATCAATGGTTATCGTATAACCATTGATAACAAAAAACAAGCATATAAATTAAAAGGGTATTGTTTATTATTTATTTAATACGATTTTTTCGACTACTTGATTAGCAATCGACGTATAGATTTTACCAGTTGGGTGATCTTTATCATATATTGAAGGAGCAAAGTCCTCTTCATCCCAATCAGGCTGCTGTAAAGGTAATTGTCCTAATAGAGTTGTTTGAAGCTCTTTTGCAAGCCTTTCTCCTCCACCTTTACCAAAAACATACTCTTTTTCGCCCGTTTTTTTACTTTCAAAATAACTCATATTCTCTACAACACCAATAATTTCATGATTTGTTTTTAATGCCATTACTCCCGCTCTAGCTGCAACAATTGAAGCTGTAGGATGTGGTGTCGTTACAATTATTTCTTTACAAGATGGTAACATGCTATGAACGTCTAACGCTACATCTCCTGTACCTGGTGGTAAATCTAGTAATAAATAGTCTAAATCTCCCCACTCAACTTCTGTGAAAAACTGTTGTAGCATTTTACCAAGCATTGGACCTCTCCAAATAATTGGTGAATTATCTTCTACAAAGAATCCCATTGAGATGACCTTTACTCCAAAACGATCAACTGGAATGATACGCTCACCTCTGATCACAGGTCTTGTCGTAATTCCCATCATATCAGGTACACTAAAGCCATAAATATCAGCATCAATTATACCCACTTTTTTACCTAATCTTGCTAAAGCAACAGCTAAGTTTACAGAAACAGTTGATTTTCCTACTCCACCTTTTCCACTTGCGATTGCTAAAAATTGTACTTTTTTATTATCTAATAGTGAAAGTGTTGAGTTTTCTTCATTGTTATCAATAAACTGACCTTTTTCTTCTTCTGTAAGTTCAGTAAATCGAATTCCAACTGTATCGGCACCATTCTGCTTTAATAACTGAACAATTTGTGTTTGAATTTGCATTTGTTCAGCTGTCCCCGTTTTCAACAAAGCAATTTTAACGCTTACATGTTTCTTCTCTTCTTTAATCGATATTTCTTTAACAGCATCTAATTCTGCTAATGATTTATTTAAAAATGGCTCATTAATTGTACCTAAAAGTGATAATACTTGTTCATTGGTAAGCATATTTACACCTCGTTATCTTAATATACTAAATAGTATAACACATGTATCATAGTTAGTCTTAAGTAACATTAATTAGTTAGTAAAAATGAAAACCACCGAATAATTCGGCGGTTCCTTATCGTAGACGAAGTCCAAAAAATTTGATTTTCAAGCTAATTGAATACGTTTGTCTTTCCAGGCACGAAGTT
>NZ_FOMF01000021.1:0-42058 GCF_900112535.1 Bacillus sp. UNCCL81 | reverse complement strand
ATTCTTAGAAAAACAAATTCATTTGACTAATTTAGTTTAATGTTCGATATTAAATGAACTACAAACTGATTAATAAAAACTGCTAGATTACTCTAAGTAAAGGCTATTTGATTAGGATTTATTGTATACTTTTTTTGATGAAAAAGTTGATTGGAATGGAGGGGTGCTCGACTCCTATGGGATTAGCGGGAAGGCTAAAGACCCCGCAGGCTTGCCGAGGAGGCTAAAGAATCCCGTCACATGGAAAGCGAGCATCCTGTAATGGAAATCAACATCACCTACTCCTTTTACGAAAATTTGGTAATTTAATTGACAAAGTTGTTTTTCAACAGCGTGTAAAAAGACCCCTACAATTAGATAAGGGTCTCTTTTGTTCATTTATGATATTTTTTTCGTAACTTTTACTTCCACTGCCACATTTTGTTTTGTTAAGAATAAATTTAAAATAATTGCAGTTAATGAACCCGTCACAATTCCATTTTGCATTAACATTTTTAAAAAGTCAGGTAGTTGGTCGAACATTTGTGGAAGGGTTGCTGAACCTAACCCTACTGCTATACTACAAGCCGCGATTAATAGGTTTTCACCTTTACCTAAATCGACTTCTGAAAGAATTGATATTCCGGCAGCTGCAACAGATCCGAACATAACAATCATTGCGCCTCCAAGAACGGCATTTGGAATAACGGTCGTTAAAGCTGCAAGTTTAGGTAGTAATCCAAGAACAACCATGATACTTCCAGCAGCATAAATAACTTCCCTAGATTTAACTTTTGTAAGTGAGATTAAACCAACATTTTGTGAAAATGCTGTGTACGGAAATGCATTAAAAATACCACCAAGCATAATTGCAAGACCTTCTGAACGCAACCCATTTACGATTTGATCCTGTTTTACCTTTTGGTTGGTCGCTTTTCCTACTGCGAAATAGACTCCAGTTGATTCAACCATACTAACGATACAAACGATAATCATCGTGATAATAGCTGTAATACTGATTTTTGGTGCTCCGAAATAGAATGGTTGAGCGATACTAAACCACGATGCTTCCGATACGCTTGAAAAGTGAACGATTCCCATTGCATAGCCGGCAATTGTTCCTACAACCAAACCAACAAGTACGGAAATTGTTCGTAAAAACCCTTTAGCCCATCTGTTAATGACTAAAATTACGATAAGTGTAAGAAGTGCTAGTAATAAATTGTGTATTTGACCGAAGTCTGGACTCCCTTGTCCACCTGCTGCATTATTCATAGCTACTGGAATTAGAGAAAGTCCAATGATCGTTACGACCGACCCTGTTACAATTGTAGGGAAAAATTTTAATAACTTGCCATAAAAAGGAGCAGCTAATACAACAAAGATCCCAGAAATAATGATTGCACCATAAGCTGTCGGTAAGTTTGAAGAGGATGCAATTGCAATAATCGGACCTACCGCCGTAAAAGTACATCCTAAAACGACTGGCAATCTGCTACCAATGTATTTAGTCCCCATGCTTTGCAGGATTGTTGCGATACCGCAAGTAAATAAATCTGCTGCTATTAGATAAGCGATCTGAGTTGGCGTAAGTTTAAGCGCGCCACCTATTATAAGAGGCACAACAACTGCACCTGCATACATAGCCATGACGTGTTGAAAACCTAATGTAAATGCTTTTTGTTTAGTTAACAATCTGATTCTCTCCCTTGTCATTGCTTTAATTTATCTATATTGATTGGCATACAGTTAGTAAATACAAAAAAGGACAGGTTCCACTTGAGTATGTTTCTCTCAAGTGAAACCTGTCCTTCTGGGTTTTTATCCCTAATGGTGTAGCACGTGTAGTGCCCACATCGCTCGGACCAGCCATTTTACTTATACAATAATGCGGAACCCTAGATGTGCTTTCACTCATAGTCGGTCGATTATATTGGTCGTCCGGTAGAAACTTATGGGCCATATCCCCATGATTATATGAGTTATTTATATATTTGTACCTTGATTATGTTACACATGCTATTCAATATTTTCAAGTAGAAAATGCAAAGAAAAGGTGCTCCATTAGAAAAAAACTAATGGAACACCTTCTATTATGTTCTACGCATATAAGCTTTTACAGTTAGTGGTGCAAAAATTGCTACAATTACAGCAGCTCCAATAAGCGAAATGATTAAATCTGAACCTGCAGTTCCTGTGTTCGTTAGATTCCTTACAGCAGTGATCAGATGAGAGATTGGGTTTATTTTTACAAACCATTGAAGCCAATTTGGCATTGTATCGACTGGTACAAAGGCATTTGAAAGGAATGTTAATGGAAATAGTGCTAGCATAGAAATCCCTTGTACACTTGACGCTGTACGTGCAATTACTCCAAAAAAGGCAAAAATCCAGCTAATCGCCCATGAACATACAATTACAAGTAGTCCAGCTAAAACGACATAGCCTAAGCCACCTTCAGGGCGATATCCCATTATATACCCCATCGTGAAAGTAAGGACAGTAGCGATTGTATAACGTATCGTATCCGCCAATAAAGCTCCTGCCAGTGGTGCAATACGTGCAATCGGTAGCGATTTGAATCGATCGAATACACCTTTATCCATATCTTCACGCAATTGTACACCTGTAACAATCGAAGTAGTAATGACAGTCTGTACTAAGATTCCTGGTATGATTACCGGCAAATAACTCTTAACATCCCCAGAGATTGCTCCACCAAAGATATAAGTAAACATAAGTGTAAAAATAATAGGTTGTAATGTAACATCAAATAATTGTTCTGGTGTACGTTTTATTTTTAATAGACCACGATAAGCCATCGTAAAAGAATTTTTTACTGATTGACTAAAGCTGGTTTTATTTTTTAATTCACGATAAGCAGCTGGTTTTATTGAAGTGCTCATACCCTTACTCCCTCCATTTCTTTTGTTTTACCTGACTCCTTTGATCCATCATCATCTACACTGTTACCAGTAATCGTAAGGAATACTTCATCAAGTGTCGGCTTTTGCACACTCATTTCAGTTAAATGGATACCTTCATCACGTAAGGCGATTAGTAGGTCGGTTACTCGGTCAGCATCCGCCATAGATGCAGTAATTTTTCCTTCTACTAATGTAATATTGGATTTTACTTTTAGCACTCGTTCTACTGTTTGACGCGCCTTTTGAACATCTTTTATATCTTGAATTTTTAATTGTAATGATGAACTACCAACTGAAGCTTTCAATTCATCAACAGTACCTTCCGCAACTACATGACCACGATCTATTACTGCGATTCGATCTGCTAGTTCATCCGCCTCTTGAAGATATTGTGTTGTTAATAAAACTGTAGAACCTTCTTTTACTAAACGACGAATAGTATCCCACATTTGATTTCTTGTACGAGGGTCTAAACCAGTTGTCGGCTCATCTAAGAAGATAAGTGGTGGCTGTGCAATTAAACTTGCTGCTAAATCTAATCTACGACGCATTCCACCTGAGAAGTTTTTCAATGGGCGTTTTGCTGCTTCCGTTAAGCCAAATTCCTCTAATAAATCAGCTGCTTTCTTTCGCGATTCCGCTCTACCTAGACCTAGTAATCTTGAGAAGATAATAAGATTCTCTGTAGCACTTAGTGACTCATCTACTGAGGCATATTGACCAGTAACTCCAATTAATTGACGCACAATTTGAGCCTCTTTTAAAACATCATGCCCGAATATGCGTGCAGTACCTGCGTCTTGTCTAAGTAGCGTAGCCAGCATTCGAATTGTGGTTGTTTTCCCTGCACCATTTGGACCAAGTACACCGTAAATACTTCCAGCACGAACGTTTAAATCTACTCCATCAACCGCACGATTTTCACCAAATATTTTAACTAAACCACTCGCTTCTACGGCCAAATCTCCATTATTTGGGGTAATTATTTTTTTATTTAAATATTCCAATTTACTTCCTCCTTTACGCCTTATTACAAAATGAATATATCGACTAATTATGAATTAAGTATGAACTTTAAATAAAAATTTTCTTTACGAATAGTTACAACCTAAGGGATACAATGTCCAATAAAAAAACTTCCCTTATCTAAATTAAGGGAAGTTTAAATTTAGTCATGTACTATAGTCTGATTTAGTAGTAAGAACTCTGAATCTATATCATGTAAAAAAGGAGTCACTTCACCTAAACTATATAGATGTAACTGATGCATTGCTCGTGTACATGCAGTATAAAATAGTCTTCGGAGGTGCTCATCTCCATAAACTTGAGCTGATGCATCATAAATAATCACTGCATCGAATTCAATTCCTTTTGCCAAATATGCAGGAATAATGACTACACCTTGTTCATATTCAACTGAGTTTCTCTTTACATGTTTGATTCCTTCTACATCTTTTAATGCTTCATATGCCTCTGAGCTTTCTTCAGCAGATTTACAAATGACAGCAATTGTATTAAATTCACTTTTCTTTAAGTCTTCGATCTTAGATGCAATATGGCTGTGCAAATCTTCTCGGTTAGATAACTGTGTTAACACGGGCTTATCCCCAACTCGTTCAAAAGGTGTAATTAAATTGCCACCAGGAATGAGTCTACGTGTGAACTCTACAATTGGTTTTGTTGATCTGTAACTACGAGTCAGATTGATTACTTTTGTTTCATTTGGCCCATATAAACCTTTAAGGACATTAAAATCTCCCATTTCACTGGCATGCGCAAAGATAGCCTGATTAAAGTCACCTAAAACGGTCATCTTTGCAGAAGGAAACAATCTCTTCAAAAATTCAAATTGGAAAGGAGAATAATCTTGAGCTTCATCTACAAGTACAAATTTAATCGTAACATTTGATTGGAATCCTTGAACCAACTCTTTTAAAAGTAAATACGGTGTAGCATCCTCGTAAAACAATTTGCCTTCATCTAACATATTTAAAGTTAACTGACAGATGTCCTCCCAATTCTCAGGAGTATCCCCTTCAATCCATTGTTCAATTTGAGTTGGATTGGAAAATAACTGTTTATAGACACCCTTTATGTCAATGAAACGCAATCCACGAACCCACTCGCGTAATGGCTTTAGTTTTTTACGTACGACCATTCGACCTAATACCTTAGTTTCTTGTTCGTAATCATCGAATGAATCCTCTTTAGCTTGTTTTTTCTGTAAGTACTTATATGCTTTTTGATAATCATCTTTACTTAGTAACTCGATTTCATCCTGTACCCATGTTTTTTTCAGCTCTTGCTTTTCCATTTCATTGATTTGTTTGTTTAACCATTCCGTCAACTTCTCTAATCGGTTGTTAAATTTTAAAGAAGTGTCTGTGCTATAAAATCTTTCATATATTTGTTTAGCTGTAACGACTGGTTTGCCCCTAAATTTAAATCCCCTAAAGACCATTCCGGATAACTCCAGTGATTGTCTGTATGCCTTAATCGTCTCAAAGAAACGAGTTGAAGCTTTAAAGCGTATACTTGAAGTCCTAGTCTTATAGGTAGGATCATCTATTGCAGTTAGCACATATTCTAATTGCTCATAATTATCCTCAACTTGGAACGCATCACTTAGTCTATGAACTAAATATTCTTGGAATGTAACTTGTTGCATATTTTCTTCGCCTAATTCGGGTAAAACTCTCGATACGTAGTTATTAAACATTGCGTTAGGTGAAAATAAGATAATTTGATCTGCTTTTATCCAGTTTCTATATTTGTAGAGCAAATATGCAATCCTTTGTAAAGCTGCAGATGTCTTTCCGCTACCAGCCGCCCCTTGAACAATCAGTAATCTACCTTTGTCATAACGAATAATCTGATTTTGTTCTTTTTGAATGCTGGCTACTATGCTTCTCATGTGCTTATTTGTACCTTTGCCTAGCACATGCTGCAATATCTCATCACCTATAGTAAGACTTGTATCGAACATTGATTCAATTACACCGTTTCGTATAATGTATTGCCATTTTTGGTCTAATACGCCATTCACTTTCCCCCCAGGTGTATCATACTCTGCAGGACCTGGTGGATAATCATAGTAAACACTTGAAACTGGGGCCCTCCAATCATAAACCAAAATATTCTCTCCAGTTTCATCCATTAGTGTTGAAACACCAATATAAATACGCTCCGTTTCAGACAAACCTTCTTCTGTAAAGTTAATGCGACCAAAATAAGGAACCTCTTTCATTCGATGAAGTGCTGATAATCGGTTTGAAGATTGCTTATGATTAATTTGGCCGATCGCCAAAAGTTGAGATTGTTGTCTTAAACTAATAACCGTCTCTAAATAGTCATCAAAGCTATCTGTATTAACTTTAACCTCATCCCAAAAGTTTTTACGAACATTGATTACTTCGTTTCTACGTTGGGCTGTTTCGTCTGTTAATTTACTAATTTTGTCCGTAATTAGATCTAATACAGTATTTACTCTTACTTGTTCTTTTTGAAGTTCGTTGTTCATTTCATGCACTCCTTTAAAAGATAAAAATGGGGGTTGACTCAAGAGGATTTGTATAGTAAAATTAAAGTAGGGAAAATATGTCCTCTATATAATTTGTAATATATATACTGTATTAATCTACCACGTTTTTATCTTTTAGGCAATAGTCCTCGTTTAAAATCATCCTTATTTCATCTCAATTACTAATTTTCGTACATTCAAAAAGCAAAAAGACCTACCCAAAAATGATCATTTAATCACTTATAGTAAGGTCATCCTTATTATTTATTAATTTCTTCTGTACATACTACAATTAATTACCTTTTTTCAAAATTTACTTCTTTATTAAAATACCTCATACTATTTATGATCTTTCCTAAATACAAATTCTCCATTCACAATAGTAGCTTGAACATTAAACTTACGATCAATTAAGACGATATTTGCTTTTTTCCCACACTCTATACTTCCAACTTCATGATCAATATTAAGTAATTTTGCTTGGTTAAGACTGACCATCGGTAAAATAGATTCTAAAGGCACCCCTAAAATATCTTTCACATTTTTTAAACATTCCATTAAATTAGTCGTGCTTCCAGCTAATGAGCCTGTTTCTACTGTTCGAGCAATTTTATTTTCCACTTTAACATCTAATGTACCAAGCGTATAGGATCCATCTGGTAAATCAGCAGCTGCCATTGAATCACTTATTAAAATTATCTGTTCTGTTCCTTTTGCTTTGTATAAAAGCTTAATTGCTCCCGGGTGTACATGCTGTAAATCTGCTATACATTCACAATAACACTGATCATTTGTTAGAACGGCACCAAGACACCCAGGATCACGATGATTAAATCCCCTCATGCCGTTAAAAGTGTGAACAGAAATTTTTGCACCATGTTCAATTGCTTTATTCGTTGTATCATAGTCAGCATTTGTATGACCCATAGACACGTGAATTCCTTTATCTGTTATCAATTTAATAGCTTCCTCTGCTAGCTCTTTTTCTGGAGCTATTGTGATCACTTTAACCGTATTATTAGAAATTTTTACGAGCTCAATTAATTCATCAATATTTAGTTCACGAATATAATTGACCGGATGAGCACCACGATGCTCAGTTGTAATATATGGGCCTTCTACATACGATCCAATGATTTCCGCTCCTTCTGTCTGTCCCATCGCTTCACTTACGATCATTACAGCTTTTTTAATTTTTTCGAAATCATGAGTCAGTGTAGTTGGTAGAAACCCCGTAACTCCATGGCGTGCAAGTGACATAGACATTTCTTGTAATGAATGAATACTACCATCCATCGTGTCATTTCCAGCAATTCCATGAATATGTAAATCAATCATGCCCGGAATGGCTACAAAACTAGAATAATCTAAAATTTCACAGGTAGGTTTATTCGTTGTTACGCCATTTATTTTTCCGTTGTTAATCAGAATATAGCCAGCTTCAATTACTTTATCGGGTGTATAAACTTTTTCTACCTTAATTGCTTTCATAACACTTCCTCCTCTATTGTTTGCAGGAATACTTTTTCCTAAAGGACAATAGGCAACACCAAAATAGGATGCTGCCTGTTTGCTTGAATCTTATACGTGTAAGTAGTTTAATTTTTTTAAAGTTAAATAACATGCTCCATACAGCCCGGCATCATTCCCAAGAATCGAAGGAAATACGAGAGTTTCTTGATGATAAATCGGCATGGTTTCCTTTTTAATTTCAGAGTTGATGTCTTGTATAAATCGGTCTCCCTGCTCAGCAATTCCTCCTCCAATAATAATTGCCTCAGGGTTCAGGAGATGAACTATATTTGAGAGACCTATGCTTATATAATTGATAAAACTTTTATATACGGCAGTAGCAATTGAATCTCCTTCTTCTACTAGAGCCAAGATTTCTTCTCCAGAGATTTTCTTTATAACTTCACTATTCTTGTTCTTTTCATCAATAAAATCACTTACTAAAGCTGAGGTAGAAGCATATCTTTCAAAGCATCCTCTCCGTCCACAACCGCAAGAACGTCCGTTATTAATGATAACGGTATGACCTAGTTCACCAGCTAAATAACGAGATCCGCTTACAATCTTCCCATCTATGATAATGGTGCTTCCAATACCTGTTCCTAATGTTAGAAAAACTACATCTTTCTTTCCTTGAATTGCGCCTTTCCACATTTCACCGATGCAAGCACTTTTCACATCATTTTCTACACTAACGGGTAATTTAAATAAATTGAAAAGTATTTCTCCAAGCTTCATTCCTGAATAGTCTGGTATATTGTTGGAAAATAAAATTTCGCCTGTTTCATGATTTACAAGACCACACGAGGAGATTCCGATTCCTGCTATTAAAAAATCATTTTGGAGCTTTTTTATTTTCTCAGCTAAAAGTTCAGGAAGCAGCTTTTGTATATTACTTTTAGGTGTTGGTACCTTATCTTTGTATACTAAATGCCCATCACGATTTATTAGTCCAAATTTGATAAATGTACCCCCGATATCAAAACAAACTATATTTTCCACCATAATCGCCCCCTGTTAACTCCTTCACCTTAATGAGATTAAAGTAATGTTGAACTTTTGTTAATTCAACTGATCCAGTCCGCTCTGAGGCAGCATTAGATATCCCGCAGGCACATGACCACTTTAAAATATCTTCAATTGAATAGCCTTTCGAATGAGCAAAGACAAAGCCTGCAAGCATGCTATCTCCTGATCCAACTTGGTGCACATCTGTCAAAATTGGAATGATTGCCTGCAGTGTGACGTTCTCGCTAATTAAAATAGCACCTTCTTTTCCTAAAGAAAGTAAAACGTATTGGGTACCCTTTTGGCATATTTCCCTAGCGTGCAAAATCATATCTTCTATTGATAATTGGTTTAACCCGATTAACTTGCAAAACTCTTCTCTGTTCGGCTTAATTAAAAAGGGCTTTCCCTTTACACCTTGGGCTAGAGATTCTCCACTTGAATCTAAAAGAAAATATTTCCCTTTTTGTTTTGTTTTTTCTATTAGGTCTCTATAAAAATCAGAACCGATTCCATAAGGCAAGCTGCCAGAACCTACAATATAGTTATTTGATTCTAGAATGGTATCGAAATTTTTCAAAAATTCTTCTCTTTCATTCTCCGATATCTCAGGTCCTTGTTCAAGAATTTCTGTATGACCTTCTTTAGATTCAATTGCTAAACAAAATCTCGTCTCTCCTCTTATTTCTACAAAATGATTAATTAAATTGTAATTTTGGAGCTGACCAGCTATCCACTCGCCACTTTTTCCACCTAAAAATCCGGTACAAGTAACTTTAACTCCCAGCTGAGATAATACACGTGAAACGTTAAGTCCTTTTCCACCAGCTGTTTTATCTACAGCTGTAACACGATTAACGTCATCTAAGTGTAAGACGGGAAGATTGTACCGAATATCAATAGCTGGGTTTAATGTAATTGTAGCAATCATTTTTCTAACCCCGATTCATACTACCGCACATTTTAATCTTATCAGCAACGACTAACTTCATTTCTCTTACTGCATCTTTAAAATAATATCTAGGGTCATTGGCATCTGGATGTTCATTCAAATAACCACGCAATCCATTAGCAAAAGCTATTTTTAATTCAGTAGCAATATTTACTTTACATATGCCGTTTTTTATCGTCTGTTGTACTAATTCATCAGGTAAGCCCGAAGCTCCATGAAGAACTAGTGGAATATCAACTTCTCTTTGGATTGCACTTAATCGTTCAATATCTAATTTTGGTTCTCCTTTATAAAGACCATGAGCTGTTCCAATGGCAACAGCTAACGAGTCGATTCCTGTTCTTGAAACAAACTCTTTCGCTTGTGCCGGATTTGTATAAATTTGATCCTTTTCATCCACTTCAAGATCATCTTCTACCCCGCTTAGTCGGCCAAGCTCCGCCTCCACAGCAACTCCAAATGAAGAAGCATAATCAACTACTTCACGAACGATTCGAATATTTTCTTCAAAGTCATGATGAGAAGCATCAATCATGACTGAGTGAATTCCACTATCAATTAAAGCTTTTATATCATTAATTTTTTCATGGTGATCTAAATGAAAACAAATTGGAATATCATATCTTTTTTTTGCGGCCTCCATCATACTAATTAGAAACTCTTCTCCCATATAACTTACTGTACTTGGAGTAGCTGCGATCAAGACCGGTGAACGTAGCTCTTGAGCTGTTTCTAAAACTGTTTTCATTGTTTCTAAGTTATGAATATTAAATGCCGGAACTGCGTAGCCTTTAGATTGTGCCTCTAAAAGAATCGTACTTCTTGAAGTAATCAAAATAAATCTCCTCCATTCTTCATCTCATTAGTAAAAGGGTGAATCGTAACTCCTTTAACAACTCTGTTAACAACTCCTAATGGGGAAGGGTTATCTGGAGAAAAGCCGAGATTAATAGATTTATACATGGCAAAGGTTTGTGCGTATAAGATAAAAGGGAAAGTTAGAAAAATATCTTCACTAATTTTAGGAAGATCCACATGATAGAAAAGATCACTATATTCTTTGGCAACCTGATCCTTTAAAGATGAAATTGCTACTACTTTTCCTCGATTGGTTTCTTTGTAAATCTCTTCTAAAATGTCGAGATCGTACTGTCTTGTATAAGGGTTACAAGATAAAAATACAAATACAACAGTATCCTTATCTAAAATGGACTTAGGGCCATGTCTAAAACCTAATGAAGTATCAAAAGTAGACGGAATTGTCCCGCCTGTTAACTCCAACAATTTTAAAGATGCTTCTCTTGCCAATCCTTCAAAAACTCCTGAGCCTAAATAAACGACTTTTTGAAAAGATGAATTCGCCAGCTGTTTAATACTTTGCTCGCTACTGCTAATAATTGATTGACCAGCATGCATAAGTTCATCAACTTTCTTCTCCCACGTATGAATCTGATCAATATTGAAAAGCAGTAAAGCTGAGAAAAGCATCGTCGTAAAACTACTCGTCATTGCAAATCCTTGGTCGTTTGCTTCTTCTGGCATATAGATGACCATATGATTATGATCATTTTTCTTCTTTTGAGCCAGTAGTCCATCTTGGTTACATGTAAAAACGATTCCATAAAAATCATCTATCACTTGTTCTCCTAATTGAATAGCAGCCAAACTCTCTGGACTATTTCCTGAACGAGCAAATGAAATCATGATAGTTGGAATGTCCTTGCTTAAATAAGAATATGGATTTGACACAATATTTGTCGTAGCAATACTCTCTACTACAATTTTTTTGTTGTTAACGATTTGTTTTAGATAAGGAAGGACTGTGTCACCAACAAATGCAGAGGTACCTGCACCAGTTAAAATAATTCGTAACTGATTGTGTTTGTTTTCAATGCTATTTAAAAATGTAAGAATTTGGTCTCTACTAAATAAAAGAATATCCTTCGTTTCGTTCCATAATCTAGGTTGCTGGGCTATTTCTTTTGCTGTATGGCTCGCGCCAACATTCATTCTTTCATATTCACTCGATTTTAATAGCTCCATATTTACTTCCTCCTATTTTAACTGTTAGTGTCATCATTACCAGTTAGGTTAAATAGATACTTCTGTATCTATTTTTAGTGTGTAGAAAAATCCATTAAAAGCTGGTTTTCAGACTGATTGCAAGCAGCGGTGATGGCCAGTCTGAAGTGTCTACTTCAACTCTACTGTATAAGTAAATTTATCCCCTCTTGCAATAGAAATTGTATACTCAATTACTTTGCTCTGATCATAAGTTACTCGTTTAAGCATTAGACATGGTGCACCTTCGATAATGTTTAGCATTTCTGACTCCACTTTATTTGCACTAACAGCCATAAAACTTTCTAAAGCTCTAGAAATATTCACATTATATTGAGTTCTGAAGATTTCATACATTGGTGTATGTTGCAATTCTTCACTTGAAAGATTTTTAAAATCCTTTACAGGTACATAAGAGGTTTCATATAACATCGGTTCTTGATCTGCAAGTCTTAACCGAACAATCTTAAATACCTCTTCTTCTACCGATAGATCCATGACCTTTGCTACTTTACTGTCACAATTTATTTTTTCAAAAGAAACGACTGTAGTGGTTGGGATTTTCCCTGCTTTTTTCATTTCTTCTGTAAAACTATAAAATTTTACAAGACTTTGGTTATACGTTCTTTCTGAAACGTATGTCCCCTTGCCATGAACTTTATAAATATAGCCTTGTTTTTCAAGTTCTTGCATCGTCTGCCTTACCGTTGTTCGGCTAACTTGATACGTATCACATAATTCTCGTTCAGATGGTAGCTGATCGTTTTCAGCTAGTTCGCCTGATTCAATTTTTTCTAATAAAATATCCATTAATTGATAATAAAGAGGAAGTCGGGAATCCTTTTCTACCATGATTAGCTCCTTTAGTGGTATCTTTGTCATAACCAGTTAAATATACATCTATTATACATAATATTGAAAAAGATACCACACTATGTCGCAATAGAAATTTCTACAAAACTCTCTCTTCTGTCATTCTTAATTTTTTTTCATAGTCATCTAGTGAAACCATCGTTCCTGACACTCTTGATTCTTCTGCAGCATAAGCGATCATATGACTTTTAGCTGATACGATAGCTGATGTTAAGCTGCCTTTGTCCTTCTTAGTAACACGTTGAATGAAATCAGCCATAATACTTGTATCGGCTCCCATATGGCCACCATCTACAGTTGATGGCTTAATTAATTCCTTCTTACCTGAAAAATAATTAACTTCAATTTCGTTTTTAGCATCATTTCCTATTATTTCGCCTTTTGTTCCCATAATTTTAAAGTTACGGAATGTTTCATTTGTAAATGCCGTCATAGTAAATGCAACTGTTACGTCATTTTCAAATAATAAATTAACTACTTGATGGTCAACAACATCATTGTCACAGTGATATACGCAACGTCCATATGGTCCCTCTTGAATTGCCTTAAGTCTACTATCAAGACTTGAACTTGCTGAAATAACATTTGCTGGCCAAACATCACGGTCATGTAAATACCATTTAGCCGCTGAATAAGGACATTCCTTTTCTACCTTACAACCATCCAAACAGCGATGAGTTGAGCCTTCTGGTGCGTTTTCTTTTTTAAAGTAAGTTAAACTCCCATATGAAGATACACTCTTGCATTCTGTACCAACCAGCCATGCAAGCATATCCATATCGTGGCAACTTTTTTGTAAGAGCATTGAGCTAGATTCAGACGAATTACGCCAGTTACCACGTACAAAACTATGAGCTTGATGAAAGTAACCTACATTCTCATTCCACTGGATTGATATGATATCGCCAATTACTTTTCGATCAACAACTTCTTTTAGTGCTTGATAAAATGGCGCATATCTCATAACATGACAAACTGTTAATAATGTATTATGCCTTTCTGCCGCTTCAGCTATTTCTAACGTCTCAATTGGTTCCGGTGACATCGGTTTTTCTAATAAAATACTATATCCTTTTTCAATTGCCTTCATAACTGGCTTATAATGATTACGATCTGGACTACAAATTAATAATGCCTCGCATAGCTGTTCTTTTTCTAATAACTCAGTCCAGTCTTCAAATCTCATATTTTCAGGGATATTGTGAGCTTCCGCAAACTTTTCTCTTTTTTCTTTATTTGGCTCAGCTACAGCAATGAATTGTATTTCATGTGGATACTGTAAAGCATATGAACCGTATGCGTAAAATCCTCTACTTCCCGCTCCTATTAATGCTGCTTTCATAATTAGTTTCCTCCAAGCTTTGTAAGATTTTTATTTACTTCCCGTAACTGCAATTCCTTCAATAAATTGTTTTTGTAAAATCATAAATAAAATAAGCATTGGTAAAATGGCTAAAAATGACCCTGCCATTAAAACTGGATAATTGGTTAAGTATTGTCCTTGTAGTGAAGACAAACCTACAGATAACGTCATTGATTCTGGTGAACTGTTAACAATCATTGGCCACATTAATTCATTCCAGCTCCATAGCGTTGTAAATATACCTAAAGCAACTAAACCTGGCTTTGCTAAAGGAAGCATAATTTTCCAATAAATTTGGAAATGATTACAGCCATCTAATCTAGCAGCTTCTTCTAATTCCTTTGGTAATCCCATAAAAAATTGTCTTAATAGGAATGTACCAAATGCGCTAAATAAACCTGGAACGACTACCGCTTGTAAAGTGTTTAACCAGCCTAATTTCACCATGATCATATATTGCGGCAATAAAAAGACTTGCCCAGGTACCATTAAAACCGATAATGCGATTAAAAAAAGAATGTTTCTTCCTGGAAATTCAATTCTTGCAAAAGCGTACGCAGCTAAAGAACATAGTAATAATTGTCCGATTGTGCGAATTACTGTAATGATTAGCGTATTAAACATGAATTTAAAGAATGGTAGTAATTCAAAAACATCTTTATAATTCACCCACTGGAAATGCTTTGGAACAATAACAGGTGGAACATGAATCGACTCAGCATAAGTTTTTAATGAAGTTAGTAACATCCATATAAAAGGGAAGACCATTGCCAAGGCGCCGACAATTAGGATTAAATGAATTAAGATTGTTTTACTTGTAATCTGGTATCTTGCTTTCTCCAATGGTTACTCCTCCTTCAATCATAATGAACCCATTTCTTTTGTAAAACCATTTGAATCGCTGTAATGATCAAAATAATGATTAATAGTAAAACGGCAATTGCAGCAGCATAACCTTTATCGTTTAACACGAATGCATGCTGATAAAATAAGTACACAATTGATTGAGTATTTTCGAGTGCTGTACTGCTTTTCCCAATCATCATAAAAATTAAATCAAACACTTGGAACGCCCCAATAAAGGACATGATTGTTACGAAGAATATAACAGGGGAAAGTAACGGTAGTGTTATTTTAAAGAAGACCTTGACTGGCCCTGCACCATCTATCTCCGCTGCTTCGTAATATGATCTTGGAATCCCTTGTAGTCCTGAAAGAAAAATAACCATGTTGTAACCAAGTCCACTCCAAATTGCTACTACTATAATTGAATACAGTGCAATTTTTGGATCACTTACCCATTGTGGACCTTTTATGCCAAAGATGGATAAAAGATAATTTAGGAGCCCATAATCAGAATTATATAACCATCTCCAAACCATAGCGATTGCTGCTGGCATGGTAATAACAGGTAAAAAATATAAGGTTCGATAAACAGATTTACCCTTAATTTTTTGGTTTAAAAGTACTGCTATAAGAATTGATAAAAATATACCAATCGGAACCGTAAAAACGATATAAATGCCTGTGTTTTTAAACGACTGTAGTAGGTTAGAGTCTTCTAACATTCGTCTATAATTGTCTAATCCTGTCCATTCATATTGCCCAAATGCTCCCCATTCTGTAAAACTGAAGTAAATCGTTTGAATGATTGGCCACAAATAGAAAATCGTTAAACCAATCATTGTTGGAGCAATCATACAATACGCCCAAAAATAATCTGATCGTTTTTTCGTCTTTGATAAGCTTGGTATTTTTAGTTTACTTTTTGATTTCACTTCAACTTGTAGGGGCATTTCTTTCACTGTATTCACTCCTTTTAAGGGAAATAAAGAGAAGAAGTAATTTTAGGCTTTATAAATCTTCTTCTCTTCATTTTTTTAGTTCTTTGCTAGTGCCTCATCTGCCTTTTTCGTTAATTCTTTTGCAGCATCTTCAACACTTTCTTCATTACTCCATGCCTTTTTCAAGATATCAGTTTCATACTGCCAGATTTCGCCCGTATTTTTTACACTTGGTAACGGAACTGAATAGTCAACTCCATCAATAAAGGCTTGAAGATTTAAATTTGGAACAGCTTTTAACCAAGCATCTTGTGTACCATTATAAGCAGGGATTACTGTACCAGTTTTCGCATATACTTCTGCTGCTTCTTTAGAACCTAGGAATTGAACAAACTTCCAAGCAGCATCTTTATGTTTTGTGTTTGCCGCAATAACGTTTGCTAATCCATGAATGGCAACTGCACGCTGTTTTCCTTTAGGTACGACAGCTACATTTAAATCTGGATTTTTCTTATATTCCGGAACCATCCAAGGTCCATCAAACATCATTGCAATTTTTCCAGAAGAGAATAACTCTGATGGTGCTGTTTCCGTCATTTGAGCTTGTGTTGGAGACAGACCCTCTTTTATAAAACTAATGTTATATTTAAGTGCTTCAATTGCCTCAGGTTGATCAAATCCGACTGATTTGCCATCATCGGAAATAATATGACCACCATTTTGCCAAATGAAATCATAATATCCGCCTTGGTTACCCATTAAAGCTGCAAAGCCGTAAACTCCCTTATCTTTATTTGTAAGCTTCTTAGCAACCTCTTTTAACTTATTCCAATCCCAAGTATTATCTGGGTAAGGTATACCTGCTTCATCAAAAATCTTTTTGTTATACCAAAGTCCAGTTGTATCAAAGTCTTTTGGAATACCATAAAGCTTTCCATCTACTGTATAAAGATCGACTAATGACTTAGGATAATTGTCTAGACTGTAGTTGTCCTTTGATGCTAAGTCACTAAGTGGGACAATTACTTTGCCTTCCGCATATTGGACTATATGTGGACCATTCATCCATAAAACGTCCGGTAATGCTCCCCCTGTTGCAGCAGTTTCTAGCTTTTGGAAATACTGTGCATATGGAGTAAGCTCAGTTTTCACTTTAATATTAGGGTACTTTTGATTAAATAATTTTATAATTTCATCAACTGCGGGAACTTGCTTCTTATCCCAAAAACCGTAAGTAATTTCAACCTTTCCATCTTTTGCATCCCCCGATGTGTCACTGCTACCACAACCAGCTAATCCTAGTAAGCCTAAAGCCAAAGTTAGTAGCAAAACAAGCCACTTTTTCATCCTATTCCCCTTCTTTCTCTTAAAAGTTTAAAGCCTTTTAATCTAGTAGTTGCTCTAAAAGACATGATTTGGAATATTGTGCTCCATGAATACGTTGTCATGATGTTATTACCAGTTGATTTGAAAAGGCTTACAAAAAATGTTTAATTTCTAATAGAACATTCACCCCCTGTTATAACTTTCATAAATTCACTTTAGTAATGATGTCATTACCAGTTGTATGTAGTATAACACCTCTTTTTTAAATCATGAACACTTTTTTTCAATTTTTCAAAAAATTAAAATCGACAGGATTCATCATTATCTTCGTCATTTAGCCCTATTCTCCCATAGCCTATCACAACAAAAAGAACCTCCAATCACTTTTAATTGAAGGTTCTTAACTTAACTTAATTATGCTATTTAATTTGAAAAAAATTAATTATAAGCTAGCTCTTTTTCGTTTAATCCAAGCGTTTTTGAAGTGGAAGATTGGATTTCATCTAAAAGTTCTGGATGATCTTCTAGAGATAATCCAAATGATGGGATCATTTCTCTAATTTTTGGAGCCCATTCCATCATATGCCCAGGGAAGCATTTTTCTAATACTTCAAGCATTACGTGAACAGCAGTCGAAGCACCTGGAGATGCTCCAAGTAATGCCGCAATCGAACCATCAGCCGCACTAACTACTTCTGTACCGAATTGTAGTGTCCCTTTTCCAGCTGGAGTGTCTTTAATAACTTGTACACGTTGACCAGCAACTACGATATCCCAATCCTCACTCTTAGCATTTGGAATAAATTCACGTAATTCTTCCATACGTTTTTCATTCGATAATAAGACTTGTTGAATTAAATATTTAGTTAATGACATCTCTTTTACACCTGCCGCTAACATCGTCATAACGTTATTTGGTTTAACAGAGCTAATCAGATCCATATTTGAACCTGTTTTTAAGAACTTTGGTGAAAAGCCTGCAAATGGTCCAAATAATAACGACTTTTGGTTATCGATATATCTTGTATCAAGATGTGGAACAGACATTGGTGGTGCACCAACTTTAGCTTTTCCGTATACTTTTGCATGGTGTTGCTTGGCAACCTCTGGATTTTTACATACTAAGAATAGTCCACTTACAGGGAACCCTCCAATATGTTTTGACTCAGGGATACCAGTTTTTTGCAGTAAAGGTAGACTAGCTCCTCCACTACCGATAAATACGAATTTTGCAATATGGGAATCGATATTACCTGTGCTCATATTATACACTTTTACTTCCCATGAGCCGTCACTAGTGCGCTTAATATCTTCTACAGCATGTCTATAGTTTATCTCTACATTCTTACTCTCTAAGTGCTCAAACATCATACGCGTTAAAGCACCAAAGTTTACGTCCGTTCCTGAGTCTATTTTTGTTGCCGCTATTGGTTCATTAGATGTGCGTCCCTCCATGATTAGCGGGATCCATTCCTTCAACTTTTGAGCGTCTTCTGAGTATTCCATCCCTTTGAATAGAGGATTTTTAGAAAGCGCTTCAAATCGTTTACTCAAAAATTCCACATTTTCTTTACCTTGCACTAAACTCATATGAGGAATCGGCATGATAAAGTCTTGTGGATTACCAATCAAGTTATTGTTTACAAGATATGACCAAAATTGTCTTGAAAGTTGAAACTGTTCGTTAATTTTTATCGCCTTGCTAATATCAATCGTTCCATCAGCTTTTTCTGATGTATAGTTAAGCTCACATAACGCAGCATGTCCCGTACCTGCATTATTCCACTCATTAGAGCTTTCTTCTCCTGCTTTTTCTAATTTCTCAAATACTTTAATTTCCATTTCCGGTGCTAACTCTTTTAGTAATGACCCCAAAGTCGCACTCATGACTCCGGCACCAATTAAGATAATGTCTGTTCTAGTTTGTCTGTTGCTCATAATAACCTTCCTTTTCCCCTTTATTTGCAAAAAAGTAGGTTTTCCTGCTTAGGTGTCACAAAAAGCAAGGCACCACCTAGGAACACACCTTTTCTGTCTCAATTATATCTTATTAATAGTATAACACATTTAAACTACATTTTAATAATAGTATATCACTATTTAATTATATCCAATTAATAGTATATTTCTATTATTAACTGCCCTAAAAAAATTTTTTTCTTTATCTGATAATTATAAACTATTTAAACAATGTAAAAAAGTTAAAAATCTATCATTAAGGTCCTTATTTTAGAAAAATAAAATTTTGACTCACGATTAGTTAGTAAACCCTACCTCTATATAGTAAGCGCTTATTTTAAGTTTGTCTCCTGTACAATATAAAATAACCGAAGGAAAGATTTGCTTATTATTTTAAAATTATTTAATTGAACCAAATTATGGTCTAAATTTACTCTGACTTAAATGATTTAATACAAAAAAGAGACTGTCGAGAAGATCCCGACAGCCTAGTGCGACTCAAAATGAGCCTTTAATTTCTCGTTCGAAAAAATATATTTTCTATTTATATAACAAACCTATTTTTTGAACGTCTTACTTTCTCTGTCAATTCTGCTGATTCATTACTTTCCGCTGTTACCTTTGTGTTTAAACGTAACACTGATTGTATGATTCTTTGTTATATTCGTAAACGTGTACGTATTATTTGTTAGCTTAGTTTCTACTCCGTCTACTTTAAACGATTCAACCTCATAATTACCCTTATCAGGCGTAATTTTGTATGTTTGATTTGCTCCTTCATCTACTGAAAGTATACCACTTGGGCTAATCGTTCCATTGCCTTCAGCTGATGCTACGATTGTGTAAATGATCTTCTTGAACGTAACGTTAATCATGTGATCCTTCGATACATTTGTAAACGTATACGAATTACCAGTAAGATTTGTATTTACACCATCAACAGTAAATGTAGCAACCTCATACCCTTTATTCGGTGTAATCGTAAATGTTTGATCTTTTCCATGATTTACAGAAACATTACCGTTTGGACTGATTGTTCCATTGCTTCCAGCTGCTGCTGTGATTGTGTGTACGATTTGTTTAAATGTTACATTAATCGTATGATCTTTTGTTACGTTCGTAAACGTGTATGAGTTGTTTGTTAACTTTGTATCCTCACCGTCTACTTTAAACGTTGAAACTTCATAACCCTCGTAAGGCGTGATATTAAATGTTTGGTTCGTTCCATAATTCGTAGCAATTCTACCGTTCGGACTAATCGTTCCATTGCTTCCAGCTGAAGCCGTGATGATGTGAACGATTTGTTTGAATGTTACATTGATCGAATGATTTTTTGTTACGTTTGTGAAAATGTACTCGCCGTTTGTTACTGTTACTTCTTGTCCATCAACTTTAACGCTTCCAATCTCAAAACCTGTATTCGGTGTGATTTTGAACGTTTGATTTGATCCATGTTTCACTGAAGTAAAGCCATCCGGATCAATTTTACCGTTGCTGTCCGCTGTTGCCGAAATCAAATGTGATAAATCATCACTTATGATAATCGTAAATGAAGTATCGATATAACCAGGTGCAGAAATTGTAAAATTATAATCACCTAGGTCTTTAAATAAAGAGCGATCAACAAATGTTAGTTCCTTAGCTGTTAGAGTGTACTTGCTAGAATCAACTACTTTGCCATTAAGTGAAACAACAGGTGACGCTGCAAGCCAATCTGAATCTTGATTGTAGTTAATAGTGATTGGTGTGTCTTCTTGAATATAAGCAATTTTAGAAGCAAACACTGGTGGATTGCTCTTAATTACTTGAGTTACCTTTGTATCCGGGTAGCAATAAGCTGTAAACATAATCTCTTTATTACCTGTTGTTGAGAAAGCAGTACCTGGTAGAGTAATTGTAATATTGCTCTCATCTGATGAGATTGTTGTATCCGATTTAGTTGACACTCCATCTACTGTAATATCTCCTGTAACTGCCTTTGTAGCATTTGCCCATCTCATATTTTCAGTATTATTAGGTACTGTAATAATTACTGGTTTATTAACTCCACTTGGCGTCAAACTCGGTGTTGGTGCCGTTCTTTGAACAAATGGTTGAGCGATTGTGATTGGCGTAAAGTAAGGTGATATGAACTTAACGTTCTTATTACCAGCAGCAGTAGTAGATTGTGTTGCATTTCCATCAATAGTTACTGATCCTGTACCGTTTTTTACGGATGTTGTGACATAAGGTTTTACTGATGTAATCGATGATAATTGAAGTGTGATATCACCGTTATCTATCGATTGATCTGACGTCGGTGCAAGTAAAATTGAACTTCTCCATAACGGATTATCATCCCCATTAATATAGTAAGTAATGGTATCACCAAACTGAGGTGTTCCTGCAGTTGACGAAGGTGCAATTACAGGTGCAGTTTGTGGTGTAACAGTTGCATTTACATTAACGTCAGCATAACCCGGAGCTGAAACAACTAAACTCCTTGAAACTGCAGCTCCACCATTTGTTCTTACTAAATCATATGGAATCTTTAACGTTCCTGATGCTTCATCAATCACAGCTCTAGTTTTGATTGAATTGCCGCCAAATTTAATATCACCGCCAGCCTTCATAACAGATATCCAATCAGATGCAGCTGCACCTGGATTAAATGTCATTACAAGGTCTTTTCCAGCATAAATCGTACCTGCCGGACTTGTAAGTGTTACCCCTTGTTTGTAGAGAGGTTGATCAACAGACGTAGTTTGGTAATTTGATGCGATTATATTAATTTTTATACTACCTGGAGCAGTGATTAGCGCTTCATCAATCTTAATTGGTGTTCCAGGAGCACCTACTGTGATTTTATTAGCTTCAAAATCCGCTCTATTAATTGTAGTACCGCTAATTTGAATGGCTGTAATCGCATCTCTCCACGCTTGTGTATCGTTTGTAGCTCCAACTCCAATTGAGATTGGAGTTGAATTGCTATCATTAAAATAACGATTTGCTTCAGCAGTCAACGTTGGAGAAGAGAACGCATTAATTCTTTGTGTGAATGAATACGAAGTGTAATTGTCAGCTGAGATTGTAATCTTCCAATCCGCACTACTCGACGATGGCGTCGTGAAAATACCTGCTGGGATAGTAAAGTTAAATGTTGTTGCGTTTGCTGGCGTCAATTGGTTAAAGAGTCCTGCTAATTCAGCTCCGGTATAGTTTTTAACAACATTATTGTTAGGGTCAGTTATTGTTATTGAATTAATATTTGGCTGCCAAATATCACGATAGTGCGCAGCTGTTGAGCCTGTTGTATCTGATCGAGTGTATGTCAACGCTTTTCCGATTGTTGCAACGTTGTTTGGTGATAAAAGTGAAAAGCTGTTTCCTATACCATCTAGCATTTTGAATTTTAAAGAACGATCCATATAACCTGGAGCCTTGAACACGATTGTGTGGACTCCTGCTTTTTTGAACAATGATGGATCAAATTCATATTGTCCTTTGTTAGATACTACTTTTTCAATAATCGAATTTGTTGAAACGCCATTATATGAATTCGTAGCTGCTTTTCGGTCGACTCCATCAATCAGAATTTGTCCACCAGCTCCGTCTACAGCAGTTCTCCAAGCTGTATCTTCAATTTGTGTAAGAGTAGTAGCGCCGTTTACAGGGTCTGGTGTTTTATAGCCTACAGAAAATAATTGAAACGGATTTATTTTTCCATAATATACAAAAGCGGTGCTATCACTTGTTTTAATATATGGCACTGGTTTTACAATAGTGTTAAAAGCAGTAAGATCTGAACCGCTTGGTAAAGTGCCAAATCCAGTGATTGTTGTTGTTTTACTTGTAGTTAAAACGATTTTTCCTTCTAAAGTTGATGCATTTGGTGCAGTCGTATTGTATTTTCCAAAGTTTTTGATGATGTATTCAAAGTCGCTATAGTCAATTGTACCGTCGAAGTTAAAATCAGCATTTCTTGTGTAAGTTGATGGTGTACCAACAAAGCTATTGTAAGCTGCACTTTCATTCTCAATGTCTTTCATATCAATTACATCGTCACCATTTACATCACCTGCTAGCATGATTGCATTCGGAACAGAATAACTTCCTCCCGCTGCGTAATTATATTGCCCTGCAGTATTAACAGCTAATGTTCCATAGAACGTTAAATGACCTGGCATTTTCATTGTAAAGTTGTATGGTTTGTCTCCTGCTTGCATAGGAAGGTCAGTTGTGAATAAACCAGTCTGAATAATTCCTGGATTTGCACTTGAAGCGCTGGCTGTAGTATCCTGAGCTATTGACAATTTAGACGTAATACCACCTGCATTAGGATCTTCAAACTTAACCTCAACCCCCGAACCATCAGCTGTTATTGGCGTTGATCTACCGAATGAATTAGAAGTCGGATAGTTTTGGAAACCTTCCGGTCTAATACTTCCACTAATATACGCTGAGCCTTTAATGTAAAGTTTTTTATCTAGGAATGTAGGGACTCGATCCATTCCATTTTTCCCACCGTCATACGTTGTGATTTCCGGTATATTTGCAGAACCAACAAGCCATAAAGTATCGTATCCCGCATCGTTTGATACTTTGTATTTAATGTCAAGAAGAGGCATTTCTTTAGCAACACCACCACTCATTGTGTCCGTTGTATTTAATACACCTTGAGCTTGTACATCTTTCGGAAGATTGAAACTGAATATAAAATCTCCATTTACATCCGTGTCTTTTTGAATCCAAGTCTTATCAGCTGTAAGACCCTTTGTTGCTAAAAAGGCTTTGTATTCCGGACTAAAATCAATATCATTTATATCCGCAAAAGGAAGGCTATCAATATAGAACTTCGCTCCAACAAGATTTTTAGGATATTTAATAGATAATGTTGATTTAAAGTTATCTCCTTTTGAGACTAATGTTTTATCAACAAGGAAGTTAGGATCGACTCCATTTAATGTAGTTGAACCCGGCGAATCTAGTCGCGCAAATCGATTAACTACATACTCATTACCTTTTTTAACAAAATAATAAAATTGTCCTTGCGTTTCAAGATTACCTGCAAATGAATAATCTTCAGGATAAATTCTGAACTGTACACCGTAATTTTCTTTTAATGGGTCATCAGAAGTATTCACAAGGTCTTCTTTACTAATACCAAATTTAAATTGTCCATCACCACTAGGGGAAAGGAAATAGTTGACGTACGGTGCTGAGTTTGAATCACCAACCATTCCGTCAATTCTACCTAAAGACTGACTTACATTTGTATCAGTATCATAGTTAGGTGGTGCTGGGACTTGCGTTTCATGTCCAACGTTTTTCATATAATCAACATTTGAATCGTAAGCTTTTCCTGAGAACCACTTTAACGCCCCATCTGTCATAGGACCATTGGGGTCAATTTCATAAATGCCCGGTTCACTACCTTTATCCATTTGTACCGTTGGGGCGGTGTTATCAACATAAACTGTGCTGTTTTTTTCATATAACTGACCAGTAGTAGCGTCTAAAGCACGAGCTTGTATTGTATAACCACCTTCTCCAACTTGCTTTTGAGTTGATTGTTGTTGTGTAAGTTTAACTGATAAATTAGGATCATCCTTAGAAATAGGATCTTTATAAGGGTAATAATTACCATTAAGTAATAACGGTGCATAAACCAAATTACCAAGAGTAAAAGCAGATAGATTAAATGTAGCAATATATCCGATATATTTACTTCCTGTTATATCCATAATATAAAGCCTAAAACCAAATGAAGGATCTAGTGGACTTTTTACTCGAACCTCTGCCCAAGATTGAGGAACAACAGCAAATGTATTAGGATTAAAATTTTTATCGCCACTTAACGTAAAAGCTTTTCTTTGGATTCTAAAATCTAGTCCTCTACTTTGAACATTAATTGCAAGAGGCATGCGGTAAGTTTCATCAGGATTAGCTTGATTAACAAAGTTAATATATGCCTCGTAATATCCACTTGCAGCTGAAGTAGGAGCAGTAAATTTTACTGTAAGATGAATAGTTCCTCCTGCTGGAACTGTAATTGACTTTATTTCAGTCTCAGGTGATGTTGCATTACTTATGCTAATTTTAGCACCTTGCTCTACACCATCTTGTCCATCTGTCATGAACGCATCCTTAAAGAAAGCGCTCGATCCGTTGAAGGTCTTAGCAGCATTTCCGTTATTAGTAATATACAAATCGCCTGTTTTCGTAACAGAACCATCTACTGAGCGAGCAGTATAGCCAAACGAAAATGAACCTGTTGTATTTGCTATGTTAATAATATTTGAACTTGATGAATCATCAGTTGATGAGCGTGATTGAATAAAATCCTTTACCTTAAATTGCATATCAGAATGCACCGCTTGATATGGATCGGCTTTACCAGAGCCGATTTGGAATAAACTTTTTTGTGAGTCTATAGGATCAGCCGTTTGCATCAATGCTACTTTGACATCCTCAGGCTTATAGTTTGGATGAGCTGATAAAATCAATGCTGCCATACCAGCAACATGAGGAGTAGCCATTGATGTACCTGACATTGTTTGGTAATTATACGAATAATCTTTGCTATTTGGTTCCCAGATATCATAAGGAGCTGTTGAGAAAATATCTACACCTGGTGCAACAACATCAGGTTTAATTGCTAATGAACCTGTAACTGGACCGGTTGAACTAAAACTAGCAAGTGAATTCCCTGGCATTGTGAAATTTCCAGCATTCGATACAGATATTTTCTTAATCGTACCGGCCTTAAAAGCATTATAGAATTTTGTTCCATCTTTATTGCCTATTTGCAAAGTGTAAACCGTACTACCCATAGAACCAAAATAAAATGGATAAAACCCCTGATCATCAAATAGAAGATTAGAATTGTCCGATGGATTCCACAAAATCATTGCCTTAACATGTTCATTAGTCGCGTACTTCATTAGTTGGTCCATAGATGAACCACCGCGCTTGACAAGAACAACTTTATCTTTAACATCAATATTTTTATTACGAAGATCATCATACCAAGCAGGTGTGCCGTATCCAGCATCTACGATATCATACTGAGTCGATCCACTAAGCTTTGAATTCGATTCCGAAAAATCCTTTCCGATTAAACGCGTATTTGTAATCGCAAATGAATCTTCCCCTGATGCTCCATACGAATGGATGTCAAACGTTGGAACTTGAGTAGGTGTAGCAATTGCGCCGACAGTTATTGCCTTAGCTGCTGCACCCGGAGTTCCTACTGTTCCAGCACCTGGCCCAGAATTACCAGCAGCAATAACTGCAGTTACTCCAAGGTCAGAAATATTGTTAATTGCAACAGCATTAGGTGACAATGAATCATTATAAGCTGCACCAAGTGATAAGTTAATTACCTTACACCCATCCTTATATGATTGCTCAATCCCTGCGATAACTGCCTCATCTGTACCACCGTGAGGACCTAATACACGGTAAGCATATAACTGAACTTCAGGAGCAACTCCTCTAACTGCATAAGGAGAACTACTTCTTGATTGACCTGCAATTGTTCCAGCTACGTGGGTTCCGTGAGAAGTAATATAATTATGGTAATCTGTTGGAAAATTCGGGTCTTGTTGATCAGATGGAAGTGAATCATTGGCATTCTTTGCAGTTAACCAGTCAGAATATACCGTTTCCATCGGGTCATTGTCATTGTCTACAAAATCCTTACCGCCTTGATATTCTCCAGCAATATCTGGATGATTATAGTCAAGACCTGTGTCAATAACGCCGACCTTTACGCCTTTCCCTGTGATGTTTTCATTTTGTAAATCATGTATTTTTAACCAATCGAGAACTGCTGTTTCACCAGATTGTGGGCCTTCTGGACCCGGAGGTGGAACTGTTCCAGACTGCGTATTAACTGCTTTTTCTGATACGGAAGAGCTATCTGAAGTACTACTTGCTGATTGTATGTTAGATCGATTTGAACGAATAGCAGGTAATACATTTGGATTTGTTTTTTGATCAGAAACCTTTCCGTCACCTGTTACGCTCGCTGGAACATCGATTAATTGAGAAGCTGGAATTGGCGCATATTTAACATTTTGATAGACACTCTTTACGTAAGGTAATGCCAATATATCATTAAGTGAACTTTTAGGAATTTTGACAGCTAACCCGTTAAATACTTGAGTATACTCTCTTCCTATATGAATAGAGCTAGATTCGCCTGCTGCTTTCAATTTTTTAGACTCATTGCTAACGAAACTCTTAAAGTCACTGTGTGTTTGATTTACTTCTGTTTGAGCACTTTCTAACGTAACAGCCGGCGTGCTTTCTTGATTAACAGAAAGTTTTCCAGAAATTGCATTCTTCTGTTGATTTTGCATTTGAATTGGGGCTGGATCAACATTAAATTGAATAATTAAATCTAATTGATCCGAAGAATTTAATAGCTGTGGATCAAATTGAAGCTTCTCTAAATATAAATTTTGCAATTGTTGCGTTTGAGTCAAGTCAAGTTTGCTATTACTGTCAGATTGGACAGCTTTACTATCATTTGCAGTTGTTCCACCTGTCATGGCAAACGCCGGAACTGTGTATCCTAGCAGTGTGGAAGTTGCAAGAAACGTTGACATGACCATCTTTTTCATTTTTCGATGACTCATACCTTTCTCATTTCCCTTCTTTACTTTAATAGATAGAGCAAAAGCTCTATTCCCCCTTAACCATTTCTCCCCCTTTGATGACTGAATTTTAATAGTTTTTAAAATTTTATGACAAATTAATTGCCATTCTTCATTATAATTGGGGTATTATAGACAGTAAATTGGGGAAATTTAGCATAAAGTGAAGAAAGAACTTTGTCAGATTTTGTTAATAATTTGGAGTAATCTTCCTGTTGTTATTGTTTTACATAAGTATTTTATATGAATGGATTTGGGGGAATTTGTGAATTGTCATTCTACAAATTTTATAGATTTACATTTTTTGGATTAAATTAGTAATCCTTTTCAGCTTTTTCTCTTGCGATTCTATCTCTACTCGCAAGTTAAGAACATAAAAAAAGATCTCTCAATTTTTTGAGAGATCTTTCTACATTCTAATCCGATCTATTTTTTAATTTCCTGGACAAATTTCCAAGTTTGCCCTTTATTCTTTGATTGATAAAGTTCGCTACTATTCCCGTTATAATCCCCATCTGAACCTTGACCAACCAACATGCTTAAAACTCCGCCCATCATAAATGGCATACTTGGTGTGTCAAAAGGTTTTATAGCCTGTCCATTGTTCAACTTTACTTCATGAGATGTATAGTTTACTTTTTTGAAAGTTTTGCCCCCATCGTCTGTGCGGTATAAGGTTCCTTCATTACCGGATGGATTAACTGCTCCTAAAAATCCGAGTTTGTCATCCAAAAAAACGATGCCCGAAGCGCCACCAACTGTTCCGCTGTATGGGTCATTATTAATAATAGTCCATACATTTCCACCATCAGTGGTTTTGCTTAATGAATAAAATGTGCTTCCTAATGCTTTATCTGCAACATTTAGTTTATAACCAACTTCTTTCGATAGAAAAAACTGTTCCTTTGTATTAGTTTGCTCGTCTTTCTTCTCATCTGAAGTAGGTTGTTTTGGGGTAGTAGATGGTTTGCTCCATTTTGGATTACCTATTAAGTTATACCTAGCAGGTGTAATCTCTTTTTCCATCCCAGGGATAAATAAGGATACTGTATAGCCAATGATTTCATTACTTGCTGTTTCCGGACTATATTCTTTTCCATCCTTATCGATATTGATGATTCCATTTGTATTGTATCCCCAATTTCTTTTACCGTAATAGATCAATCCATACTGACTTTCATTCCATTTGCTAACTGCTTTTTTAATTGGAATCACATTAGCGGTTTCAATTAAAGGATCTAACAGTTTGTCATCATTATAATTAGGAGCGGCATAACCGTGTAAATATACGGTAATATTTTCTGACTTATTTTTATCATAAGTTATTAGAAAGCTTTCTTCTTTTCCATTGTCATTCTTCCCATAAACAAATGTATCAAAGGATGTAATTAATCCATCTGAATTAAATTTAAGGGAAAAATTATTTTCCATATATAATTTCTTGGGTAATGTATGTTTATTATTAATATCTTCAAAAATACCTTCTACGCCATATTGATAGATATTGTTATGCTCAAATTTAATTGATCTTTGATTTTTTAGTCGTTCTATATACCACGCAAGTTTACCGCCAAAATTAGTCGCACTTTTATATATGTTCGCTCCGTAAAATAATGTAATAGCAACAAACAAGACAATAGAAATAAATTTCCATACTTTTAAGTCTGATAGTTTATTCGGTTTACGCTCGCTGCCTTTTATAACTCTTATTATGGTAAATAAAATGACCAATATTAATAGGGCTATGCTTACTAATAAAATAGGTAGATTTTTATCAATACTTCCATACTTGCATATTGAAGCTAACTTTAGTCCAAAAACCCAGTATCCAATTAAGAAAATCGGATTTGTTAATAATGTTATAAGTGTTCTTTTTACTTTTCCCCTCAATCTATAAATCCCCCCTAATTGAATTTGTCGTTCTATTCATCCATTCTAAGTATACTTTGTTTTCCTGGATTTCTGCATGACTCGTGATTTACCTCCTTGTCTCCTTCAATAAAAAAGCACCCCTATTTGAACAGGAGTGCTAGATCTTAATTATTTGATCTTAAGAAATTAAACTATTTTGTTTAGGTATTCGAATCATCGCCTTAAATAAATCACCGTCAACTTGAATTGAAAACTGCCCTTTTTGAATTTCAATTAGACTTTTCGCTATTGAAAGACCTAAACCGCTACCTTGGCTATTTCTCGATTCATCGCCTCTTTTGAATCGTTCCATTAGTTCATCAGCCGAAATATTTAATTCATAAGCAGAAATGTTTTTGAAAGTTAGAAGTATATCATTCCCCATATCTTCTATATCAATATATACTCTTGATCCTCTGAGTGCATATTTAAATATATTAGATAATAGATTCTCTATAGATCTCCATAATAGTTTTCCATCCGCTGTAACAAAGAGTTTATTTTTGGGATGATTTATTTTAAATGTTAAATCTAAAGCTTCTACTTTTGCATTAACTTCACCCAAGCCTTGGGTTAATAACGATAAAATATCTATACGCTCAAGATGAACAGGAATTGTTCCACTAGACGCTTTGGCTGCTTCAAATAAATCATCAGTTAATAGCTTTAATCTTTGCGATTTTTGATCCAAAACTCCTACATATTCTTGTATTTTAATAGGGTCCTTTTCCTTTTTTAATAAGTCAACATACGTAATAATTGACGTCAATGGTGTTCTAATATCATGTGATACATTCGTGATAAGCTCAGTTTTCATCCTCTCACTCTTTAGTTCACGATTAACGGCTGTTTTCAAACCATCTGTAATGGTATTTATATTATTAGCAAGACTTGCAAACTCACCTTTCCCATCTACCTCTATATGGTGATTGAAATCGCCTGCTTTTATTTGCTCGATGCCTTCTTTAATTGCATTGAATTTTTTTACTTGTTTATATGCAAACCACGCAGCAAAGCCGATCGTGATTGGGAATATAAAAAATGTTAACGCAATTAAGATTGGATAGCCAACTACAAGTAAAACCGTTTTAACACCAGTACTGCCACTATTATAGACATTTTTAATAAAAGTAAAAAACTTACTTAATGAAAGATAGATTAATGTATGTTTTAACAGTGTTCCGTTTTTAATCTGTTTTATGATTGATAAAATTAGCACTAGTGCCACGATCAGAAACGGAATTGTAAGGAAAAATACTAACTTATTAATGACCTCTATTGTTAGCATGTCTACTAATGCTACCCAAGAGGAAATTAGAGCCATTATCAATACAACATTAACATCATTAAATAATTTATCAATTGTGTTTAAATGAAGTTCTCGATCATTAAATGCTTTTCTACCTATAATAAGTGCTAAGTACACAAAAGATGATAAGAATCCGACTGTACATCCTATAAACAGAATAAATGCTTTCGTCGCAATTGACTTATCTTCTTTCCATTCTTTTATTTTTTGATTCAAAGCATCTTGCGTGAACGCTATAGAAACTTCCATATTTTTTTCATTTAACTGATGTAAATTTCCGGTAATCCAATTAAAACGCTTATTCTTTTCAATTGTTGCTGGATAAATTTCTGTTTTATAATTTTTATAAATTACATAGGAAGGGTTCCCTTTGAATTGGCCTTTTAAAGTGTTATTTGTAAACTCATTAACTCCATCAGTGGCATAATATAATAGATCTTTCTTTTCTCCTAAAATTTGCATTAAACCTTGATATCTTTTTAAATCATCCGTTACCATCTGATTCTTTGCTTGATTAATTTCTTTTGTATAAGCCTTTTTAAAGTTTTCAAAGTTTTCTTCTTCACTTAAACTTGGATTATATATTTTTGACCTCTCCGTAAAGTCGGGATATAAAGATTCTTCAATTGATCTCATATCCTCTGTGCTAATTGCTCCACCCTTTGAAATATTCTCTTCACTTTTATACTCAACTACTAACTGAGTCAGGCTAGTAATAATTGGTTTAACTTCTTGCATATAGGATTTGCTGAGAAAGTAATTATCTTCAAAGACTATTCCAAAATCATCGTCGGTTAAAGCCTCTATATTTGCAATCGATTTTAATATACCTGAAAAGAAAAGAACAACAAGCGTAAATACAATTATTTTTGTAGTTAACGAATGACTATATTTTCTCGACCTTATATCCAACTCCCCACACCACCTTCAAATATTTTGGTTCTTTAGGATTTATTTCGATTTTCTCTCTAATTTTTCGTATATGGACTGATACAGTATTTTCGGGATTAAAAGCCGTTTCGTTCCATACTCTTTCATAAATTTCTTCAATTGAAAATACCCTACCAGCATTTTCAGTCAAGAGCTTTACAATTTTATACTGAACTGGAGTAAGATGAACAACTTCCCCATCAATTGTAATGATTTTACTTTCATCATCGACTGCTAGCCCTCCACTACGATATAAACTATTCTTTGTTTCAAGACTACCTAAGCTTGTATATCTCCGCAGTTGTGATTTAACTCGTGCGATGAGCTCTAAAGGATTGAATGGCTTTGTTATGTAATCATCTGCTCCTAAATTTAAGCCTAAAATTTTATCAGAATCCTCGGACTTCGCAGACAGCATAATGACAGGTACTCCATAACTTTCTCTGATCTTCATCGTAGTCCGAATCCCATCTAGCTTAGGCATCATAATATCCATAATAATGAGATGGATTTCCTGATTTTCGATGATTTCCAGAGCCTCTACTCCATTAAAGGCTTTGAACATGCTGTAACCTTCATTTTCTAAATAAATACAAATAGCCTCTACAATTGACTGATCATCATCGCAAACTAATATGTTCATGTATTTCTCTCCTATTTCCCTTTTTCAAAATTTTATCACCTCTTTATTTTTCATGTAAGAAGATGATATCAGTAAAATCTTAATAACCTCTCTATGTAAATCTTAAGATTTTCTTATGATTATAAAAAATCAATAATGGCTCTCATATATAAAATCAATTAAAATCCTCTTATTTTCCATAAGAGGTACGCATTTTTCACTCATTATTTTAACTAATTTATGGTAACCACATTGTTAGAGTTATAATAAAAGATTTTTATCTTTTTACAAAAAATTAAAACTATTCCAAATTTAATTATGCTATTGTGGAAATAGGCAAATTAAATGATTACAGATTATAGATCTAAGTCATACGGTCTATGTTTTGTGAATAGATAAGAAGTTGATCTTATGATTTTTTGCCCATATCATATTTTCGTTTGTAAAAAAAAGCAAAACTACAAAAAACACTTAAGGAGGTGCTTAAAAGGCTATTTAGGATTACATAGACCGGTAGCAAGATAATTTACGTAAATCCAACTTTAAACAGTATTTTTTTTTGCTTAATTTCAAAAAGGTCGTTATTTTTTCACCTTTTGTATTGTACATATTGCATTGCAGAAACTAGGGTACACAAAGAATCTTCAACCAGAATCTCATCATTTGAACCAACGAATAATTTGTTTTTTACTTCTCTTTAACCATGGGCAATTAATGCTCTTACTACTCCATTCATTCAATAAATCAATTTTAAAACTTATTAGGAGGTTTTTGTTATATGTTAGAAAGTCGATCTGAACAAAAGATTAGATTATCTAAAAAAATTAAAGGAAATCTTAAGAGAAATACAGCGCTTCTTGTTTGTACTAGTTTAGTCTTTTTAGGTGGTACGTTTGGGAATTTATTTAATAAACCCGCACAGGCTGCTGTGGGAACCCATGTTGTGATCAGCGAAATTTATGGTGGTGGAGGTAATAGCGGTTCTTCCTATAAAAATGATTATATTGAACTTTATAATCCGACAAATTCAAGTGTTAGCTTATCTGGATGGTCTATTCAATATGCCTCTTCTACTGGTGCATTCAGTAACATTACAAATTTATCAGGAAGCATTGGAGCACATCAATATATATTAATTAAAGAAGCAAGCGGCGGTGGCGGAACGATTGACCTTCCAACTGCGGATGTTACAGGTACAATCAACTTAAGCGCAAGCAGCGGAAAAGTTGCATTAGCTAAAGCTACGACTGCGGTATCAGGTTCAGCTGATTCAAATGTCGTGGATTTTGTTGGTTTCGGCTCTGCAAATGATTCAGAAACTACACCAGTAGGTACTCTTTCTGCTACAACAAGTGTAGAACGTAAGGACAACAATGGTGGAACTGCCCAAGGCCAAGGGAATGGTTGGGACACGAATAATAATGCTAATGACTTTGTGAATACGAGCAGTATAGTTCCTCAAAATTCGTCTTCCACAGCAGAACCTTCAACAGAAACACAAACGGGCACTGATAATGATCATATTGGATTAGGAAACCCAAGTGGCGCAACAAGTAATACATCTAATTCTAATAATTATCTAATGGTTAAATCTCAGTATGATCTATCTTACAACAATAGCAAACACGAGCCTAACTGGGTTAGCTGGCATGTAGGTTCATCTGATCTTGGAAGTGCCGCTCGTCAGGATGATTTCCGTGCTGATACAACATTGCCATCAGGCTGGTATCAAGTTACTGCTAGTGAATTTTCAGGAAGCGGATTTGATCGAGGTCATATGTGTCCATCAGCTGACCGAACATCTACTGTTGCTAACAATTCAGCAACTTTTCTAATGAGCAATATGATTCCACAAGCTCCAAACAACAACGAAGTTACTTGGGCAAATTTAGAAGAGTATAGTCGTTCACTTGTAACTGCTGGAAATGAATTATATGTAGTATCTGGTGGCTATGGATCAGGAGGCACTGGGTCTAATGGATATAAGACTACTGTTGGGAATGGCGTTGTGGTACCAGCAAAAACATGGAAAGTGATCGTTGTATTACCTAATGGAAATAATGATTTAAGTCGAGTTACAGCTTCTACGAGAGTAATTGCTGTAGTCCTACCAAATGATCAAACCACTTCTAGCCATCCTTGGAGTTACTATAGGGTAAGTGTAGATTCTATTGAGTCTTTGACTGGTTATGATTTCCTATCTTCAGTGCCTGCAAACGTTCAAAGTGCCATTGAAGCTAGCGTTGACAATGGTCCTACAAATTAAGTCTAGAGAATCGTTTCTTCACCTCTGATAGGAAATTAGCCTATATACATAGAAAAGGGAATGTGATCCAACTTTTTGTGGCACATTCCCTTTTCTATTTTACTGCTTATACCGTTAAATAACGTTGAGATTTATTAATTTTATCTTGCATCCTTGACATCTCATCATTTAAATATGACAAGATCAAATGTTGATTTAACAACATTCTTGCGTCTTTTTACAGAAGATTAATTTTAATAATTTCCTTATTATTTATGATACGGCTCATTCCTATTAATTCTAAATGAACGATAAATTTGCTCAACTAAAACCAACTTCATTAATTGATGTGGAAAAGTCATTTTTGAAAATGACAATGTATCATCCGCTCTTTTCATCACCGCATCACTTAGACCTAATGACCCACCAATCACAAATGCTACTTTGCTGTTTCCATATGTGGCAAGTTGATCTATTTTTTTTGCTAGTGATTCAGATGTATGTTCCTTCCCCTTAATAGCTAGTGCAATTACATAAGCATCTTCTGCTATTTTACTTAAAATTCTTTCGCCTTCTTTTTCCTTTACGATTAGCATGTCTGCATCACTTAAATTCTCTGGTGCCTTCTCATCTGGGACTTCGATAATATCCATTTTTGCGTAACTAGATAATCGTTTTATGTATTCATCGATCCCCATCTTTAAATACTTCTCTTTTAACTTTCCAACACTGATAATTGAGATATTCACACTATATCCTCACTTTACGAACAAGTTATACACAAAAGTTATCCACATACCCACAATTTCTATCCACATTTAGTGGGGGAATCTATGTTCGATACAATATATATGGCATCATTTTGACAATATTCACAGGTTGTGGATATATTATGCGTTTTTTCGACTTTATTCAACAGGGGTGTTTCACTATACTTATCCACAAAATCGTCAAGAGCCCATTCTATGTGCTCATCACAGCTTAAAATTATTTTTTCCACTTATACACAGCTCCTTTTTTTAGCACAAAAAAAAGAGGAGAAAGTAAACTCTCCCCTTAAGTATGCGCTTTGTTTTATACATACACTATATCTGTTGGTTTTTGAGGGTCCGTATCATGAATTTCAAATTGCATCCCAACTTCAAACCCTTTTCCCTCTAATGTTTGAGTAACAGACATTCTGGCAAGCTCTTTCATATTATTATCTTGGCTTAAATGAGCAAGATAAATACGTTTTGTTTTGTCCCCAATTACATCTGACATTGCTAGTGCAGCATCCTCATTTGATACGTGACCAACATCGCTTAAAATACGGCGCTTAATGCTCCATGGATATCTACCCATGCGTAACATTTCGACATCATGGTTACTTTCAAAAATATACATATCTGCGTTAGAAATGATCCCTTTCATTCGGTCACTTACATAGCCTGTATCCGTAATTGTAACAAATTTTTTCTCATTATGATGAAATACGTAAAACATTGGTTCAGCAGCATCATGTGATACACCAAATGATTCAACTTCAATATCCCCAAACTGAATCGTTGTTTCCATGTTAAAAATGAACTTTTGCTCTGTTGGAATGTCTCCAATTAAATGGTTCATTGCTTTCCATGTTTTTTCGTTCGCGTAAATTGGGATTTGATATCTTCTGGCAAGAACTCCAAGTCCTTTAATATGATCACTATGCTCATGCGTGACTAGAATGCCGGAAACTTCTTTTATATCCCTGTTGATTTCTTTAAATAAAGACTCCATCGCTTTACCGCTTAGTCCTGTATCAACTAAAAGCTTAGTTTTCTCCGTCCCAACGTATAACGCATTTCCGGTACTTCCACTTGCAAGTACACTAAAATGCAGACTCATCGCTATTCACTCCATTGTTCTTTATCTATCTTAATTATTTGTCCCTCAATAGCATTTACAAAGTAATCCTGCTTTTCATTGACAACGATATGCCATGCTGGTGCTATGAATTTAACTCCATTCGATAACGGGATTACTGTATAATAGCCAAAATCAACTTTTGTAATTCGATCACTCGGTTTTAATTCATCTTTAACGAATAAATTTTCAATGGCTTTAATTGCTGGTAAAGCTTCTTGGACATTCTTTTTATCGATCATTTCTTTTAAGTTTTCTAAATATCTTTGGCGATACCCATAAATCTCATTATTATCGTTATACTTTATTTCAACTACTGAGCTTTCGATATTATAAATTACGCGATCTTTATAGGTTTGACAGAAGTATATCGTTTTTGACGTTGGATCTATTTGACAATAATGATAGTTACCACCATTCCAAACATACTCCTTCACGAAGTTCTCTAAGAAGAGTATTTTATTTGTCTCTGCAATTGGAACTGGTTTTTTTAATTGACTTTGTAATACATCTTTATAGATTTGTATATTCTGTCCTTTTCGATCAGCAAAATTTTTCTTCGAGAAATCCTTACTATTACCTGATATATAAGATTCCTTTAAAGAATTTTTAGGTAATGTCACATATGTGATATCATTTTCCTTTAATTGGTCCTCAATACTCGATTCCGCCATCGTATCAAACTGATCACTACTTCGCTTTTGATAATATTGAATCGCTAAAAATAAATCTAATACTAAGAAAGTTAAAATAAATATTGTTTTGATTCTACTCCAATCCAACAATATTCACCCCAGTTCTACTTAGCATATCTTGATCAATCTTCTTATAGGTATCATCATAATTTATGATCCAAACAGGTTTTAACAGGATTGCTCTGTTATAGTACGGTTGATTGATTGTTGATTTATCTTCATCAAATATCGTCTCGTACCCTAAGCTAATATCCTTTATAAGGGATTTATTAATAGACTTATTATTAGATATGATGTCCATAATTTGTGAACCTGACATTAACTCCATTTCACTATCCTTCTTGTCCACCTGGATTCTAAATTTATACAATGGACGCTTAAAGGTTTCTATATCGTCTACTCCCCAACTCGTCGTAATTGTTGAATTATTATACACAGGTAAATTATTTACAAAAAGTCTAAATGAAACTTCATTATTCTCAGGTTTAACACCAGACAAAATATATCCATCAGTCCAGCCACCATGAGCATTAATAAAATCAACACTTCTTTGGACTAATAAATTAGGACTTTGATTAT
Source organism: Bacillus sp. UNCCL81 (assembly GCF_900112535.1). Taxonomy (NCBI): domain Bacteria; kingdom Bacillati; phylum Bacillota; class Bacilli; order Caryophanales; family Bacillaceae; genus Bacillus; species Bacillus sp. UNCCL81. Next base: position 3,974 of record NZ_FOMF01000021.1, on the reverse strand, counting down.
TATTGTTTTCAGGTGTTGTCGGGTTAACAAATGAAATCGCTCGATTTAATGGTGAAACTGACATTAGTCTAGTACCATCTGTGAATGTATCTCCTGAATCGGTACTTTCTTTTCGGACATTTGATGGATCACTAAATATAGCATCTTTTAATTTATCAACATCAATATCCGTTGTAAGATACTCCATCGTAGTTAGTTTGATTGGTTTTTTAGGTAAATAAATTATTTTACCTGAATCTAACTTATATCTTAAGCTTTCAGTAAAGCTTTCGTAATTGTCTCGAATCTTTTCAACAGAAGCAATAATTGAAGAGTTATCAAAGGTTGCTCCATAGAGAATACTTTGTGCTTCATTTGAAAAATAAATCCTTGCTGAAGAATCCTGTTTAGTAGATAAATTGATGATGATTCGGTCAAATAAAACATTTTGTAATCGTTTTGCATCTAGATTAAGAACTTTACCTAATGTCTCTACTGGCACTACAGTTGGAAAAATAATTTCTAATTTATTTTTTCCTTTTGTAATTGACTGGTAGGCAACTTCAGATGTTTTATTTGTCAGGTTTTCAAAATTCGTGATTTCGGATTTCTGCAATGATCTATAAATTGGTGATATATTCCCCTGTTTAGTTGTTTCATAATTCTTATTTGATTCATGAACAACTAATAAATTCGGAATTACTATGTCCTTAAAGTCTCTTTTTGCACCAATCGAAACTTTTTGGACATAGTCTTGATTTTGAAGTACATCGTATGTTGGTTGATATGACCATAAGCTATATGAAAGAACTAAGCTTACGATAACAAGAGTAGTTAATACAACTGATTTTATATGTTCTCTTCTCATTCCCACTCATCCTCTTGGTCATCAGCCACTGGAAGTGTGAAATAGACTGTTGTACCCTTTCCTTCTTCACTTTTAGCCCATATATGACCATCGTGCGCATAAATCATTTCTTTTGCCAAAGCAAGCCCTAGTCCAGAGCCCCCAACTTGTCTCGATCTAGCTTTATCTACTCGATAGAAACGATCAAATATCTTTGATAGATTTTCTTTTGGAATTCCCATACCTTCGTCAGTTATACTAACTAATATTTGATCTCTAGACTCTTTAATACGATAAGTTACAGTCCCACCTTCTGGTGAATACTTTAATGCATTTGAAATAATATTATCTAACACTTGTGTAATTCTATCTTCATCTATAAATACAAATCTTGTCTTACTTATAAACTCACGTTTGAACGATACTTCTTGAGACTTACTCATTTCATGTCGATCAATTATCCGATTAAATAATTCCGTGAAGTTAACCCAATCTTTCATTAAACGATATTCAGTACTATCTAACTTAGATAATTGTAATAAGTCATTTACTAATCGAATCATTCGTTCTGTTTCATCTTGAGTTACTTGTAAAAACTTAGGTGCAATTTCTTTATTCTCCCAAGCTCCATCTGACAATGCTTCTAAATAGCTTCTCATCGTTGTTAACGGTGTTCTTAATTCATGTGACACATTGGAAACAAAATCTCTTCGTTCTTGCTCTATTTTTTCTTGTTCAGTTACATCATAAAGTACAGCGATTAGACCATTAACTTTACCGGATTCTTTTTGAATAGTTGAAAGACTCGCTCGGATAATCATTGGTCTCTTATTATTACTATAATCTAACATGATTGAATCTGGCTCATCGTATAAATCATCTAAAGTATTAATCTTTTCGATTCCCAATACTTCTAAGATTGATTTATTTAATACTGTTTCACGTGAAACATTAAGCATCGTTTCAGCTGGATCGTTTAAGAGAATAATTTTCCCTCTACGATCAGTTGCGATAACCCCATCTGACATATGCTCTAGTACTGATTGAAGCTTTCTTCTTTCTCCATCCGTCGAAGCTCTGGCTTGCTGTAAATTACGAGATAGATTATTAAATGATATCGTTAATTCACCAATCTCATCTTCACTATAGGCCTTTAATTTGCGAGAGAAGTTTCCTTTCGCCATTTCTTGGGCCTGTCTTCTTATTTCAGAGATTGGCTTTGTAATTGCTTTAGCCAATAGTATCCCTAATATGGATGTAATCGCTACTGCTATAAGTGTACCAGTTGAAAAAATACGGTTAATTAATTCCATTCTTTCATAAGTACTTTCCATCGAAGCACTCGTGTAAATGGCTGAAACAATTTCGTCACCTTCCATTACTGGGGTAACAATTGTTTTCATTCGATGACCATTTTTAGGATCAATTAATACTTTCTCAGTTCTAGTGCCTACTAATAGAGCTCTCTTTACTAAAATATCAGTAGTCCTTTTACCAACAATAGACCGATTACTAGAATCTGAAGTTGCAATGACTTCACTATTTTGGTTAATAACTCTTACGTCTGATATTCCGATATTCTTTCCAAAGTCGGAAACTATTTTTTGGATATTAGCTTTTACTTCTGGGTCATCAAGAGTTTTCTTTTTTTCATACTCTATTTTTATATTATAAGCCAGTAGCTTAGCACGTTCGTTTATCGCAACTGTAAAACTGTTTACGAGTTGCTTTTCAAGCTCTCTTGAAAAATAAACGCTAATAATTTGCATAGCTACTAAGATGAGTAAAATATAAACAAGTACAAATTTAAATACAATTGATTTAAATAAACCAACTTTATTATAAGCTGCCATTAATCTTGCTCCGGATCACGCAGGTAATATCCTACTCCTCTTCTAGTTACAATGAAAAGTGGATAACTTGGATTGTCCTCAATTTTTTCACGAAGTCTTCGAATTGTTACATCGACAGTTCGTACATCTCCAAAATAATCATAACCCCAAACAGTTTGAAGTAAATGTTCTCTCGTCATAACCTGTCCAATATGCTTCGCTAAGTAATATAGTAATTCAAATTCGCGGTGAGTTAATTCAATCTTCTCGCCACGTTTAGTTACGATATAAGCATTTGGATTGATAACAAGCGAGCCAATAATAACTTCAACTGACTCCTCTTTTTCAGATGGAGCTCCTGTTTGGTGTCTACGTAAATTTGCTTTTACTCTGGCAAGCAACTCGCGTGTGCTAAATGGTTTTGTTACGTAGTCATCTGCTCCCATTTCTAAACCTAGTACTTTATCTAATTCTGAGTCCTTTGCTGTAATCATAATGATCGGCATTTCATGGTTCTTTCTTATTTCTCTACAAACTTCTAAACCATCTCTAATTGGTAACATAATATCTAATAAAACTAGGTCAGGAAGAAACTCATCTACTTTTTGTAATGCTTCCTCTCCATCATACGCGCAAACAATTTCAAAACCTTCTTTTTCTAAATTAAACTTCAATATATCAGCAATTGGTTTTTCATCATCGACTATTAATATTTTTTTATTCATTCCCCGCACTCCTTTTCTAGTCAGTTTTTGCTACCATCAATTCTATACATATCTTTTGCAATTTAATATTAAATTAGGCAACAAATAAACTTATCATAGCAATTTCGTTTTGTGGACTATCTCTCTAAATATAATACGACTACCATCTTACGTGTTATTCTTTTTGTATATAAACACTAGATTTTCGAAAAAAACCTCTAGCTTGTTGCTAGAGGTCTACTCCACTTACTTCTATTTTAAATTAAGTAGGTTTTTTTGTAAAATCGAACTGATTTATTCTATTTTCATAAGGTCGATATAAAATAAAAAACTACTGTATATACAGTAGTTTTTATGATGGCTCGGGACGGAATCGAACCGCCGACACGAGGATTTTCAGTCCTCTGCTCTACCGACTGAGCTACCGAGCCATTATATGGCGGTCCCGACCGGGATCGAACCGGCGATCTCCTGCGTGACAGGCAGGCATGTTAACCGCTACACCACGGGACCAAGATAATTTTATTTAAAAAAGGATGACCCGTACGGGACTCGAACCCGTGTTACCGCCGTGAAAGGGCGGTGTCTTAACCGCTTGACCAACGGGCCACA